>SLBA01000024.1 GCA_007126575.1 Gemmatimonadota bacterium | reverse complement strand
CTGGTCTCGAGGTTCGAATGGGGGCTGGTCGTCGACATCAAGTCGCCCGACTACGAGACGCGGGTGGCGATCCTGCGGAAGAAGGCGGCCGACGACAACTTCACCCTCGACGACGAGGTGATGGACTACATCGCGCGCTCGTGCACCTCGTCGGTCCGCGAGCTCGAGGGCGCGGTCATCAAGCTGCTCGCCTACTCGTCGCTCCGCCGAGAGGACATCACGGTCGAGCTGGCCCGCACCGCATTGAAGGGAATGCTGCGCAGCGAAGATCGACCCTCGCAGCCCCGCCTGACCCCCGCGGCGATCCGAGACCGGGTGGCCGAAGAATGGAACGTGACGCCCGAGGCGCTGGCCTCCCGCCGGCGGACCAAGGATGTCACGGTGCCCCGCCAGGTCGCGATGTTCCTGATCAAGGAGCTGCTCGACCCCTCTCTCGTCCAGATCGGGCGGAGCTTCGGCGACCGGGATCACTCCACGGTGATCCATTCGATCCGCAAGATCGAGGGGCTCGTCGACGAAGACCCCGAGTTCGCGAGCCGCGTCGACACCCTGCGCAGGGCCCTGGCGACCCCCGGGAAACCATGAGGATAAGCCTGTGGAAAAGCGCACCGTTTCCCACACACCCCCGTGGACTGTGGAAGCGCGGGGGAAGCGGCCGGTTCTTTCCACCCTCCTTCCACGCGTCCGCTCCGCGGTCGATGGTGGTGCGGGGCGGGCGTTTTGCCTATCCTTCCGACGGGCTTTCCACAACTCCACACCCCCTACTACTACTACTAAATTTCTATATATAGAAAAGTAGAAGAGCTCTTACCCGTGGACACTCGACCCGAATCCATCCGCATGGAGCCGAGATGAACTTTCAGATCACCCGACAGAACCTGGTACAGGGGCTGGCCTCCGTCTCGGCCAGCATCCCCTCGAAGACCACCCTTCCCGTCCTCTCGAACATCCTTTTCGAGGCGGCTCCCGACGGGGTCCGGATGAGCGCCACCGACCTCGATGTCGGCGTGCGGGTCCAGGTTCCGGCCAACGTGTCCGAGGGAGGGTCGCTCACGGCTCCCGGAAAGAAGCTCCAGGAGATCGCCAAGGAGCTCCCCGACCAGCCGGTCCAGATCACCACCCGCGGGGATCAGATCGAGCTCGTCTGCGGACGCTCGCGCTTCAAGCTCAACGGGCTTCCCGCCGACGACTTCCCGGCCCTTCCGTCGGTCTCGTTCGATGGAGGATGGGTGGCCGAGGGAGCGAATCTGCTCTCGCTCATCCAGCACACCTCGTTCGCGGTCTCGACCGAAGAGAGCCGGCCAGTGCTAAACGGGGTCCTGTGGGAGCTGAGGGACGGCGAGATGCGGATGGTCGCCACCAACGGACACCGCCTGGCGCGCATGCGGATTCCCGCGGGTCCCTCGGTCGAGACCACGGCGCAGCTCATCGTGCCCCCGGCCGCCCTCGACCAGGTGCGCCGGCTCTTCAAGGGCGACGAGACGATCCGCGTGGGGCGCGAAGCGAACCACCTGGGCTTCCGTTCGGAGTCGATCGAGGTCTACACCAGGCTGATCGAGGGGACCTATCCGAACTACGAGCAGGTAATTCCAAAGGACAACGACAAGCACGCGATCATGGAGCGCAAGTCACTCGAGTCCGCGATCCGACGGGTCGCGGCGGTGGCCAGCGACCAGACGCACCGGATCCGCATGGAGTTTTCCGAGAACCGGGTCGTGTTCAATGTGCTGACTCCGGATCTGGGCGAGGCGCACGACGAGATCGAGATCGGCTACGAGTACGATCCCATCGCGATCGGGTTCAACGCGAACTACCTGCTCGAGGTGCTGCGCTACGTTGGAAGCGACGAGGTGAAGATGAGCTTCAAGGCCCCGGAACGGGCGGCCACGGTCGAACCGGTGGGAGCCGAGGGAGAGACGGTCGACGACTACCTGTGCCTGGTGATGCCCCTCAGGCTGGTGGATTGAGGAGTTCGTCGGCGGTGAAGACGCGCAGGAAGGAGTAGCCGGCCTCGGTGATCAACTGCTCGCCGCCCTCCTGGCGATCCACCACGGTGAACACCGCCAGGACCGACACCCCGAAGTCCTCGAGCACCTTCACCGCCTTCAGGGCACTCGATCCGGTGGTCAGCGAGTCCTCGACCACCACGACATCGGACCCGGGCGGAAGGCCGCCCTCGATCTGGCGTGCGGTGCCGTGGCCCTTCGGCTCCTTGCGGACCGAGAAGGCCTGGATCGGCTGGTTCTCGAGCCAGCTGCGGTGCGCGAGGGCACAGGCCACGGGGTCGGCGCCCATGGTAAGCCCTCCGACCCAGTCGGGAGACAGGCCCGAGGACCAGAGTGCCTGAAGGCCGACGATCCCGAGCAGGTACTGCCCCTCGGCCGAAAAGGTGGTCCGGCGGGCGTCGATGTAGTACGAGGAGCGGGCGCCACTGGCCAGGACGAAGTCGCCCTTCTCCAGAGAACGCTCCACCAGGAGCTCACGGAGGCGGTCACGGTGATTCATGATCAAGAGTCGGCCCTGAGTATCGGCCCCGTCAAGGCCGATGCCCCGATCGCGGTCTCGCGCGGGTGGGCTCGACGTGTGCTCCTGGGGCTCGTGTCGCTCCTGGTCGTGGGGGTGATCCCCGCCTGCGAGGGAAGCACCACGGTCGTGCCGACCCCGCGCTTCGCCCAGATCGGAGAGATCCGCATCGATGTGGAGCGCCCCATCGCCGACGGTCTCGGTGCGACCGAAGCGACCCTGGTCTGGATGTCGGACGGGCGCTGGGTCCTGGTCGAGCGCATGCTCTACCAGGGCCGGCTCGGCGAGGAGCGCATCCTGAGCAGCCGCCTGAATCCCGGACAGCTCGCCCCCGAGTACTCCACCCTCAATCAGCAGTTGAACGAGAATCCGGGGCTTCGTCTTCCCGGAGAGGTCGATCAGGGGCTGATCCCCACCTGCGTTTCGCCACGCTCCCGGGTGCGGGTCACGATGGTCGACACCTTCCGCGACGAGGTGGCCCAGTGGACCCGATGCGTCGACGGGAGCCTCTTCACCCTCAGCGTGGGCTCCGCCGGCCCCGACGCCAACGCGCCCCGGGTCGTCAACGCGGCGCAGCTCGTCCGCGCCTTCACCCTGGGCGACAGCGAGCGGTCGGTCTTCGAGGGTTCGATACCCTTCGCGAATCTGGATCGCGGCGAAAGCTCCCCGGCCCGCCCCGACGGTCCGATGGTCTTTCTGACCGAAGACGGCACCGAGCCCGACGGCTGGAGCGACTTCTGGCAGTCCCACACCGAGGGGAGCCAGCCCCTGCCCGAGATCGACTGGGGCTCCGAGATGGTCCTGGTGGGAAGCCCGGGGCTCCGAAACGAGGCGGGCCACACGGTGAACGTGCGTCGGGTGCTTCCCGTGGGAACGGCCACGCGGGTCGAGATGCTCGAAGAGATTCCGGGCGACTTCTGCTCGCCGGCCGCCCGGGAGCGCTACCCCTTTCACATCGTCGTGGCACCCCTGGGACCCCGCCCGGTGAGCTTTTCCGAACCCAGCGAACTGCGTGTCCCGTGTGGATCGTGAGTCCGCGGTGAGCCGGATCGATCCCCGATGAGCCTCCGAAGGAAATTCGCTCTCGCGCTCGTCCTGTTCACCATCATGCTCACCCTCGGCGGAAGTGTGCTCGCTTGGCGGGTGATGAGCCGGTCTCTCGAGGCCGAGATGGACGAGAAGCTGATCTGGATCGCGGGAGCTGCGGGCGAGGTCTATCTCGAGGGCGACCAGCTCAACTTCTTCCAGCGCGGGGACGAGGCCTCGGCCCTGTGGATCTCGCACCAGCGACGGCTCGAGGGGCTCAAGACCTTCGTCGAGGAGGCGTACGTCTTTCGCCGCACCGGGGCTCTCGGAGGCCCGGCGATGGTGACCTCGGAGCCGGCCGACGTGATCCCGATCGGTACCGTCCTCTCCTTTCTCGACGCGTACCCGCAGGAGCTGGCGCAGGCCTGGGAGGAGGGGAGCGCAGTGACCCCCACCTTCGAAGGGCCGAGCGGTCAGCCGTACAAGTACGGGTTCTACCGTCTGCAGGACTCGAACGCCATGCTGGTAGTCCTGGTACAGGCAGATTTCCTCGACCCACTGACGGATTTGCGACAGTCTCTGATCCTGGGAGCGCTCGCGGCGGCCATTCTGGCGGGGATTCTGGCCTACCTTCTGGCCACGAATATCGTGCGGCCACTCGAGCGGCTGTCGCGCGCGGCCATCCGGATCCAGCGGGGGCGATGGGATATGCCCGTCAGCGAGGAGCGGGGCGACGAGGTCGGACGCCTCTCTCGCGCCATGGAGCGAATGCGGATCGGGGTGGTGCAGCGAGACGAGCAGCTGCGCCTGATGCTGGCGCAGGTGGCGCACGAGATCCGCAATCCACTCGGCGGGCTCGAGCTGTTCGCCTCGGCCGCCATGGAGTCGCACAGCGGCGAGGAGCGCGCCCGACTCCTGACCCGGATCCGGACCGAGGTCGAGGCGCTCAACGGGATCATCAATGACTTTCTGGCCTTTGCCCGTCCCCTCGACCCGCAGATCCGGGTGCACGATATCCGCGAGCCGCTGACCGAGGCGGCCGAGCTGCTCGACCTGGAGCTGGCCGGAGAGGGAGGCATGCTCGAGATGAACCTGGCGGACCGGCCCCTCATGACCCGGGCCGATCCGGACCATGTGAAACGGGTGGCCCTCAACCTGCTCAAGAACGCCGCCGAGGCCGGCTCGAACGTCTGGCTGACCGCCTGGTGGTGGAACGGAGAGGTCGTCGTGTCGGTTCGCGATGACGGGCCGGGCGTCGATGCTGGGGAACGCGAGCGCATCTTCGAACCCTTCGTGACCGACAAGGAGCAGGGCGCTGGCTTGGGCCTTGCAATCGTAAAACGGGTGGTGGAGTCCAACGGAGGCCGAGTCGAGTTGATGGACCCCGAGGGAACCTCGGAACCCGGGACCCCGCAGACCGGTCCAACCGTACCTTCACGTGGGTCCGGGGCTGAGTTCCGAGTATATTTCGCAGGGTCCGAAGACCTCTTCCTGGACTCTGACGACGAAGACTGATTCCCCACCCGGAGTTCATTCCCGCACAGGGAGAAGGCGTATGGCCCAGATTCTGATCATCGACGACCACGACACCATGCGGGAGGGGCTCGAGCTCCTCCTGCGTCGGCGCGGGCACCGTACCTTCGCCGCCGAGAGCGGGGCGCGCGGCCTGGACATGCTCGAGGAGCACGGCGCCGAGCTCGTGATCACCGATCTGAAGATGGCGCAGATGGACGGGCTCGAGGTGCTGCAGGCGGTGCGCGAGCGCTTTCCCGAGACCGAGGTCCTTGTGATCACGGCCTATGGGACGATCGAGAAGGCGGTCGAGGCCATGAAGCTCGGCGCGGCCGACTTCCTGACGAAGCCCTTTTCGTCGGAGCAGTTCGGGGTGAAGGTCGACCGCCTGCTCGAGACCCGCGAGGAGCGCGAGAGGCTTCGGCGCGAAAACCGGAGCCTGAAGGTCGAGAACACCTTCCTGCGCGAGGGCCTTGAGTCGACGGCCCCCTCGCGGTACGGCGAGATCGTGGGCGAGGCCGAATCGATGGAGCGGGTCTTTCGCTGGATCGATCGCGTGGCCCCGTCCGACTCCACGGTGATGGTCTACGGGGAGTCCGGAACGGGAAAGGAGCTGGTTGCCAGGGCCATCCACGCCGGCTCGCCCCGCTCCTCGGGCCCCTTCGTGCGCGTCAACTGCGGCGCGCTCTCGGAAAGTCTGCTCGACTCGGAGCTCTTCGGACACGAGAAGGGGGCCTTCACAGGGGCCGAGCGGAAGCGCAAGGGACGCTTCGAGCTCGCCAACGGGGGCACCCTCTTCCTGGACGAGATCGCCACGGTGGCTCCGGCCACGCAGATCCGGCTCCTGCGCGTGATCCAGGAGCGGGAGCTGGAGCGGGTGGGGGGCGAGGCCACGATCCCGGTCGACGTGCGGATCATCGCGGCCACGAACCAGCCGGCCGAGACGCTGGTCTCCGAGAACGGCTTCCGCGAAGACCTCTTCTACCGGCTCCACGTGGTCCCGATCACCCTGCCCCCGCTGCGCGATCGCAAAGAGGACATTCCGGTGCTCGCCCGGCACTTCATCGAGAAGCTGCGCGACCGCACCTGCTCGCACATCCGCACGGTGACCGATGCGGCGCTCGAGCGGCTGGCCGAGTACGACTGGCCCGGTAACGTGAGGGAGCTCGAGAACGTGGTGGAGCGTGCGCTGGTCCTGGCCGATGGCGAGGAGCTCGACGCCGCCGACCTGCCCCTGTTCGGACACCCGCTGGGTCGCAAGTCGAACGACTACGGGCCCGAGCTGCCCTCGTCGGGCATGGATCTGAACGAGATCGTCGAGGGCATGGAAGAGCGTCTCCTGCGCGAGGCCCTCCGGAAGTCCGACGGGGTGAAGGCCGAGGCGGCCCGCCTCCTGGGGCTCAAGGCGAGTGCGCTCTACTACAAGCTCGAGAAGTACGGGATCGAGGGGTGAGATCAATTCGCGCGACCGGGCTGGCCCTGCTGGGTCTTTCAGCCCTCCTCCTTTTCGGAGGGGGGCCGGAGCCGGCCATGGCCCAGGTCGCGCTGTCGCCGGTGGAATCCCGGTACCTCCTCGCCCGCACCGAACTCGAGGCGGTTCGACGAGAGATCGAGGCCCTTCGCCCCACCCATACCCGAGCGGTCGAGGAGCTGCGGATCGCTCGCGAGGCCGGCGACGACCGACGGGCCGACGAACTCTTCCGCGAGCAGTTCATCGCGCCAGCCGTGCGCCTTCAGGTGCTCGACTCCGAGCTGCACAATCGCGGGGTCGCCTATCGGGAAGCCCGACGGGACTACCTGAGGGCGCTCGAGGCCCGCATGGACGAGATCCTCGAGACGCTGGCGGACCCCGACCTGCCCCAGCCCCAGCAGGACCGGCTCAACCGATTGTACGTCGAGATCAGCCAGACCTACCGCGAGGTCGAGCGCGAGAGGGATCCCATCGAAGAGGCGATGCTCCGCCCCATTCCGAGCCTCACGGCCACCGACCGTGACAGTCCGCAGGACCTGCGTGACAAGGCCTCGTTCCTCGAGGCGCAGGTCGCCGGCGACTACGAGGCGATCATCGCATTCACGACCCAGGAGATCGCGGTGCGCGAACAGCGGCTCCGGCTCGAACGCGAGGGGGCGGACCTGAGGGCCGATCTCTCGCGCTTCGACGCCGACCGGCTTCCGGGCACCGGTGCGGGGGGAGGAGCCGGTGCCGTTCGCCCCGACGATGACCCGGTTCCCTTCGATGGTGCCTACGTCTTTGCCGAACTTCCCCTGGTGGACCAGGTCGAGATGCTGCGCTCGATCCGGGCTCAGGCCGAGCAGTACAGAGAGGAGACGCTCCAGCGAGCCGCGCTCTTCCGCCAGATGGCGGAAGGGGGGACGACATGAGGGTCTCGTCCGGGCACGCGGGGCTGGTGCTGGCCCTGCTCGCGGTGCTCCTTCCCGCCGAAACCGAGGCCCAGATCACCTGGCGCGACTTCGTGGTGACCGGAGGGGTCTCGGCCGAGGGCTACCAGGGCAACCTGCCGACCGCCGGCGCCACGGTGCGCGACTCCACCGAGGTCGCCTCGGCGATGGTCAGCGAGATGGGAATGCGCGGCGGATGGGTCTGGCGGCATGGGGGGGTTGTCCGCGCCACACTCGATTTCGACGGAGGGGTGCGTCAGTTCACGGCACGCGGCTTCGAGCTTCGCGACTACGCCCCCCGCGAGTGGGTCGGAACGCTCGACCTGACCGCCTTTCAGCCGGTGAGCCAGGGGGTACTGCTCACGGGGTTCGCCAGGGTCCGGGGTCGCCAGGTCGAAGACCGGCCGCCGATGCCCCTCTTCCTGCCTCCGGCCTATCGGTCCGCCCAGGGCGGGTTCGGGGTCGAGGTCGACGCGGGGGGCTCGAGCCGGGTCAACCTCAGGTTGGTGGGTGAACAGAGCGATTTCGCGGCACCGGAGTTCGCGCCGCAGGTGCGTCTGCTGGACCGGTCATCGGGAACCGCACGGCTCTCGGCCACCGTACCCGCCGGCACCTCGGGGTCGGTGGAGTTCTTCATGGGCGGGGAGCTGAGCCGCTATCCCGAGCAGACGACCTTCGTCGACGACGACCCCTTCCGCCGGGATCGGGGGTGGAATGCCGGGGCCGACTGGACGCACCAGGGGACGAGGGTCGCGCAGCTCGGCGCCGAGGTCCGCACGAACCGCTCGAACTCGCGCCGGCCCGAGTACAACTCGGTCACGGTGCAGACACTGTTCAGCTCGCCGGCTCCGGGGGACGCGATCTTCTCGGCGTACGCCGCGCTCACCCTGAAGCAGTACCTCGAGGCCATTCCCTCGGCCCGACTCATTCCGGGCGAGGAAGCCAACAACGCCTCGCTCGCCTATCTGTCGCTGACGCGGGGACTGGCGCGGAATCTGGATGGCACCGTGCGCCTGGGGTGGACCCGGGCCGAGACCGAGATCGGGGGCGAGTACTTCCAGCGGGTGGGCGCCTACCTGCTCCTGCGCTATCGCCCGGGATTCTGACACCGGGAGGACCCTCGCCCCGGATCCACTATCCTACCGTGGCCCGCCGGCACCGGCACCGGCTAGCCCCACAACACATCCGGACAGGGAACCCCCGACGAAGGTTGCGAGTACCAGAGTTCAAATGCGCATGAGATCTCACTATTCCCCCAGGCGGACCCGGTGGGTCCTGGCTGCGGTCGCGCTCGTCTACGCGCTGACCGCCGGGCTGGCCCCTGTCGCGCATTTTGCCGATGAGGCTGCGGATGAGAACCTCTATCGCATCGCCCTGGCCGAGGCGGATGGCTCCCAGCCGGAGCCCACCCCACCGACGCACGTCCCCGACGAGCTGGACTGCCTCTTCTGCCAGGCGCTGAGTATTCCCCTGCAGTCCCCCGAAGCATCCGCGGAGCATTCCGCCCCTCCACAGAGCACCCTCTCACTGCCCGGGATCGGTCCCGCCCTTCACTGGGCGGCAACCTCGACACGCGGCGCACGGGCGCCTCCATCGGTCTGAGTCCGGACGCTCGGACCGAGCGCCACCCTCGCACCTGATTTCCTGCCCGGTCCTCGTCGAGGACCCGTGGCAACGTGTCGAACGGTCCCACAGGGACCTATCACAGAGAGAACAATGAACAACTTCCGTACGAACATCCGCCAATTCACTCGGCGTGGACTCCTTCTTCTCCTGCCGATGCTCCTGGTCGGTCTGGCAGCCTGCGACTCCTCGCCCACCGCAAACGACGATGACGATCACCTCGACGGCGACCGGGTCGAGCTCCACACCCGTGGCGCCGCCGGGGCCCTGCTCGCCGTCTGGACGGCCGATGACGGCTGGACCGATGCGAACGGCAACTCGATCACCGAGCTGCCTCCCTCGGTCGACGTCGAGGGCGAGGGGCTCGTTCCCCTTCGCGCCCGGGACCGCAACGCGTCGCTGACGGTCAAGTTCTTCCTGCCCGACGGGTCCGAGGTCAACATTGCGACCCTGAGCCGAGACGACAACACCCGCGAGCGCCAGTGCACCGAGTACAGCGCCCGCTACTACCCGACGGTCGACAACACCGACGTGATCGCGTGGCCGAACATTCGCCATCCGGATGCCCCCGAGGGGCAGTTCCAGTTCGCGCGGCGTGCCAACAACGACCTGGTGGGGATCTTCCACTGCGACCACATCCACTTCTATCCGGAGTCCGAGGGCACGGTTGACGTGGAGTTCCACCTCTGGCACATCGACCACTCCGACGCCAGCACTGATCCGCTGACGATTCGCGTGGAAGAGGGTCCCGAGCCGGCCCGCTTCGAGCTGCAGACCCGTGGTGCGGCCTCGGCCATGCTCGCCGTGTGGACCGTGGGCGAGGGCTGGACCGATGGGGACGGCAACGCGATCACCCGGCTCGAGGCCGTGCGCGACGTCGAAGGAGAAGGGGTGATCCCCCTGCGTGCGTTCGGGACCAACTCCTCGCTCACCCTGCGGTACTTCGCAGCCGGCGGAGAGCAGGTCGCCTTCTCGACTCAGGCCCGCGACGACGACACCCGGGAGCGGGTCTGTTCGAGTGCAGAGGGCCGGTACATGGTCGAGGGCAACGAGACCGATGTCATCGCCTGGCCCAATCGGGCGCACCCGGACAACCCCTCGGGCGAGACCCAGTTCGCGGAGCGCACGAACAGCGACCTGGTGGGGATCTTCCACTGCGACCACATCCACTTCTATCCCGAGGCCGCCGGCGAGGTGGGCCTTCGCATGGTGATGTGGGAAGACGACGGTGTCGCGGCCATGTCGGACCCGATCACCCTGGTGGTGCTCGACAACTGACCTCGGCAGGACCTGCTGACGAAGTGGACGATCGCCCCGGTGCTCTCAACGAGTGTGAGTGCCGGGGCGATCGACGTTTGGGGGGGTCAGCTCCCCTCGGAGCCTACACGACCTTTCAGGCCCCCAGCGCGGATCGCACTTCGGGGGGGATCCGGATCGGGCGGCCCTCGCGGCCGATCCACACGGCGGTGACCCGGGCCTCGGCGGCGAGTTCGCCGTCGTCCTTCTCGAGCACCTGGCCGATGATCATCGAACTGTTCCGGAACTGCTCGACCCGGGTTCGGGCCGCGAGCCGATCGCCCTGGCGACACTCGCGGCGAAAATCGACCTCGATTCGAACCACGTGCACGCTCCAGCCCTGCTCGACGAGATGGGCGGGAGTGAGGCCTCCGGCGCTGAGCGCGTCGAATCTGGCCTGCTCGAAATAGTTCAGGAAGACCGCGTGGTTGAGATGGCCCAACCCATCAAGCTCGTAACTCCGAACCTCGAAGAATGTAGTATATTCAGACACGTTGCCCGCTTTTTGGCAGGTGGATGAGCGGAATCCGCTCGCTGGAACGCCGTGCACTGGTACGCCCGAACGGGGCTGGCGTGCCCGGGCGCAGGGGTGTAACAATGTTTTTCAACTGGACGGGAACCCCCGATTTGGTGTAAGCTTTCCCGTTACCATCGCCGACCGCCATTGCCACAGGGTGTCAGCGTCCCGAACTCTGGAGTCCGAGTTGTTGCAGATCGAGAAAGGGGAGGGCTCGGAGACGATCCTCCTTGTAGAAGACGACGAGGCCGTCAGAGCGGTCGCGCAGCGTTCGCTGGTGCGCTTCGGCTACGACGTGGTACCGGCCTCTCGTGGGGTCGATGCCGTGCGCATCGCCAAGGAGTTCGAGGGCAAGATCCACCTGCTCCTCACCGACATCATGATGCCCGGCATGAACGGAGTCGAGGTGGCGTCGGCGATCGCCAAGGTGCGCCCCGGGATCCACATCTTCTTCATGTCGGGGTACGCCGACCAGGACCTGGTGCGCCAGGGCCTTCTGGAGCCCGGCACCCACTTCCTGCAGAAGCCCTTCACCCCGCAGGAGCTCGCGGAGCGCATCCGCCGGATCATCGACGGAGAGACCTAGCCGCCCCGGGATTCGCCGGCAGCCGGTCTGAGGCACGACCGCGATCCACGACCGGAATGCCACCGGAAAACAAAGCGGCCCGGGGCGATGACGTTTCGCCCCGGGCCGTTCGTGTGACCAGCGCCTCCTCCAGGACTCGAACCTGGGACAAGACGATTAACAGTCGTCTGCTCTACCAACTGAGCTAAGGAGGCAGGGGTGCTGCGTGCTGCGGGTCGAGCTCTCCCGATCCGGCTTCGATCGAAGGCCGCTCCGGAGACCGGAGTATTTACAGAAATCCGGGGTGGGTGTCAACCCCGATCCGGTCCCGCTCCGGTCCCCCTTCGTCGGCGAAAGATCCGCCTGAGGGCGCCCTCGACCCGGTGGGCCTCGTCCCAGAGCTCCTCAAACCGCGCCGCTGCCGTGCGAGCCGGCTCGCCCCGGTGCAGAGAGGCCCATCCGGGCCCCCGATGCGGATAGGGCCTCTCCATCCAGTGCGGGCCGATCAGCGCCGTGATCGCGGAGCGCGGTCCGTGGAAGACCGAAAAGTCCGGGGCCCATCCCCCCAGGGGCAGGGCGCGCACCTCGAGACGACCCGTCTCGAGCAGTTCGCGCAGACCCCGCAGGCGGGCCGCCCCTTCGGTATTGAGGGAGAGCACGTCGAGCTCCGTGCGGAGCTGGAAGGCATTGAGCTCCATCAGCAGCACCCGGATGCCCTCGGGCCCCCGAAGCTCGCGGGTGCCCAGGCGCAGCCCGCTGAGCCGGATCCGGGTGGCCGCCACGTCCAGCCGCTCGGCCCGGCGCGTCAGCCGTCGGTAGAGGGCGGGAAAGTCCGGATCGGATCGGTCGTCGATCAGCCCGGGCCCGTCGGGGGGTGCGAACGAGGGTTCAGCCATGCCCGAAGCTCGCTCCCTGCCCGGGGCGACTCCATGGCCCCGCGGGTCCTCTCCGGGACCGATGGGTGCTCCCCGAGCCAAAGGGAGCGTCCGGCCGGGAGTGTCCAGCCGGGAGTGTCAGGCCGGCTCCGACTCGTGCCCGGTGATCTCGAGCTCGGTCTGCGAGCGGTCGCGGGGGGGTACCTCGTGGCAGCGCCGGCAGCGGGCTTCGTACGACTCCGTGCCCCCCACCTGGATCGTGGGACCCTCGGCCGGGGCGGGACGACCCCCGATCAGCCGCTGGTTGCGGGTGGCCAGCTCGCCGCAGACCACGCAGATCGCGTGCAGCTTGTCGACCTGCTCGGCGATCGCGAGCAGCGCCGGGATGGGTCCGAAGGGCTCGCCGCGAAAGTCCATGTCGGTGCCCGAGACGATCACCCGCGTGCCCCCATCCGCTAGCGAGTTGACCACCCGCACAATGCCAGCATCGAGGAATTGTGCCTCATCGATCGCGACCACCTGGCTCTCGGACCGCGCCTTTTCGGCGATCTCGACCGAGCTCGACACCGGCAACGCCTCGATCTTGCGCCCGTCGTGCGAACTCACGTGCAGCAGCCCGGCGTAGCGGTCGTCGAGGTGCGACTTGAAGACCTGCACCGAGCGCCCGGCGATCAGGCTTCTGCGTACGCGGCGGAGCATCTCTTCGGACTTGCCCGAGAACATGACACCGGTGATCACTTCGACCCATCCGCCGCGCTGTCCCCGGTGAAGGTGAGGGGCGTGATCCAGACTCATGCAGGTCGTTCCTGGGTGGGGGAAAGTGGGACCGGACCGGGGCCCGGGGGGCTGGTCCGGGACTTGCACTCCGAAGCCGACTGCGCCCGAGAGGGGAATTTCACATGATCGACCCCGGGGCGCGAGGGCGAGCCGAGGGCGGGTGGAGCCGCCCACGATCCGCCCCTTGCTTGACAGAAGAGGTCCCGAGAGGCCATGGTAGGAGCTTCAGGAAACATTTGAAGTCATGCGTGGAAAGCTGATACCGCCTCTCGGGGCTGCACAAATCAATGGATCGGGCGTGAGCCGCGTGGCGCCCCACAACCGGCAGGAGGCTTGAGCTTGTCCGCTCAACCCATGAGGAGCCAGCAGATGGGGGAATGGAACGTTCGTGAGGCCGAAAAGCTGATCGAGTCACTCACCGGGGTGTTGTCGAGCCGAATCGTAACCGATCGCTCGGGCGACATCCAGGAAGTGCACGTTCTGACGAACGAAGAGGTCTCGCCGAAGCAGACCGTCCGGAACGTGGAGTCCGCGCTCCTCGCCCGCCTCGACATTCCCCTGGACCACCGCAAGATCTCGGTGGCTCAGACGGACCGTCCGGCGCCCGCGGCCGAGGCCCCCGAGGGCACGATGTCGCTCGTGGTCGAGCGCGCCGCCCCTCCGCGGCCCGACGGACGCATCCTGTACGTGTCGCACCGCACCGAGACCCAGAGCTCGAACCGGGCCGTGGTCACGGTGACGGTCGAGTTCAAGGGAGACACCTACCAGGGCGAGGCCGTCGCCGCAGATCTGCTGCGCGCCCGCCTGGAAGCGGCCGCCAACGCCACCCTGCGAGCGATCGAAGCCACGGCGACCGGGGTCCAGGCGAACGGCGCCGAAGCCCCCATGGTCGCCCTGGCCCTGGACGGCGTACGCGTCATCGAGGCCTTCGACCGCAAATACGTCCTGACCGCCGTACACGCCCTGGCCGGCCGCGACATCATCGCGCTGTCGGGCTCATCGGTGGTCGACGACCGCATCGAAGCATCTGTCATCATGGCGACACTGCAGGCCACGGACCGATGGGTCCGCGGCCGCATGGATTGAATACGAGGCGCCAGAAGGACTGGCGCCGAAGTCTTACTTAGGAAAGGAGACCCCCCTCGGCCGGGATCTGAGCGAAGCGAAAGCGGAATAGCGGAGCATTGCGGCTGCACCTAGCGGATACGCACGCCGACACCGTTCCCTAAAGGAGGTGATCGATATGCTCAACGCTTTCGTTGATTTTTGCGCGCAGCTTGCCGCATCTGGCTGGCTGAGCTGGTGATCCGTGCCGGGGGGGGCATCTTAGATATGGCCCCTCGAGCCATCACATGGTACGTCTGGGCGACAGTTGGGCTGGCCATTGTGTGCTTTGGTCTGATCGACTGGGAGGGTTTTGCAGCGCTTCCCGAAAGCGCAAGGTGGGGGTTGATCGCCTTGACTTTCCTCGGGGTCGCCTCTGAGGCATTTGCAGTCTCCCGAGAGGGAGGGGATTCTGCGAGCAGGGTGTCTCTGACATTCCTTCCGCTTATTGCCGCCTGCTTGCTGTTCGGCCAAGTAGGAGCGGTGCTCTTTATTGGTATTACAGAAGCGGTCACGGAGACCCTAATTAGAAGGAAGGATCGACTAAAGGCCACCTTCAATGTGGCTCAATCAGTCGTGGCCGCAGCACTTGCTGGGTGGGTCTTCTACCTCCTTGGCGGCGAAGCTCTAGCGCTACACTTGGGCACAGACAACTTCCATCCTCATGTCCTACCAGTGCTAGCGTTTGGGTTCGTAGCCCTCATAACCAACCATATCGCTGTGAGCATTGCCCTAGTTCTGACGAGACCCACCGAACTCAAGGACGTAGTGCTCTCGTCATTTTCACGTATCGGAGGGACAGTATTGTACGATATCGCGGTGTTACCAATCGCACTGCTTATCGCCTTTTTATATTACCATCATGAATTGGGTGGGTTGGTAGTATCTATACTTCCCCTTATATTCATCCGCCATGCCTACGGATCGAAGTATCGGGTGGAGCTTGCAAACCGTGATCTGCTTGACGCTCTAGTGACAGCCATCGAAACAAGAGACCCTTACACATCAGGGCACGCTCGAAGAGTCCAAGACCTGGCAGCTCGGATAGGGAAGGAGATACGCTTAGGACCGAAAAGAATGGAAGAGTTGAAAGCTGCCGCTCTGCTCCATGACATTGGTAAAATTGAGGTGGTCTATGAAAACATACTAAAGAAGCCATCACAATTGACCCCTGAAGAACACAAAATCATGCAGTCCCACGTTCATAGGGGTGTAGAAATACTCAAGTCAATGTCGTCACTCAATAATCGTGTTATAGAAGCGGTACGTCATCATCATGAGCTATATAATGGACGGGGCTACCCAGACAAACTCAAGGGAGATGATATCCCCCTGTTCGGAAGGATCATCAAATTGAGTGATGCTGTTGATGCCATGCTGTCGGACCGCCCCTATCGCAGTGCCCTCAGCTTGGATGAAGTACGCCAGGAGTTGGAGCGCTGCAAGGGCACGGACTTCGACCCCAAACTGGCTAAGGTAGTTATCGAAACACGACTCCTTGAGGAGCATCACAACCAGATAAGGCTCGAGCAGTCGATAAAGCCTAGCGTGAGAGGGGCGTCCTTTGTAGCAGACTAAATCGGCTTCTCGCTGTTTCAAATGGGTTGAAGGTTGGGGAGCTTGCCGTGCATGAGGTAGATCATGGCGATGAAGTTCCGGGTGGAGCGGAAGCCTCGGGCGCGGGCCTTGGTAGCCTGGACGAGGCAGGAGAGGCCTTCGAGAAGGCCATTGGAGATCTTGGACTGGAACCAGCGCAGGATCCCGTCCCGGTGAGCTTCGTCGGTTCTTGCGAAGCGGCTCAAGGGGCCCGAGCCGCTGTCCATGGCCCACCGGCACCATGCGCCGAGGAACCGACGCGCCTCGGCGGCGGGCAGCTCCCAG
>SLBA01000108.1 GCA_007126575.1 Gemmatimonadota bacterium | reverse complement strand
CCGTGACGATCGAGCGCCTGCAGGAAGACACCGAAGTCACGGTGACGGCCTACACGATCGCCGACATCACCTACGAGCGTGCCTACAACCACGCCGCATCGACCCGGGTACACGTCGAGGGGGAGGTGACCCGTGAGGTGACCCTTCCCGAGGGCACCTATATCGTTCGCATGGGGCAGATGCAGGGACGGGTGATCGGCCACATGCTGGAGCCCGAATCGACCGACGGGGTCGTGTACTGGAACCACATGGATGCCTGGCTGCCCAAGCCCGAGGTCCAGACCTTCAAGGAAGGCGAGGGCGACGCGCCCCTCTTCCCGATCTACAAGCTCATGGAGGCCACACCCCTGTCCACCCTCATGTTGCCGAACTGAGGGGGGGAAAGGGCCGGATAGCTGCCGACTCCGGTCCCGAACCGACTTGACCCATGAGGGTGTCCCGATGAATGATACGAGCGGGAATCATTCATTGGGGAGTTGAGATGAGTACGACCATTCGCACGACCTCCGTCATCGAGCGCTGGCTCGCGGTGGCGGGGGTCGTGTGCGTGCTGTCCCTCCCCCCGGCCCTCACCGCGCAGCAGCAGGCGTGGGATACCTATGATGGACCTCGTGTCGAAGGGCGGGTGCTCGAGGCCGTCTCGGGCGAGCCTCTCGCCGCAGCGGCAGTCCGCGTCGTGAGCGAGGACGGGCAGCGGGTGTTCGGCTCCGGCTATACCGATGAGCGGGGGCTGTACCGCATGGTCATCCTGGCCGACGCCGACGAGTTGGCCGATCCGGTCGTGGTCGAGGCCGGGCGTCTCGGCTACCGGGTGAGCATCAGCGAGCCCTTCGAGCTGGATCCGGACGGAGTGGTCACGGTTCCCGACCTGGAAGTCCAACCGGAGCCGGTCATGCTCGACACCCTCGAGGTGCGTCGCCGTGCGCACTGGTCGTACATCGCCCCGCCTCGCGAACGTGTGCTCGAGCGGCAGCTGCAGGGACAGGGGGCCTTCCTGGCGGGCGCCTCGATCAACGCGGCTCGGGACCGCACCATCACCGAGAGCATTGCCAACCGGATCGAGGGAGTGGACTTCCGCCCGGGGGCCCGGGCGGGATCCGGCTGGCTCCAGTCCCTTCGGGGTCGTCGATGCCTGGTGGTGCTGGTCAACGAGTGGCCGGCGGGCCATGGAGCCATCAACCGGCTCCGCCGCGAGCACATCGGCGCCGTCGAAGTCTACCGGGAGTGGGACGAGGTGCCCGAGGAGCTCCGCCACCATATCCTCAACCAGCCCGGCGACAGCGCCCCCGAGCTGTGCGGTCTGGTCAACATCTGGCTCTGGGACTCGTGGAACCGCGGAATCGAGGTGCCCGACGGCTGACGGACCGGCCCTCAGTCCTCGATGGCGGCGAGCACCTTCCCGATGAATTCGTTCAGCGCCCCGTTCCGGATCCACCGCACCACCACCACCAGGTCGTTCTCGAAATCCACGTAGATGATGTTCGAGCCGGCCCCGGCGTGGTAATGTGATCCCTCGCTGGCCTCGGACCACCCTCGGCCGTCCTGGTTCAGGAAATAGTTCATGAAGCCGTATCCCGGGTTCACCCCCGGTGTCCGGGCCTGTTCGAGCCAGCCCTCGGAGAGCAGCTGTTCCCCCTCCCACCGGCCGTCGTGGAGATTCAGTAGGCCGAAGCGGGCCATGTCCCGGGCGCTGATGAACATGCCCCCGCCCCAGTGCGCCCCTCCGCTGACGGACTCGACCCAGCGTCCGTCGATCAGGACCCAGGAGTTCTCGTATCCCGTCCAGCGCCAGGTCGGCGAGGCCCCGATCGGATCCATCACATGCTCGCGAAGCACCTCGGGCAGCGGGGTCCGCCAGATATTCAGCGAGGCCAGCGCGAGAAGGTTGACCCGGGTGTCGTTGTACTCATAGGCCGTCCCGGGCTCGTTCCGCTCCCGCGTGAGCCATTCGTCGGCGTTCCCCGAGGGACGATCGCCCCAGTCCGGCTTGCACCAGAGCATGCCCTCCCAGTCCGACGTCTGCCGCAGCAGGTCGTCCCACCGCACCCGTGCGTTGTGCTCGCTCGCAAAGGGCTCGAAGGGCGGCGCGAGCTGGGGGAACTCCCCGGTGGGGGCCCGGGGAGCGACACACTCGGGGTTCTGCGCGAAGACGGGCGCCATGAGCGGTCCCACCGGTTCGAAGAGGTCGGGGATCAGGCCCCGATCCCAGGCGAGCCCCACCGTGGTCGCCACGAAGCTCTTGGTCACGCTGAAGGTGTTGTCGATCCGATGGGGCTCCCCCCACTCCGCCACGATGTACCCGTTGCGAATGATCACGCCCGTGTTCGGCCCGCGCTCCTTGAAGGGGCCCACCTGCTCCCCGAAGGGCTCCCGGGCGAACCCCCTCTGGTGGGCGAGCGCCAGGTCACGAGGCCCCGTGCTTTCGGCCTCGATCGCGAACTGGATCGCCTCGTCCAGGAGCGAGGCCGACATCCCGACCTGCCCGGGGTCGCGGACCTCCCAGTCCCCCCGGGGGGGGAAGTACTCCTGGCCCTCGAGGGCGGTCGGAAGAAGACTCCCGAAGGCCACGAGGAGCGCCAGGCCGAGGCATGCGGCCCGCAGGAGGGGGGCAGAGGGGGTGAGGGGCGCGGGTCGGGTGTCTGCCTGCATGGTCTTGGGTCCTGGGCGGGAGTGCGTCCGAGAATCGTTACGGGATCGCAGCGATAATGCGGCCCGTTCGGGTGCGCGGGCAAGGGTGGATCCGTTACCATGTGTGGGTTGTCTGGACGCCGGCCGCACGGTCGCACGGTCGTACCGTCGGTGCGTCGCCCCTTCACACCCCCGACCACCGGAACCCTCGAGATCCGAATGCTCCAGCGACACCTCCGACTCCCCGCCGTCGTACTCGGGCTCACCCTCGCCGCCCTGGCCGGGTGCGAAGCGTCGTCGACTCCCGCCGAACAGACGTCCCGGGCGATCCTGGTCAGCATCGACGCGCTGAGCGAGTCGATCCTGCGCGAGACCCTGACTCCGTCCGAGGCCCCCGAGCTCTTCGGTGTGTTCGAGCGGGGGATGTGCTCGGACTACGCGATGGTCGGGATGCCCTCGGTGACCCCGTCGAGCCACGCGACGCTCTGGACCGGCGCCTTCGGCGACGTCACCGGTGCCACCGCCGGTGGGCAGCATCGGCTCCCCCGATCGGAGCACCGGGTCACCGAGACCATTTCGGGATTCGACTATGCCGTCCTCTCGGCCGATCCCCTCTGGGTGACGGCCGGTCTGGCGGGGATTCCGGTGGCGGCGCACCACGTCACGCAGGCGCCCGGGGTTCCGGGCTTCCCTGCGGTCGACGGGCCTCGCACTCCCGAACTCGAGGAGCGGCGGGAACTGGCACGGCAGGCGTTGGACCGGACGGACGTGAACGTCCTGAACGGCTACAATCGGACGGTCGTGGGCCACGGACTCCTGGAGCTCTCGGATCTTGACCCGGCCGAGGCGGGAGACTGGGTGGGACTCGATGGCCTCCCCGCGGACCCGGCGCCCCGCGCATACCGATGGACGAACGCCGCCGGCACCTTCGATCTGCTGATGCATGGAGTCGAAGGTGAGGAGGGCTATGCGGGGATCAGTGTGGGGCTGAGCCCGGACCTCTCCCGGGCGGTCACGGCTCGGCGGGCGCCGCTCGAGAGCGAGCCCCTCGACGGGCGGGAGCCGGCCCGCCACTTCTCGGAGCCCCTCGAGCTCCCCGTGGAGGGCGGGCGGACGTTCCTTCACCTGCGTCTCTTCGACCTCGCCCCCGACGGCTCGGAGCTCCTGGTCTACCACCCCTCGATGCACCTCATGGAGGGGAACCGGCCCGATCTCGAAGAGGCCTATGACGCCGCCGTCGGAGGGTGGATCGGGAACTCCGCCTTCGCCCTCTACCGCAGCGGGGGGCTCGGCCCGACCCTGATGGCGGGGGGCGACGGTACGGCCGAATCCCGGTACCTGGAGACGGCGGAGCTCCTCCTGCGCCAGTTCATGCGGGGGTCGGAGTGGCTCTGGACCCACTTCGAGCCGAGGCTGCAGATGGACTACTTTCCCCTCTCCGACGCGATCGACCACGAGCTACTCGGCTATCTGGATCCGGAGTATCCCGGGTACGACGCCGAGATCGCCGAGCGGGTCCGCGAGTTCCGCGCGAGCGTCTGGAGGCTGGTCGACCGGAGGCTGGGCCACCTGATCGAACTGGCCGAGGCCTCCGAGGCCGCGGTGTTCGTGACCGGTGATCACGGGATGCGCAGTTCATGGCGCTTCTTCCGACCCAACCGGGCGCTGATCGACGCGGGGCTCCTCGTGCTTGACGAGGCCGGGCAGATCGACCTGTCGCGCACCCGGGCGCTGGCCCCCAACGGGTACTGGATCTCGGTGAACCGCGAGGCGTGGGTGGACGGGATCGTGCCCCCCGACGACGAGGCCTCGGTTATCGCCCTGGCGCGCGAGGCCATCGAGGGGGTGGTCGACGAGGACGGTCGACGCGTGGTGACCCGCACCTTCACCCCTTCCGAGCAGCCTGAACTCGGGATCGGTGGACCAGCCGGGGGCGACCTCTACTGGGGCACGGCACCGGGGTACCGCACCACGGGGTCGCTGGCGGGGGACGCGGCGGTCAGCGACGCACCGCTCTGGGCGGGGCACGGATTCCCTCCCGACGAGCCCGACATGTATACCGCCTTCTGCGCGGTCGGCGGCCCCTTCGAGGCGGGACGGATCGATGGGGTGCGGGCGACGGTCGTGGCGCCGACGGTCGCTGACTACACCGGCATCCCGATCCCTCGGGACGCTACGGGACGCTCGGTTCTGGAGTCGATGTGGGGTGGGTCATGATCCGTCCAGGCGGTCTTCCCGGGCCTCCCGAACGTCCTCGAGGAGCTCGCTGAGCCCCTCTCCCAGGTGGGTGAGGAGGATTTCCCGGTATCGCTCGGAGTTGCGGTACCCATCGCCTTCGAGGAAGAACTCCTCGAGCAGCGGAGTCCAGTCGGAACCCCGCGGGAGGATGAAGCCGAAGCTCTCGGAGCTATCGTCGGCCACCGGGTGGCGTCGGATGGGCAGCCCCTCCTCGACCCCGCGGAAGTACGCGTGGGCGTCGATCCACGCCAGTCGGTCCGGCGACCCGGAGACGGCGGCGAGGATTTCGTCGTTCGAGTTGAGCGGGAGGACCCGCAGGCCCGGGATCCGGCGCTCCCTCAGCTGGTTCACCCGTTCCTCGTGGAGGGTCCCCAGGTACGGATGTGCCGCGAATCCACGGAATCGCTCCGACGCGCTCTGCATCGACTCGAGTTCGGGGACCGCCTCGTGGGTGATCAGCACCGCCACATTGCTCTGGTAGGCGGGCGAGAAGTCCAGCTCCTGGCGGCGCTCGTCGGTGATCGTGACGTTGCCGGCCCCGATGACTCCCCCCCGGGCGTCGCGGACCCTGCGGTAGAACTGCATCCAGTCGTCGTCTTCGGACCAGACGACATCGAGCGAGACATCGCGGGTGGATTCCACCCAGCGGAAGAAGTCCTCGAGAATCTCGACCGAGACCCCGGTCAGGTACCCTTCGTCGTCGAGGTAGGCCCACCCGTCCGCGTTCGTGAAGATCACCACCAGCTCCCCCTCGCCACTGTCGCTGACGGCGGCGAAGGTCGACCCACGATCCACTTCGACATCGCCGGAGGCAGCCAGGACCGGGCGCTCGTCGGAGACGGGCCGGGGCCCCGGCGTCCAGCTGCTCACGTCCTCGCCGTCGGATCCGCAGCCCGTGGGAACCACGAGGAGCAGCGAGACGACGATGGAGAGGATGAGACTTTCAGAAGCCCTGACGGGGACAGGGTCGGTAGCACGCACGGAACTCTCCTGCTGGTGCCCGCCGCTGAACGACTCCCGGGAACGGGGCGGGACGACCGTGTACAGCTCCCCGGAGCCGGGGGTGCCATCGAATCCCCGGCACTGGGAGAGACACGCGCCGGACGCTACGGTTCCACTGAGCGGGGTGCGGCTCGGTCCGCCGGGCGTCCTCCCCGACCCGACCCGTGCTTGATCACCTTGCCTTCGACCAGGAAGACCACATCCTCGGCGACGTTGGTCGCCAGGTCGGCGATCCGTTCCAGATTCTTCGAGATCAGGAGCGTCGACATGGCCGGGCCGATGCGTCGGGGGTCCTCCATCATGTGCGTCAGGAGGATCCGGAACATCGAGTTGTAGAGATGGTCGACCTGGTCGTCGCGGGCTCCGATTCCCCGGGCCATCTCGGCGTCCTGCCGCACGAAGGAGTCGAGGGCGTCGGAGAGCATGTCGCTGGCGAGCCGGGCCATCTCGGCGACCTCGGGGGCTCTGCCGAAGGGGGGAAGGTCGGCCAGGCGTTGCACGGCGCGCGCGATGTTCACCGCGTGGTCCCCCACCCGCTCCAGGTCGTTTGAGATCTTCATCGTCATGGTGATGAAGCGCAGGTCCCCGGCCATGGGCTGCTGCAGCGCCAGAAGCTCGTGCGCGGCCTTGTCGATCTCGAGCTCCAGGTGGTCCACGCGAAGATCCCCGTCGACCGTGGCCTGCGCCTTCTCGAGGTTCTGCTCGAGGAGGGCCTCGACCGAGATCCGGACGAGCTCCTCTGCCTCGCCCGACATCTCGAGCAGGAGCGCCTTGAGTTCGGCGAGCTCGGTGTGGAAGTGTCGCGCGGTGCCGCCTCTCTCTGTCGTCGTCATCCGAACCGTCCGGTGATGTAGGCCTCGGTCTGCTCTTCGACGGGATTCGTGAAGAGCTCTTCGGTACGGCCCACCTCGATGAGCCGGCCCATGAAGAAGAACGCGGTGTAGTCCGAGACGCGGGCCGCCTGCTGCATGTTGTGTGTCACGATCAGGATCGTGTAGTCGTTCTTGAGTTCGTAGATGAGCTCCTCGATCTTCTGGGTGGCGATCGGGTCGAGCGCCGACGCCGGCTCGTCCATGAGGATCACCTCGGGCGAGACCGCAAGGGCACGGGCGATGCACAGGCGCTGCTGCTGTCCCCCCGAGAGTCCGAGCGCACTCGAGTCGAGTCGGTCCTTCACCTCGTCCCAGAGCGCCGCCTGTCGGAGCGAGGACTCGACGAGGGCATCCATCTCGCGCTTCCCCTTCACGAGCCCGTTGACCCTGGGGCCATACGCCACGTTCTGGTAGATGGACTTCGGGAACGGATTCGACTTCTGGAAGACCATCCCGACCGACTTGCGCAGCTGTACCACGTCTCGATCCGCACGGTACACCGAGTCGTTCTCGAGGAGGATGTCCCCTTCGTGCCGGATCTTCGGGATGAGGTCGTTCATCCGGTTGATCGAGCGCAGGAAGGTCGACTTGCCGCATCCCGAGGGGCCGATCAGTGCGGTCACTCGCCGCTCGGGGACTTTCAGGTCGATCGAGTCGAGCGCCTGCGTCGAGCCGTACCAGAACGAAAAGGCACGGGCCTCGATCGCGAGACGGGCCTTGTCCGGAGCCGGGGCGGACGGGCTGTCGTCCGCGTGTTCGATCGCCATCTTCGTCGCGGGATTCGAGGCGGGCTTCTTCGTCTTCGAGGCTGCGGTGGGGTTCTCCATGTCAGCGGTCCCGGTATGGATTCTTGATGATGAAGCGCGCCATGAGACTGATGGCGAGCACCATGCCGATGAGGACCAGCGAGGCGGCCCAGGCAAGACGGTGCCACTCGTCGTAGGGCGAGATGGCGTACTGGTAGATCAGGAGAGGAAGCGCCGAGATCGGCTCGTTCAGGCGCCACTCCCAGAAGGGGTTGCCGAAGGCGGTGAACAGGAGGGGGGCGGTCTCGCCGGCGATCCGGGCGAGCGCCACCAGGATTCCGGTCAGGATCCCGCTCTTCGCTGCGGGCAGGACGATGCCGAGGGTGGTGCGCCAGCGGGTGAAGCCGAGAGCCACCCCGCCCTCGCGCAGCTCTCGCGGGACGAGCCGAACCATCTCCTCGGTGGTGCGGGTCACCATCGGGATCAGCATGACCGCCAGGGCGATCGACCCGGCCAGGAGCGAGAAGCGCCCCATCCAGACCACGATCCAGGCCCACACGAAGATCCCCGTCACGATCGAGGGGATTCCGTTCATCACATCGGCGATGAACCGCACGAAGTTGCCGAGGGGGGAGCGTCCCGCCTCGGCCAGGAATACCCCCGCGCCGACCGCGATCGGGATCCCGATCGCCCCCGCCAGCAGCACGAGCGAGAGGGTGCCCACGATCGCATTCGCCATTCCGCCGCCCGGCTCACCCACCGGTGCGGGGAGCTGCGTGAAAAAGTCCAGGTTGATCGAGCCCGCGCCCGCCGCCAGCAGGTAGTAGAAGATCAGCAGGAGGGGAATCAGGACCAGGACCGACGCCACCCCGGTCAGGGTGAGCATGACCTGGTTCACGAGCTTGCGGCGGGTCGATATGCCGCCGCCGGTGACCTGGCGTTCGGCCGTAGGGGTCGAGGACGCCATCAGCGGCCTCCCTGCTTCGCGACGCGCCAGACGAGAAACTGGGCCATGATGTTCACGATGATCGTGATCCCGAAGAGAATCAGGGCGATCTCCATGAGAGCCGAAAGGTAGAGGGCTCCGGTGGCTTCGGTGAACTCGTTCGCGAGCACCGAGGCCATCGTGTATCCGGGGGCGAAGAGCGAGGCCGCGATGTCCGGCCGGTTCCCGATCACCATCGTGATGGCCATGGTCTCGCCCAGGGCGCGCCCGAGTCCCAGGATCGCCCCTCCGATGATCCCGGGCATCGCGTAGGGGAGGGCGACCTGCCAGGTCATCTCCCATCGGGTGGCCCCGAGGGCCAGCGATGCCTCGCGCTGCTCGCGGGGCACGGCGTCGAGGACCTCGCGGGTCACCGCCGAGATGAAGGGGATGATCATGATCGAGAGGATCACCGCTCCCGACATCATGCTGAACCCGTACGCGGGCCCCTCGAGGAAGGGGATCGTGTCGCCGAAGCGCCTGGACAGCGGCTCCTGGATCGTGAACCGGAGCCAGGGAACCATGACGAAGATGCCCCAGAGCCCGTACACGACCGAGGGGATCGCGGCCAGGAGCTCGGTGGCGAAGGCGATCGGGCCCGCGAGCCAGCGGGGGGCGAGCTCGGTCAGGAAGATGGCGAGCCCCACCGAGAGGGGCACCGCGATCACCAGGGCCAGAAAGGAGGAGACCACCGTCCCGAAGATGAAGGGGAGCGCTCCGAACTCCCTCAGGACCGGGTTCCACTCCTGGCTGGTGATGAACCCCCAGCCGAAGGCCTCGATCGCGAGCTGCGACTCGCTCCCGATCCTGAGGACGATGAAGAGGAAGAGGACCGGAAGGCTCAGTCCGAAAACCAGGAGGATGAGCCCGTAAATCTGGTCCTGGAGGTTCCCCCGGCTCCTGGAGGGGAGGAGTCGGGCCAGGAGCCCGCCGCCGTCAGTACTGCCGGCCATCGGGGTCCGCTCCGGCTTCGAGTTCGGAAGGGGGGACGGGATCGGACTCGGGCTCCGGTTCACCGTCGATTTCGATTTCGAGTTCGGGCGCTTCGACCTCGCCGATGGCTTCGGCCATGAAGTCCCGGTCCGGATCGAAGATCGGACGCCGGTCGGTCCCGCAGGTGACCGTCTTCAGGGCGTTCAGGGCCCGGACCCGGATCTCGAGGGTGAGCGGCGCGTAGTTGAGGTCCCGCACGTCGTCTGCGCGCTCCAGGAGTGCCCAGCGGATCACCTCGAGGATGGCTCGTCCCCGGTTGCAGTCGCGATAGTGCGGGGCGATCAGCAGATACGTCCACGCCGCGATCGGGTAGGCGCCTTCGGTGTCGGCGTCGACGATCGAGAGCCGGAAGTCGTCGTCGTCGGGGATGCGCTCCGCGAGACCGTCGGCGGCCCGGGTCGTGGCCTCGATCGAGGGGGCGACGAACTGCCCCCGTCGATTTCGGACATCGGCCATCGGGAGATTGTTCTGCCGGGCGAAGACCTGCTCCACGTATCCGATGGCCCCGGGCGACTGCCGAACCTGTCCGGTGACGCCCTCGTTTCCGCGGGCACCGAGCCCGGTCGGCCAGCGAACCGCGTTGCCCCGACCCACCCGCGTCCGCCACGCGGGGCTGATCTCGTTCAGGTAGTCGGTGAAGACATAGGTCGTCCCGGAGCCGTCGGAGCGGTGGACGGGGATAATGTCGCGGTCGGGGATCTCCACATCGGGGTTCATTGCCAGGATGCGGGGATCCCGCCAACGGGTGATCTCACCGAGGAATATGCCCGCGATGATCTCGCCGTCGAGTCGCAGGGAACGGGCCATGTCCGGGAGATTGTAGGTCAGGACCACGGCCCCGAGGACGGTCGGAATCGAAAGCGTTCCGGGGATGCGATCGAGGTCCTCCTCGGTCAGGGGCGCGTCGGTGGCCCCGAAGTCCACGGTCCCCTCGATCATCTGCCGGATCCCGCCCCCGGATCCGATCGACTGGTAGTTGATCCGGACCGGATGGTCCCGCGAGTAGATCGAGAACCAGCGGGAGTATATCGGAAAGGGGAAGGTCGCCCCCGCCCCCGTGATGGTCAGGCGACCGACGCTGTCGGAGTCGCCGTCGCCTTCGGCCGATGAGTCCCGGTCGGTGCTCCAGCACGCCGAAAGCGCCAGGAGGACCGACACCAGGATACCCAGCCGGGCCACGGTGAGCCATCCGCCCGGAATCCTGCCCCGGATTCTCCTGTCCGCCATTCATCGCTCCCGGCCGGAAACATGAAAGGGTGCCGGCGCGGCAGACCGCCACGGGCACCACGGACGGAAGGTATCAGTGGTGTGTAACTGCTTTGTAACAGAACGGTGTATGGATGGTCACGCCGCTGGCCGCGGGGTCAGGCGGCGGCCGTGCCGAGATTCCGGCGGATCAGGGCCTCGGGATCGGGACCGCGCCCCATGAAACGGCGAAAGAGAACATCGGGATCGTCCCGGTCGCCCTGCGAGAGGATCCGGTCTACGTATTCGCGCCCGACGTCCGGGTTGAAGACGCCCTCGGCGCGAAACCGCGTGAAGAGGTCGGCCTCGAGCACCTCGGACCAGAGGTACGCGTAGTACGACGCGGCATAGCCGCCCGAAAAGAGGTGAAGGAAGGCCGGCAGCGGGTGGCTGGCCGCGAACTCCCGATTGGGCGAGAGCTCCACGAGACGCTCGGTGACCCATTCGACCGGGTCCCCGTCCTGTGCCGGGTCGTACTCGGTGTGAAGTGCCTGGTCCAGCGTTCCGAAGGAGAGCTGGCGCATCTGCATCCAGCCGCCCATGAAGCGACGGGCCTTGAGCATTCGCTCGTGGAGTTCGGCGGGGAGGGGGTCTCCCGACTCCCAGTGTCGGGCGAAGAGGGTCAGGGCCTCGCGCTCCCAGCACCAGTTCTCGAGCAGTTGGCTGGGCAGCTCGACCCAGTCCCACGCCACGTTGATCCCGCCCCTACCCTCGATCGGAACCCTCGAGACACAGTGGTGCAGGAGGTGCCCGAACTCGTGGAAGAGGGTCTCGACGTCGCGGTGCGAGAGCAGCGCCGGGGTGTCCCGGTCGGGGGGCGGAAAGTTGGCGCAGATGTTCCCGAGATGGGGGGCCGGATCCACGCCCCGCTCGGCTGCGGCCTCGGGTGGGATGCCGTACACGAAATCGGCCATCCACGCGCCCTGACGCTTCTCCCGACGGGGGAAGAAGTCGGCGTAGAAGGAGCCCAGGTGGACTCCCCGCTCATCGCGGATCTCGTAGAAGCGCACGTCCTCGTGCCAGACCTCTTCGATCTCGCGGGCTTCGATCGTGAGACCGAACAGGCGGTTCGCGAGGGCGAAGAGCCCGTCGACCACCCCCTCGATCGGGAAGTAGGGACGGAGCTCCTCCTCGTCGAGATCGAAGCGCGCCTTTCGCATCTGCTCCATCAGGTAGCCCGTGTCCCACGGATGCAGCTCACCCATCTCCCGTTCGGCTGCCGCCTCCTGGAGCTCGGCGAAGTCGCGGCGCCAGTAGGGCCGGGTCCTCTCGACCATCTCGGCGATGAAGGCGCGCGCCCGGTCGCCCGACTGCGCCATCTGCTCCTCGAGCCGGTAATCGGGGTAGTTGTCGAAGCCCAGCAGCTTCGCCTTCTCGCGTCGAAGCTCGAGGATTCGCGGGATCAGGGGCCGGTTGTCGAGGTCCCCCTCGGTTCCGCGCGCCAGGTACGCCCCATGCAGCTCCCGGCGGAGCTCCCGATCGTGGGCGTGTTTCATCACCGCCAGAAAGGAGGGGGCGTCGAGGGTCAGAGTCCAGCCCTCGCGGCCGTCGGCCTCGGCACGGGCGCGAAACCGGGCCATCGCGTCGGAGGGAATCCCTTCGAGCCGCTCGGGGTCCTCGATCTGCAGTGTGTAGCCGGCCGTCGAGTCGAGGACGTTTTCGGAGAATTCCTGCTCGAGCCGCGAGAGCTCGACCTCGATCGCCTCGAGCCGCGCCCGATCGGTCGTGGGCAGGTCCGCGCCCGCCCGCTGGAAGTCGCGCAGCGTCTTGTGCAGGTGCCGGGTCTGGAGGGGTTCGAGCCGGGCCGCCTCGGGGGTCTCGCTGTAGCTTCGCATCCGGGCCCAGAGGCCTTCGTGGAGGTAGAGGCGGGACCAGAAGGCCGAAACCTCGGGCAGGATCTCCCGCCAGGCCTCTCGCAGCTCGGGCGACTCCCGCACTCCCAGAAGGTGCTGTACGGGCGTGGTGGCGCGCCGCACCCTGCGGGTGAGGTCGTCGAACCGGACGATCGTGTTCTCCCACGTCGGAGTGTCGTCGGACTCCGAGAGCGAGTCGATTCCCTCCTCGGCCTCGGTGATCACCGCGCGGAGGCCGGGAACTACGTGGGTCGCCTCGATCCGGTCGAATGGGATTCGGTACCCCTGGTCGAGAATCGGATTGTCCGTTTGTTCCGGAGAATGTGCCGAGGTGGCGGACGAAGGAAGTTCAGACATGAGGTCCGGTGTGAAGGCCTGAAGGGATACAGCCCGAAGGATTACAGGTAGGCCCTGAAAAGATTTGAAATTGAGGAGAGTGGGGGGCTTCCCGCAACCCTTGGGGTGAACGGTCGTGCGGGGAGGGCCGTCCGGCCCCTCAGAGCTGTCCGGAAACGAGGCCGGTGAGCACCGGCGACCGCGGGCGCGGGGTTCGGATCCGTCGGAAGCCAGCCGCCCGGAGCAGGTCACGGTACTCGGTGGGTGTGCGGGGGCGCCCCTGGCCCATCGCGAGCAGGTAGAGGGAGAAGTAGGCGTCTCCCACCGTCTCGGCGCCCCGTACCCCGGCCATCGGCTCGGCGACCACGACCCGGCCTCCGGGCTCCAGCGCTTCCCGTGCGGACTGCAGAATCCGCAGTGCCTCCGCGTCGTCGTGGTCGTGCAGGATCCTGACCAGGGTGATCACGTCGGCACCCCGGGGGAGCGGGTCGCGAAAGAAGTCTCCGCCACGGACCCGGATTTCGCGGTCGGGAAAGGCGGCCTCGAGGCGCCTGCGCCCGAGCTCCGAGACCGCCGGAAGGTCGAAGAGGACCAGGGAGAGCTCGGGGTGATCCCGGCCCACGGCCTCGAGAAAGGCACCTTCGCCCCCCCCCACGTCGAGCACCACACGGTGCTCCTCGAAGGGGTAGGCGTCGAGGATCTCGCGGGAGACGAGGGGCTGGGACTGCGCCATGAGCGACGAGTACGGCCCGACCTGGTCTTCGGTCAGTTCGCTTGCCTGCGGGGATCGGGTGTAGGCCCAGTACCGCTGGAGGAGCGAGCTGCTCCCACCGCTCCCGTTGCGAAGGAGCTGGAGGGGGTCGGAGAGGTCGTGGTAGAAGAGCACGTTGTGTTCGACCATGGCCGCGAGCGCTTCGTTGCCCACCAGGGGGGCGCCCAGGGGGCCAAGGGCGATGCGCCCGTCCCGCGTCCGCCGCAGGAGCCTGAGCGCCTCGCCGGCTCCCAGCAGCCGGGCCAGGCGCTCCTCGGGGATTCCGGTCTCGGTCGAGAGCTCGCGGACCGAAAGGGGCCCCTCGGAGAGAAGGTCGAACAGGTCGAGTCGGACGCACGCCAGGACCGACTGGCTGTAGACGAAGCCGGCGCACAGGTCAAAGACCTGCCGGGAGCGCCGGAGCGCGATCGGCCGCGTGAGTGGGAAGGAGGCGGCCCAGCGCTGGAAGCGGGGGCTCGCCAGGATGCGGTCGCGTGCTTCGAGCAGACGCTCCCAGAGGCCGAGGCTGCGGGTATGGACCGACGACGCCTCGCGTGCGGCGCCCCTCTCGGCTCCGGCCCCTGGATGGGACGGGGCATCGGTTCGACGCTCCGCGCCGTGATCGGGGCTCCGTTCCCGGGCTCGGCCCCCGTGGCTCCGGCTCTCGTGTGCGCGGCTCATGAGCGGGCTCCGGCATCGCTGCGAAGGGTGATGAAGAGGAAGGCGCCCATGGCTCCGGCTCCGATGATCGCGGCCCAGAAAAGGCCTCCCAGGATCGCCAGAAGGAAGGGGAGGAGCCCGTTCAGGACGTACAGGACCACCGGGAGCCGGTCGAGGGCGAGGGGGCGCAGCTTCTCGAGCGGGTGCAGGACGAGGACCGCGCCGGCCATGAGAACACCCGTGGCGAACCACCCCACCCAGTTGATCAGGGGCATGCCGAAGTAGACGCCATCGACGTCCCAGCTCCAGAAGGGGAAGGCGACGCTCATCGCCGGGTCCATGAGGACATCCCACGCCAGGAGGCCCGCCGAGGCCATCAGCGCGGTGCCGAGCCGGCCCATCCCCAGGCGGAGCGAGAGCGCGAGGCTGGCGTACAGGAGTGTGAACCACGAGAGGGGGATCACCCAGGGGACATGCCCCAGGATCTTGCCCCCGAGGAGCCCCCCGTAGCTGTAGGGACCGAAGGGAAGGTCGGTCGTGGTCCCCATGAGCTCGACCGCGAATCCCAGAAAGACGACGACGGTCATCGAGACCACGGCGCGTCCGAGTCCGAGCCGGAGGAGCCACGCCGCCGCCGCGACCCCGAAGCCGGCCGCGATGTACAGGGGCCCGGTCCAGGCCATCCCCCATCCGTAGACGGCATCCCAGAGCTGGGTGCTCACCCACCCGGGCGCCCGTCGGCCCACAACGAGGGGGAAGGAGACGAGCGAGAAGAGAATGAGGCCGGCGTGGGCGACGAGGCACCAGCGCAGGAGGGTTCGAAGGGGGGCGGTCACGCCCGTGGGCGGCTCGGCGGTTCGGGTCTGGTTCACGAGAGCGCCTCGGCGTCGTCCTTGACCGCCCGGCGGATCCCCCGGGCGTCGGCATAGGGGAGGTGATGCGCCCGGGTGCCCATCTGCTCGGCCAGCTCGGCCAGGAAGGGTTCACCTCGCGCCGAGGTGTCGAGGACCATGAGGGCGACGCCCGAGGCTCCGAGGTGTCGGGCCATGGCGATGGCGTCCGCCCGGGCACGGCTTCGCCCGCCGCGGCCCTCGCGGTCGACGTTGGGCCGACCGTCCGAGAGGAGGATGATCCGGGGGCGGGTGCCGCTCCGGATCGCCTCGGTCGCCAGCCCCGCGGCGCTTTCGAGCCCGCGTGCCAGGGGCGTGCCGCCCCCTCCGACCAGCCCTCGCAGGAGGCGCTTGGCACGGGTGAGCGAGCGGGTGGGGGGAAGGACGATTCGGGCGTCGCGGTCCCGGAAGACGACGAGCGCCACCTCCTCGCGACGCCGGTAGGCGTCGGCCAGGAGGAGCTCCACGGCGCCCTTCACCTCGCCGAGGCGCCGGAGCGCCTGGGAGCCCGAGGCGTCGACCGTGAAGATGGTGCGGCGCGTCGCCGAGCGGACGCGGCGCTGCACATGCAGGTCGGAGCGTTCGATCCGAAGGTGGACGGAGGCCGCGTCATCGGTCGTGCCCGCCTCGCGGCGGCGCAGCGCCTGCCAGGGGGCCGCGGCTCTCAGCGTCGCGGGCAGGTCGAGGCGTCGCCCCCTCCCCGGCGTGCCCGCTTCGGCGCCGACCCGGCGTCCCCGCTCGTGGCTGCGGGTGAGCTCTCCCCCACCCCGCGCACCGGGTGCGGCCCGGATCGAGCGGCCCCGGCTTCGCGACCCTTCGAGCAGGCCCTCGGGAAGGAGGGCGCGGGCGATCTCGACGGGAAGGAGCAGGGGGCCCGGCGCGCGTTCGGCGTCGGGCTCGGAGGGTGGTGGGTCGACCT
>SLBA01000072.1 GCA_007126575.1 Gemmatimonadota bacterium | reverse complement strand
TCGACGAGGTTAAGGAGGGGCTGTCCAGGTCTCCTCGCTCCCTTCCCCCGAAGCTCTTCTACGACGCCCGGGGGGCACGGCTCTTCGAGGAGATCACGAGGCTGCCGGAATACTACCCGACCCGCACGGAGCTCGGGATCCTCGAACGCTGCCTGGGCGAGGTCGCAGGGCTGGTGGGTTCCGGTGCGCGGCTCGTGGAATTCGGGAGTGGGAGTGGCGAGAAGACGTGGAAGCTCCTCGATGCCCTCGATCGACCCGCCACCTGTGTCCCGATCGACATCTCGGCGGAGCAGCTCTTCGCCTTCGCCGACCGGATCCGGGCGGCGCACCCGGAGATGGAGGTCATTCCCCTGGCGGCTGACTACACCCAACCCTTCCGGCTGCCGCCCTCGATCCGCGAGGAGGGGACCACCCTCTTCTTCTTTCCGGGGAGCACGGTCGGAAACTTCGAGCCGGACGAGGCCCGGGAGTTCCTGTCGAACATGGGACGGGCCGGGGGGCCCGACTGTGCCCTCCTGCTCGGCGCCGATCGCGTCAAGGAGCGCGAGGTCCTGGAGCGGGCCTACGACGACGCCGCGGGGGTGACCGCCAGCTTCAACCGGAATGCCCTGCGCAACCTGAACCGGCTCCTCGGGGGGGATTTCGACCCCGAGGGCTTCGCCCACCGCGCGCCCTGGGTCCCCGAGGCCTCGCGGATCGAGATGAGGCTCGTGAGTCGGCGCGAACAGGTGGCCACCCTCGCCCCCGACCTGCCCGACACCGAACCCTTCCGGATCCCGCTCGCCGAGGGCGAGAAGATCGTGACCGAGCACTCCTACAAGTTCACCGCCGAACGGCTCGACGCAATCTGTCGGGACGCCGGATGGCAACTCGTCCGGAGCTGGACCGACGAGCGCGACTGGTTCGGCGTGCACTACCTGGTACCCGTCTGACCCCGCCGGACTCGCCGGGCCTCAATCTCCCAGAAGGTACCCGAAGACGAGGGGCGCCACGATGGTCGCATCGGACTTGATCAGGAACTTCGGAGTGTCCTCGCCCAGCTTGCCCCAGGTGATCTTCTCGTTGGGGACCGCCCCCGAGTAGCCGCCGAAGGAGACGTCGGCGTCGGTGATCTGGCAGAAATAGCCCCAGAAGGGGGTCTCTGGACGCTCCATGTCCTGGATGATGCTGGGCACGGCACAGATCGCGAAGTCTCCGGCGATCCCCCCTCCGATCTGGAAGAACCCGACCGAGGGCACGCCTTCGGCCTCTCCGTTGTGCTCCAGGTACCACTCGATGAGGTGCGCGAACTGCTCCGTCCCGGTCTTGCAGCACTGGTGGTGGGGCACCTTTCCGGTGAGGACGTTCGCGGCGAACATGTTCCCGGTGGTGGAGTCCTCCCACCCGGGCGAGTAGACGGGGATGTCGGCCTCGAGGGCCGCCAGGAGCCAGGAGTTGGCGGGGTCCACCTGATAGTGCTCGTCGAGCTCCCCGGAGCGGAGGATGTCGTAGAGGTATTCGAAGGGGAATTTCCGCTCCCCGGCCTCGCACGCGCTCCGCCAGCGCTCGATCAGCCGCGCCTCGAGATGGCGCATGATGTCTTCGGGGATGCAGGTGTCGGTGACCCGGTTCATGCCCCGGTCGTAGAGGGCGACCTCGTCCTGCGCCGAGAGGGCCCGCCAGTCCGGAATGACCTCGTATTCATCGTGGCCGAGGAGGTTGAAGACGTCCTCCTCAAGGTTCGCTCCGGTGCATGAGATGGCGTGCACTTTTCCTTCGCGGATCATTCGGGCCAGGATGATCCCGAGCTCTCCGGTCGACATCGCGCCGGCCAGCGAGACCAGCATCCGGCCACCCTGGGCCAGGTGCTCCTCGTACGCCCGGGCGGCCGCGACGGTCTCGCGGGCGTTGAAGTGAAGGTAGTGCTTCTCCATGAACTCCCGGATGCTGCCCATCGTCTGACTCCTCGTGGTTGCTGGAGGTGGGGTGGATCGGGGATTCTCCGATGGTCGCGAGTTCGACTCGCAAAGCGCAAGGATCCTTGCAGACGGCCTCGCACACCGGGCTACCCGACCGCACGCCCGCATGTGGGTCGACGCTCAACCTAATCATCTCGGCCCCGTTCCCGGAACCTCTCCCCCTGCGTGCCCCCATGCCCTCTGGGCGGGCCCCGATCCCGGTTCCGCCGCGTGCCGGGCACGTGAGTTGCCTTTTCCACGGGGTCCGGGGCTCGTCGGGATCGACAAGCTCCGAAGTGCTGGTCCCAGACCCGCGGTCCTGTTTCATTCGGAGACGTCTATGTTCGCGATGCGCCGTTCGACCCTGCTTCTCTCCTTCGTGGCCCTGCTGGCGATCGCCTCGGGATGCTCCGACGGAGAGGCGCCCTCTCAGTCCGCCGAGGAGGGGACGCTGAACCTCGGGGTCCAGATGTCGGCTGAAGGCTGGGGGACCTCGGCACCGATCAGTCACGACCTGATCCGAATCCGGGCGATCGGGAGCGGGGGCGTGGTGCTCCACCGACTGAGCCTGAACCATTCCGGCTCGCTTTCGCAGGATTTCGGGCCCTTCCAGATCCAGGTGGGATCGGAGCCGGTCACGCTCGAGCGGGTCGAGGTCGAGGTCGTCGGGGGGAGTTCGCAGACTCGTGTGCTCTGGTCGGGAGTGGTCCACGACGTGACGCTCGAGCCCGGCTCCGTGAAGCAGGCCTCGATCACCGTCTACCCGGCGAGCCTCGAGAGCCGCACCCTCACCGGGATCTCGATTTCGAGCCCCGTCGAGGAGCTCGGAATCGGTGAGGAGTTCGCTCTGAGTCGTTCCGGACAGGGCGGATCGGTGGACGGAGCCTTCTGGGGGTCGCTCGATCCCGAGGTGGCGACGGTGACGTTCGACGGGCGCGTGCGCGGCATCGCAGTGGGCACGGCCCGCCTCGTGGTGGCCGCGGGCACCTCGGCCGACACCCTGCAGCTCTCCACCCGGGAACGCGCCGACCAGATCCGCATCACCCCGGACTCCCTCTCCTTCACCCACCTCCGGGAGACCCGCACGCTCTCGGTCGAGGTCATCGACTTCAGGGGCGAGCCCATCGACTCTCCCGAGGTCGAGTGGTCCTCGTCGACCAGTGCGGTGGTGCAGGTCGACGCTGACGGCCGAGCGATCGCACGCGCGGCGGGTGATGTCGAGATCACCGCCCGGGCGGGACCCCGGTCTGCGTCGATCCCGGTGTCGGTGACCCAGGTCCCCGACCGTATCGTCGTGCTTCCGATGCAGCTCGGGGTCCAGCTCGGCCAGACCCTCGCGCTGAATGCGTCGGTCAGGGACCGAGGGGGAGAGCGCATCGTATCGGAGCCGGTTTCCCTTGCGATCGGCGACCCGTCGATCGCTCGGATCGAAGAGGGCGACCGGATCCGGGGAGTCTCGCCCGGCGAGACCCCCCTTGTTCTCACGGGCGGTGGACTCGAGCGGACGGTGGACGTGACGGTATTCACGGGAGACCCGGCCGCCATCCAGCTCGTCAGCGGGGGTGGACAGTCCGCGGTCGTCGGGGAACAGCTGGCGAATCCGGTCCGGGTCCGGGTCATAGACGGCTCCGGCTTCCCGGTCCCCGGTGCCGCGCTCGAGTGGGACGCCCAGGGCGAGGGAGCGGTCGAGGCGGTGGGTTCGTCGACCGCAAACGCCGAGGGTGAGTTGGTGGTCCGCTGGCGTCTCGACCTGACCGCCGGCCCGCAGCAGCTCAGCGCCGGCCTCGGCGATCTGGACCCGCTCGTGATCCAGGCCTCGGCGAGGCCCGGCGCACCAGAGGTCATCGTCGCGGTCCAGGGCGATGAGCAGAGCGGTCGGGTGGCCGCGACCCTGCCCGAGCCCCTCGTGGCCGAGGTCCGGGACGTTCACGGCAATGTCATCCCGGGTGCCGGGGTGCGCTGGACCGCGAGCGGAAGTGGCCAGAGCTCGCCCACCTCGCCCACCCCGACGGATGCCGAGGGCCGGTCCACCGTGGAGTGGACCCTCGGTACGGTTGCGGGCACACAGAGCCTGCGGGCCCGGATCGACGGGCTCGAAGACAGCTCCGAGGAGGCGCTCTTCTCGGCCCAGGCGCTCCCCGGGCCGGCGGACGCGATCCAGATCTCGCCGGAGGTCCTCTCGATGACCGCCGACGAGAGTCGGACCGTCAGCGCCCAGGTGGTCGACGCATTCGGAAACCCCGTTTCCGGCGAAGCCGTCTTCTGGTCGAGTGACGACGAGGACGTGGCATCGATCGCCCCGACGGGCACGACGGTACAGGCCGTCTGGGAGGGCCAGACCGAGATCCGCGCGACGAGCGGGTCGCTCGAGGGCCAGGCCACGGTCCAGGTCGCCGAGGTACTCCCCAACGGCGACTTCGAGGACAACGGCGGGGTGGGCAGCTCCACCTTCGCGCATTGGACGGTACTGAACGACCCGAACGCGCTCTCCGACCAGCGGGACTGGTTCGCCCATGACGGTGGAACATCACCGGTGCGCGGACTCTCGATTCCGTCATCGCCGTCGGGGACCTTCGCGGCCCTGGTGGACCAGAACGGGCCCGGATACTCGCTCCTCTACCGCGATATCTACATTCCAACCGCGGCTGAGACCCTTGAATTCCAGCTCTTCTACGACAATGCTCACAGTCGCTTCTTCACGCCCGAGAGCTTCGCCGCCAGCCAGCCCGTGGATCCGGACAACCAGCAGATTCGCGTCGATCTCACGGACCCAAATGCCGATCCCACCGCGTTCGGCGCCGCGATCCTTGCCATGGTCTTCCGGACCGAGGTCGGGGATCCGCTGACGAGCGGGGGCGCATTCATGACCGTATCGGCCGATGTGTCGGCCTTTCAGGGGCAGACGGTCCGACTCCGCTTCGGAGAGGCCGACAACTACAGCTTCCTGTCGGCCGCCGTCGATAACGTCCGCCTGATTCCCGGGTTCTGAATTCCCGGGTGGGAGGGGTGGGGACAGCTCAGATGGGCTCCCACCCCTCCCCCCGGTGCCCGCTATCGATCCGGTCCGGATGGAGGATTTCGGACAGGATCTCGACGGAGTCCACCAGCCGGGGTCCGGGGCGGTTGAAGTAGTGGTGTCCGTCGGCGACCGCCACCCGACCCGAGCGGACGGCTCTCAGCTCCTTCCACCCGGGCAGCTCCGTCAGACGCTCCTGCTCGGCACGCGTCTGCGCGACCGTGAACCCGCACGGAATCACCACGATCACATCCGGGTCGGAGTCACGCATCTCGTCCCAGGCCACGAAGGGCGAATGCCGGCCGGCTCGCCCGATCAGTGGCCGCCCTCCCGCCAGCTCCACCAGCTCCGGAATCCAGTTGCCCGCCACCATCAGCGGCTCGATCCACTCGATCACGAGGACCGACGGGCGCCCCGATCCGCCGGAGTCCGATACGTCCGTCGAGATCGCCTCCATCCGCGTCCGCATCGAACCCACGAGCCCCTCGGCCGCCGCCCGGTCGCCCAGGGCGATCCCGATCCGCACGATGTCGCCCAGGGCCTGGTCGAGATCCTCGGGAAGGAGGGAGAGGATCTCGGGCTTCGCATCCATCACCGCGGCCACCGCCGCTTCGAGCGCATCGGTGCTCACCGCACAGACCTCGCACTGCTCCTGGGTGATGATCAGGTCGGGAGCGATCCGGGCCAGGGCGTCGGCGTCGACCCGATAGATCGACAGCCCCTCCTGCACGATCGCCCGGATGCGTCGATCGATCTCGCAGCTCGTCCCGTCGGGCTGATACTTGGGCTCGGTCACGTATGGAAGTCGCTCCACACCCGCCGGCATGTCACACTCGTGCGAGCGCAGGACGAGCCGGTCCTGCATCCCCAGAGCACACACGATTTCGGTCGCGGCCGGGAGGAGGCTTGCCACCCGGCGGGGGGACGGGGGTACGCGGGAATCGGAGGTCGGGTTCGGTGTCATGGCGAGGATTCGTCGGTGGCTGGAAGGCAGGACATCGAACGTAACCGCAGACCGCAGATCGGACGAAGGGTCCACCCACATGGATCAGCAGCGCATGACCACGCTCCTCGACTCCCTCGACGGGAAGGGGTATGGGGCCTACAAGCGACTCAAGGGGGAGTGGTCCTTCCCCCGTTTCTCCCTCTTCGTGGACTACGTGCAGGGTGATCCCTACGCCGCCCCGAGCCGCCTTCGCGCCATGATCCCTCCCGAGGTGGCCGCCCTTCCGGCCGACCTCTTCCGCACCCGCCCGCGCGCCATCGGCACCGCCTCGTTCATGGCGCGCCGGTTCGCGGACCGGGCCGTGGACTTGAGCGCCGGCACCGGCAGCGGGAACTCGGGCCGGATCCGGATCGAGGCCCCCGGACAGGCCGTCTTCGAGACGACGGCCCTGCAGCTGCACCCGGACGGGGGTGTGGAGATCCGCTTCGGCGTCGGGCTCCCGGCCGGGGGCCGCCGGATCCGGGCCCGGGCCGCGATCGAGCTTCTCACCGAGCGGGTGCCCCGGGCGATCGACGAGAGTGGCCTCTCGACCGCGTACGAGCTCGCCGAACTCCGCCTCCACGCCGAGACCAACGAAGACGCCGACGCTCTGCGCGACCAGCTGCGCGATCACCGATGGGTCGGCTTCGTGGCCGACGGCTCGATCCTCCCCCGGCGCAGCGGGATCGACGATCGCCCTCTCGACACCGGGGACGCGGTCCCCTTCGAATCCCCCCCTGCCCTGCGCGCCGAACTCGACACTCCCAACCGGGGCCGGGTGTCCGGGATGGCGATCCCCCGGGGGGTCACCCTGATCGCCGGAGGCGGTTACCACGGCAAGAGCACCCTCCTCCGGGCGATCGCCACCGGAGTCCACAACCACCGCCCCGGGGACGGACGCGAACGGGTGGTGACCGATCCGGCGGCGGTGAAGGTGCGAGCCGAGGATGGACGGAGCGTGGCGGGCGTCGACATCTCTCCCTTCATCGGACCCCTGCCCGGAGGAGCCGACACGACGGCCCTGTCGACCCCCAACGCCTCGGGGTCGACCTCGCAGGCGGCGGCGATCGCCGAAGCGCTCGAGGTGGGCGCCACCGCTCTCCTGATCGACGAGGACACCGCGGCCACCAACCTCATGATCCGGGATCGGCGCATGCAGGCCCTGGTCCCGCGGGACTCGGAGCCGATCACCCCCCTGATCGATCACGTCCGGGGGCTCACCGAACGACTCGACGTCTCGGTGATCCTGGTCATCGGGGGAAGCGGGGACTACCTCGAGGTGGCGGACACCGTGATCGGGATGCGTCACTTCAGGGCCGCCGACTGGAGTCTTCGCGCCCGCGAGGTCGTCGAGAGCCATCCGACCGGGCGAGTGCCCGAGAGCTCCGGCCCCCTCTCCCGCCCGGCTGCCCGGCTGCCCCACGCCCGTTCGATCGACCCGTCACGAGGGCGCCGCTCGGTCAGGATCCGGTGCCGCGAGACCGACGCCATCGAGTTCGGGGAAACCACGATCGACCTTCGCGGCGTCGACCCCCTGCCCGCCCGCAGCCAGACCCGGGCGATCGGACTGGCCCTCGTCCTCGTCCGCGATCATCTTGAGCAGGGTGCGACCTCGCTCCCGGAGGCGCTCGACCGGGTGGAGGCCGCCATCCGTACCGACGGACTCGACACCCTCTCCGACCGCCGGCCCGGAGACCTCTCGGCCTTTAGACGCTTCGAGCTGGCGGCGGCCCTGAACCGCCTGCGCACCCTCGAGGTCCGGGCGTCTCGCGAAGACTCCTGACCCTCCGACGGACCCCGACTCGCCATCCTCACCCCGGAGACATCCATGTCCATTGTACGCCCCGCCCACGAGATCCCGATGCAGTCGATCGAGGTCGCCCGCGGCGCCGCCCGCCAGCTCCTCCTCGGCGAAGAGACCCACTCCTCCTTCCACACCCGACGTTTCCGGATGGAGCCCGGCGGCGGGATGCCCCGTCACACCAACTCGGTGGAGCACCAGCAGTACGTCCTGGCCGGCGAGGCCGCGGTCGGCATCGGTGACCGCGTGCATCGGGTCGTGCCGGGCACCATCGTGCACATTCCGGCCGGCGTGCCTCACTGGTACCGGGTCGAGGGCGGGACGCCCTTCGAATTCCTCTGCATGGTTCCCGCCGACGAGGACCGCGTCGAACTCCTCGGAAGCGAAATCCCCGACGACCCCGTCTCGGAGTGACCCCGATCGAATCCGGGGAAGCAACGACCCCGCTGCGCTGCATTCGCTTCGCGCCGAACCCCGGGATCGAGGCCACGCCGGCCGAGACGGGCGAGACCGGGGAACTCGACGACTGGCAGGGCGCCGGACACCTGGTGTCGGGTGGGGGGCTGGTCGGGGAGGTCCATGGGACCCTCGGCCTGATTCGGCTCCGAAGCTCCATCGGCGAGACGTCCCTCGCCGTCGCGGTCGCCGATGGGCTCCCGGACGGGGGTGTCCGCACCCGGATCCTTGCCGGCGGGTGGACGCGGCGCATAGCGTTGACGGAGAGGCGCACCCTGATCGAGACGGGGCTCCTGGCCGACAGCCACGGGGCGGTCGCGCTCAGCTGGCACCTCGATCCCACCGGACCCGATGCTCCGGCGTCTCCCGAGAGGTCCGTGCGGATTTCTCTCCGGGTCGGTCCTCCCGGCTCCCCCGACGCGATCGCACTGACCCTGACCGAGGGGGAGCCGCCGATCGCCCTGGCGCTGGCGCCGGCGGGCACCCAGATCGACGAGAGATCCGTCGAGCGCCATCTTCGCCCCCTGAGGGCCCGTCAGCTCCAGCGCGCTTCGCGGTTCCGCGACGAGGAGGCCGATTCCGGGGGCCTCGACCTTCGCTGGGTTTCGGCCACCGGCGAGGCTCTGCCGGACCTTCGCCGGGCACGCCGCCAGCTCGACGCCGCCCTTCCCGACCGGTCCGGGGCGGCACTCGCGCTCGGGACGGCCTCTCCCGACTCCGAGGGCGACGCCCCCGACGCTCCGAGGATCCGGGTGCTGGGATGGCCCGAACGAGCGACCGCCTCGACTTCGGCGGCGCCCGCAACCTCGGCCCGGGCGGAAGCCGGAATCGCCCTCCTTCTTCTGGGATGGCACGAGGCGGCCCGGCTTCAGCTTCACGCGCTGGCAAGTTACCCCCGAGCCAGCCCCCACGGGCTCCTCCACCTGGCCTCGCTCTGGGCCGGGTGGACCGGGCGTCCGGAGGTCCTCGTCGAATACGAATCGGCGCTGAACGCCGCGGCCGCCGCGCTGACCCCGGGGGATCGATCCGCGGGTGGAGCCGCCTGGCCCCGCCCGTCGCGCCTCGTCCATGCCCTCTCGGACGCCCTGGAGCCCACCGGCCGCGAGGAGTGGCGAACGGCGCTTCAGGTCCGCAGCGCCCTCCTCTCCCCCGGCCCCGACACCCTCCGCCTTCCACCGGTCTCGGCTTTCGAGGGATCGGGACGGGGTGGCGCGAGCGCGAACTCCACGGTGCGAGCGGCACGCCTGGTGCGAAGCTGGGTCGAGGGACAGCTCGGAGCCCGGGCCGAGGCCTCATGGGGACGCCTGACCCTGCGGCCCCTCCTCGGAGACGCCCACCCCGGCGAGGCACTTCCCCCGCCCCGTCTCGGCACCCTCGAGGTACGGGGGCTGCGCGCCGGACGTGCCCGCGTCGAGTTGCACTGTCGGCGGGACGGCGGGCACTTTACCTTCCGCCTCGCCCAGACACACGGACGCATCCCTCTCAACGTGATCCTCGAGCCGTGGCTCCCGCTTCGCGAAGTTCACGACATTCGCCTGGCCGGAGAGCGAGTCGACCTCGACGTCACCCCCGAGGGTCCCGGTGTGAGGGTCAGGCTGCAATTCCCACTGGACCCGGAACGGAGATTGACCATCGATGGTGAGTACTGACGCCGACGCCCGAATCGAGCGCACCCCCGGCACCCCGGACGAATCGGGCCCGGGGCCCGACACCCCGCTCTGGAGACGATGGACCCCCTTCGTCCTGACCGGGATCGCGATCATACTCGCATGGACGCTCACCCCGGAGCTGACCGAGCCGGTCGACGAGGGCGGGCACTACGGCTTCACCTCGTTCCTTCCGGCGCTCGTCACCCTCGTTCTCGTGTTCTTCACCCGGGACGTGGTGAGCTCGCTCTTCCTGGGGATCGTGGTCGCGGGCTTCGTGATCGCGGACATCAACATCATCCAGGTCTTCCTGATCCCGTCGCTCGCGACGGAGTCGTTCGCCGTGATCCTCCTGGTCTATCTCTGGGCCCTGGGAGGGCTGATCGGGATCTGGACGCGGACCGGGGGGGCCCGCCACTTCGCGGAATGGGCGGCCGTACGGATCGTGCGAGGGCCCCGTTCCGCGAAGTTCTTCGCGTGGCTGATGGGAATCACCTTCCACCAGGGCGGCACCATCTCGACGATCCTGGCCGGGACCACCGTCAAGTCGGTGACCGACGAGCAGCGGGTCTCACACGAGGAGCTCGCGTACGTGGTGGACTCGACGGCCTCGCCGATCGCGACGATCATCCCCCTGAACGCATGGCCGCTGTACGTGGCGGGGCTCCTTGTCGGGACCACCCCGCTCTTCATGACCGAGCAGGCGGTCGTGTCCTTCTTCTTCCAGTCGATCCCCTTCAACTTCTACGGGATCTTCGCGATTCTGCTCACCCTTCTCTTCGCCCTCGAACTCCTCCCCTGGGAGGGTTCGCGCATGAAGAAGGCCCGGCTCCGCGCCCGGAAGACCGGCAAGCTCGACCGCGACGGATCAGAGCCCCTGGCCGCCGATGAACTCTCGCGACTGAAGGTCCCGAGCGGCTACCGTCCCGGCCTCGAGGATTTCGCAGTCCCCCTTCTGGTACTGATCGGGGTGGCCCTGACGGGAGTGATCGGGCCCCTGATCCCGGCGCTGCAGGCCGGCGAGATCGAGCTATTCCTGGCCGGGATTTCGGTGCCCATCGCCGAGGCTTTCGGGCTGGCGGTCCTCTCGGCGATGGTGCTCGCGCTGGTCAAGGGGATGGAGCTCAAGGAGGTGGTCGACGGCTTCGTCGACGGCTGCAAGGGGGTCACGATCGGAGCGATCATCCTGGCGCTCGCCGTAACCCTCGGCACGGTCTCGCGGGAGCTGGGCACGGCGAACTTCATCGTCGAGACCACGGCGGAGCTGGTGAATCCGGTGATCCTGCCCGCCCTGTTCATGTTCATCTGCATGGCGGTGGCCTTTTCGATCGGCTCCTCGTGGGGGACCTACGCCGTGGTCTTTCCCCTGGCCATGCCCCTCGCCTACGCGATCAATCCCGACCCCTTCTACATGTCGCTGGCCTTCGGGGCCGTCCTGGGGGGTGCGGTCTTCGGGGATCAGTGCTCACCGATCTCGGACACGACAATCCTCTCGTCGCTCGCCTGCGGGTGCGATGTGATGGATCACGTCCTGACCCAGCTCCCGATGGCGCTGGCCGCAGCGGTGACCGGAGCGATCCTGGCCACGGGGCTCGCGCTCTTGGCCCTCTGAGGGACCGGAGGGAAGCGCGGGTCCCCTCACCGACCCGGGCAACGAGCCCCGGGCGTCGCTTCTTGCAACCGCCTACTTCTTCTTGCGGGTCTTCCGCTTGCGCTTCTTCTTGCTCGACAGCCGCTCCACATCTTCGTCGGTGATATAGTCGCGCTCCGCCAGGAGGGTCAGGAGCCGGTCGCCCCGATCGGGCACCGCGGTGCGGCTCACCTCTCGCGCCAGTTCGATCCGGTCCGCCTCGTTGATCGTGTCCAAGATGGCGATGGGCGCACCGTATCGAAGAAGGATCCGTTTTGCGTCGATCGCGACGGTGTCTTCCATCCTCACTCCCCGGGTTCAGTCAGGCCTGATTCATATGCGGAAACCCCATAACTTAGTCAACTTCGGCACTCTCAGGCAAACATCTGATTCCTTCCCGGGGTTCGGAGGGCTCGACTCAGCGCCCCATCAGGGGGATCGCGACCATGAGAAAGAGGTCGGTCTGGAGGTCGTCGCTCGATGAGAGCCCCGACGCCCCCTCCCCCACCCCGTCGATGCGTGAGATCATGGCACCGATCTCGAAGCGGGGAGTCACGATCCCCAGGCGGAGGGCTCCGCCTGCGGCGAGGTGGATCGCGGGCTGGGTCTGGTTTCTAAGGACCTGGTCCCACCCCTCGGCCTCGAGGTCGTCCCGATCGAAGCCGTACCGCTTCACCCCCCCACCCACGAGAAGGTGCGGGCGGAGAATCAGGAGCTCCGGGAAGGGACGCAGGATCACACCGGCTGTCGCGGTCAGGAGGGTACTTCGAAGCTCGCAGTCCTCGCACCCGACCCCCTCGATCGGCACATCCGATGCCGTCGCATACCCGAGCTGGATCCGACCTCCCCACGACGCCTCGGGGGAGCCCAGCTCGGCTGCCAGCCCGACGGCGAGTGTGGAGCTCTTCCGGCCTGCCTCGAGGACCGGCATCCCCTCCTCATCCCGGACTTCCAGAAGGTCGGAAAGGGGTGAATACAATCCGGCCGAGGGGAGAAGGCTGACCTGGGTGTGACCCTCGGAAGGGGTCAGCATCCCGGCCACGAGGATCCCGATGGGCAGGCACATCCAGCGCAGGGGCGATCGCATGGTCGATCTCCGGAGTGGTGGAGGCGGGGACGTGCGACCGGCGGGCCTTCAGAGGGCCTCTCCGACCCCCCCGGAAGAGGAGGAGAGTCCCGAGAGCGGAAGGCTGCGGGTCGAAACGGGGAGAGACGGGTCTTCCACCGATCGTACTCCCCCGGCGCCGGAAAGGTGCGCCCCTCGACCTTCGGCACCGACTCACCTACATTCCCGGCTATCGGTCATACCCGCTGCACGGCCCGGACGCAATGCCTCCTGATTCCCCAACGCTCTCGCGGTCTGTCGAGGATTACCTCAAGGCCATCTACTCCCTGACGGAGCGTGGAGAGGCTGCGTCCACGAGCAACATTGCGGGGGTCCTCGACATTCAGCCCGCCTCGGTCAGCGGGATGGTGAAGAGGCTGGCGGAGTCGGGGTACGTCGAACACGCTCCCTACCGCGGGGTCACCCTCACCCCGGAGGGGAGCCGCGTGGCCCTCCAGGTCATCCGGAGGCACCGGGTCCTCGAAACCTATCTGAGCCAACGGCTCGGGTATTCGTGGGACGATGTCCACGAAGAGGCCGAGCGCCTCGAGCATGCGGCATCGGACGAGTTGATCGACCGGATGTCGGCCGCGCTCGAGAATCCCAGGCACGACCCCCATGGCGCCCCGATCCCGACTCGCTCCGGCGACATCGAGATGGGCGAACACTCGCTGCTCTCCGAGGTCGAGGCGGGAAGTGACGTCGAGATTCGCGCCGTCCGGGACGAGGACTCGGAGCGCCTGCGCTACATGGAGGCCCGGGGGCTCATGCCCGGCGTGCGCCTCCGGATCGAGTCGAAGGCGCCCTTCAACGGCCCGATCACCCTCCGCGTGGGCTCCGCTCCCGGCACGCCCCAGACGATCGGCCACGAGCTCTCGCGACGGATCTGGGTCTCGGCACCCCAGGCCGGGGATCCCGATGCCGGCTGACCGAGCCGGACCCACCCGCCCCCTGGTCGTCGGAGTGGCCGGAGGGAGCGGGTCGGGAAAGACCACGGTCGTGCGCGAAATCCTCGAAGGGCTCCGGCCGGACCGGGTCGGGGTGATCCACCACGACGCGTACTACCGGGACTACGGCCACCTTCCCGAGGACACCCGGGCCCAGATCAACTTCGACCACCCCGACGCGCTCGAGACGGAGCTCCTGGTGGCCCACATCGGGGCGCTTCTGCGGGGCGAGGCGGTGGACCTGCCGGTCTACGACTTCACGACGCACGCCCGGGCCGACCGGACCCTGCGGCTGGAACCCACCGAGGTCCTGATCGTCGACGGGATCCTCGTGCTTGCCGAGGCCGAGCTTCGCCGCCTGATGGACATCCGGATCTTCGTGGACACCGACTCGGACCTTCGCTTCATCCGGAGACTGACCCGCGACATCGAGCTTCGGGGGCGGTCGCTGGACTCGGTCGTCACACAGTACCAGGAGTGGGTGCGCCCCATGCACCTCGAGTTCGTGGAACCGTCGAAGCGCTACGCGGACCTCATCATTCCGGAAGGTGGAGAGAATCGGGTGGCGATCGACATGCTGGTCACGAAGCTCTCGTCGGTACTGGAGACACGCGACCGCTGAGCCGGCCGGAGACGCGCCCTCCCGACGTCAGCCCCCACCGGCACAGTCCGGAACGTCTCCACTCGCGTTGACCACGAACCCGAAGCTGCGGTTGACGACCCCGGCCGCGACGCCGGTACCCTCTCCGAAGAGCGACGGCACCCGGACCTGGCCCGACGGATTGAAGATTCCCCCGCGATTCCAGTTCGTCGCGTTTCGCTCCTGGGCGCTGACCACGACCCGGCCGTCCACGTCGGACGCGGGGGGAAGTCCCCCTTGGAGGGCAACCAGAACCTCTCGGTCGCCCGAGAACCGGTTGAAGATCCCGAACTCGGACGGGAACGCGATCGTGGTGTCCGACTGAGAGACCGACAGGCCAAGCAGGGTGACCGGATCCGACTGCACCTCGATCCCCTGTTCGGCAAACGCGTCTCTGAGCCCGTTGATCTCGGCCTCGGGGACGTAGGCCCACGCACCCTCCGACTGCGTCCACATCACGGGGAGCACGGAGCGGGGCGGGAGGTTGCACAGGCCGGGTGCGGTGAGGGGTTTTACGATCTCGAAGTCCGAGGGCATCGTGACGACCCCCTCGAGACGCTGGCCTTCGGGAAGCTCCACACTCACCGTGAGGGTGGCGCCCGGCTGCACGAGCGATCGGCTCGGCCCCACGAGACGAAGGCAGATCGGCTCGAAGTCGAGCGGTAGCTCGCCATCGATGCAGTCCTCGAGCGACTGCTCCGCGAATCGACCGACCTGCGGGCCCTCGCCCTGGATCTCGATCACGGCTCCCTGGACCGGAATCTGGTCGGACCCCGTGGTCCGGTGGAGGAGCGCGACCCCGTCCGGAATCCCGTCGTCGACCCGCAGGTAGACTTCGGCGATCACCGACGAGACCGGCTCCGCGACCGTTACCTGACCGATGTCGCAAGCGGGGAGCGCCACCAGGGCGAGCATGAGAAGGAGCCGCCGAGCCGACATCAGAACCGCACCTCCACACCGAGGGTGGGCAGGAACGGGAACATCGAGAGACCCGTGCGCTGGGGTGGATCCGCGCGAAAGTCGTAGAAATAGAAGAGCACGTTCGATCGGTTGTACACGTTCAGGATGTCGACGTACGGAGAGATCCGTCCCCATTCGCGATGGTAGTCCTTTCGGGCCGATACATCGAGCCGCTGGTAGACCGGATAGCGCTCGGCATTGCGCGGTCCCAGCAGGATCGCGACCGCGGCGTCATCGTCCGCCGATGGTCCCTCGAGCCCGAGCCATCGCAGGCTCCCGTTCTTCGTCTGTCGCGGTCCGAAGGGCGCGTACGCCGCCAGAGGCCGGGTGTAGGGGATCCCGGAGCCGACATGCCACCGCATTCCCCCCTCCCAGTCGCGGGGCAGGGGAAAGCGGAGGACGAGGTCCGCGTCGAGCCGGCGGTCGAAGATCGGCGAGAAGGTGATCTCCGGCCGGTCCTCTCTGCCCGAGATGAAGTCGGGAAAGGTCCGGTCGGCCTTGAGCCACGAGACCGAGAGGGACCCGTCGACGCGTCCGACGGTGCGCTCCACGAAGAGGTCGACTCCGAACGAACGGCCTCGCCCCGAGAGCAGGTCGTCGGCCGGGTCGTTCGGATTGCTCGCCAGATTCGTCGTCACGACCCCGTCGAATTTCCGGTAGTAGCCATCGAGCGCGACGAGCCAGCCCTGCCCCGGAAAGGCCTCGATCCCCAGCTGCGCCTGGTCGGACACCACGTGGGAGATGTCTTCTCCGGCGGTGACCCACAGGTCGATCCCGAGGGGAAGTTCCTCGTCGCGTACCGAGTGCAGGAACTGGACGTACCGGCCCACCGAGGCCTTGAGCGCGGCCTCTCCCCCTGCGAAAAAGCGCTTGACCGAGAAGCGTGGCGAGGGCTCGACGACCCGCGCGCCGTCGTCGCCGCTCCACCCCTCGACGCGCAGGCCGGGCTCGATGATCCAGGCTCCGGGGCGTCGCCAGGTCGCCTGTGCGAAGGCGGCCGTGTTCCATCCACCCCCGACGTCGTCGGCAAAGGTGGTCCCTCCCGTCTCAGCCAGATTGCCCCAACGGAAGTGCTCTGCACTGCCCCCGGACTTGAGCGTCCACGCGCCCCCGACCGGAAGCTGACCGCTACCCGACAGGGTGATCTGCCGGATCCGGCTCTCGAAGCGGGAGTCGTCGAAGTCCGGGAACCGCAGTCCCGTCGAGAATCGGGTGATCCCCACACGTCCTTCGAGATTCGCTCCACCCTCGAGGGGCCGAAACCACCCCGCTCCGAGGAGCTGATTCCCCCAGTCGAGGTCGACTCGAAGGGGGAAGTCATCGGCATCGATCCGCCCCAGGTCGAGGACGTCGCGTCCGGAGTAGGCCGTCACCGTCCACCGGCTGCCTCCCTCTCCCCACCCGCGGAAGATGCCCTGCAGGTCGGTGATCGCGTACGGAACCGTGGCCACCGGCCGGAGGAGCTGGTCGACGTACGACCGGCGAGCGGCGACACGGTATCGTCCATCCCGGAGCCCCAGGTGATCCTGGATCCCGTCCGACAACCCACCGGAGACCGCGGCACGGGCGGCCAGAAGTGAGACCCCGCCATCGACCCGGAACTCCCCGGGACCGGGATTCGATTCCACCTGCAGCACCGAGGAGACCCGCCCGCCGAACTCGGCCGGGAAGCCCCCGGACGAGAGCTCCACCCGCTCCACCAGGTCCGCGTTGAATACCGAAAAGACCCCGCCCAGGTGGAAGGGGTTGAATAGGGGGAAGCCGTCGAGAAGGATCAGGTTCTGATCGGCCGATCCGCCCCGCACATTGAAAGAGGCGGAAAAATCGGTCGGAGCCACGACCCCGGGCAGGAATTCGATCGCCCGGACCGGGTCGGACTCCGCCAGCCCCGGAAGGAGCCGAAGCTGATCGGCCGTGATCTCGCGGGTCGTGACGCCGGCCTCTTCGAGGAACCGGACGCGTGTCCGATCGCGCTCCCCCTCCACCCGGATCCCTTCGAGGGTGATCGCGCGGGCCCGAAGTTCGACATCGACCCGGATGCGGGCCCCTGCCTCGATCTCGACCTCACGCTCGACCGGGTAGTATCCCAGGCGGAGGAACTCCAGCCTGTAGCGTCCGACCTCGAGTGGCTCCACCCGGAAGTAGCCGGCCTGGTCCGTCGAGACGGTCCGGATCGGGTTCTCGGCATCGATCTCGAAGACGAGCAGAGAGACCGCCTGCAGGGGGAGTCCATCCGAATCCACCACTCGCCCGTCCAGCCCCCCGGGATCCTGTGCCGAGGCGGCCTGCGCCACCCCGGTCGCCACCAGGAGAATGCATACCGCGACCACCGCGGACAGGCGTCTCATGTCAGGTCGAGGGGCGGCATCGTGAGGGTGGGATCGCTCGATCACGGGATAGGGAGTGCCGGGAACGCGGCCGTATGACGGGCCTGTCTGGAACCCCGGGGAGGGAATCAGGGTCCTTGCGGCCATGCAGATTTTCTACTCCGACGAGTTCGTCCTCCCCCTTCCCGAGGGCCATCGGTTCCCCATGGCCAAGTACCGACTCCTTCGCGAGGCCGTTCGCGCGCACCCGGAGTTGACGCACGCCGTGCTCCGGATTCCCGAGGCCGCGAGCGACGCCGACCTGCTGCGCGTCCATACGCCGGACTACCTTCGGAGGGTGCTGGCGGGGCGCCTCGATCGCTCCGAGGTCCGGCGGATCGGATTTCCATGGTCTCCCGGGCTGGTCGAACGCTCGCGTCGCTCCGCCGGAGGCACCATCGGGGCGGCCCGCGGGGCGCTGGTCGACGGGACCGGTGTGAATCTCGCCGGGGGCACCCACCACGCCTTTGCCGGTCACGGCGAGGGCTTCTGCGTCTTCAACGACGTGGCGGTGGCGATCGAGGCCCTGCGCGCCGACGGCTCGGTCCGGCGAGCCGCGGTGGTCGATCTCGACGTCCACCAGGGCAACGGCACGGCCGCGCTCTTCGCTGGCGTCGACGAGGTCTTCACGGTCTCGGTTCACGGGGATTCGAACTTTCCCTTTCGAAAGGAGGCGAGCGACCTGGATCTGGGCCTGCCCGACGGCGCCGGTGACGAGATCTTCCTCGACGCCGTTGCCCGGGCCGTGCACGCGGCGCACCGGACGGGGGCCCCCGATCTCGTCTTCTACCTGGCGGGAGCCGACCCGTACGTCGAGGACCGGCTCGGCCGCCTGGCGGTCTCGCGGGAAGCCCTCGCGGAGCGCGATCACCTGGTGATGACCGAGCTCGTGGGGCGGGGAATCCCCGTGGCCGTGGTGATGGGCGGCGGATATGCCGGGCGGGTCGAGGACACCGTCGCAATCCACCTCCAGTCGGTCCTGGCCGCCGGCCGATGGTCGGGCTCGGGTCAGGTGGGCGACGCTCCGTAGAGGCGGGACGGGCGCACGACCTCTTCGACCCGGGTACCGGTGGATCGGATCAGCTCGATGACCTCCTCGACATGCTCGCGTCCCCGCGTCTCCAGGTGGATCACGATCTCGACGTCTCCGACCGAGATATCCGCGAAGGCCCTCTGGTGAGCAACCTCGAGCACATTCGCGCCCGCCCGCGCCACGAGTGCCGTCAGGCGAGCCAGGCTTCCGGGGCGATCCCGCACCGTCACCCGCAGGCGGGCCAGCCGGCCGTCGTCGACAAGTCCGCGGTCGATGATCCGCGAGACCATGTTCACATCGATGTTTCCACCGCAGAGCACCCCGACCACCGTCTCGTCGGGCCGCAGCTCGATCTTCCCCGACAGGATCGCGGCGAGGGGTGCGGCCCCGGCGCCCTCGACCACCGTCTTCTCGCGCTCCAGGAGGAGGAGGATGGCACGCGCGATGGCCTCCTCGCTCACGACCACCAGCTGCTCCACGTGCTCCTCGATGATCGGGAAGGTGCGGTCTCCGAGTCGCTTCACGGCGATTCCATCGGCCAGGGTCTCGCTCGTCTCGACCTCGACGATCTCGCCCCGCTCGCGGGAGAGCGATGCGGAGGGCGCGGCCTCGACCTCGACCCCGATGAAGCGCACGTCGGGCTTCAGCGCCCGAAGCGCGATCGCGGTCCCCGAGATCACCCCCCCGCCGCCGACCGGCACGATGACCGTGTCGACCTCGGGGAGCTGCTCGGCCAGCTCGAGGCCGAGCGTGCCCTGGCCGGCGATCACGAGGTCGTCATCGTAGGCGTGGATCATGACCAGCCCCCGTTCGGCCTGGAGTCGCTTCGACTCCTCGATTGCCTCCGAGAACCGCTGGCCGTGGAGGATCACCTGTGCCCCGTGGCGGCGGGTGTTCGAGACCTTGATCAGAGGAGTCGTTTCGGGCATCACCACCGTGGCCGGAATCCCCATCCGGCTGGCGTGGTAGGCGACGGCCTGCGCGTGGTTGCCCGCGCTGGCGGTGATGACCCCCCGCTCGCGCTCCTCGTCGCTCAGGTGCAGGAGCCGGTTGAGGGCCCCGCGTTCCTTGAACGACCCGGTTCGATGCTGGTTCTCGAACTTGAAGTGCAGCTTCGCCCGGACGAGGTCGTCGAAGACGAGCGATCGGGTGCAGGGGGTCAGTGCGATCTCGTCACGGACCCGCTCCCGCGCGGACTGGATGTCGGAGAGGGTAGGCATCAGGTGCCCGGATTCTGAAGAGTCGAAAGGGAGGACCGATGGAAGAGTGCGATTCGCCACCCCTCGGTCGAGGGCACCAGGAGGGCGGATTCCTGAAAGTACTCCCGCTCGGCCTCGGGCCCCGGATCTCCCTCGGAATCGACGACCACCGACCGCGACGACACCAGGAAGGAGCCTTCGATCTCGCGCACCTCGAGCACTTCGGACTGCAGTCGCAATCCCTCGGCATATCGGCGCCGGACATCGATCAGGGTCTCACCTCGGGTAGCCTGCGTCGATACGCCGGTCGCCAGGTCGTCGATCAGGCGGGCGTCCCGGTGGAAGAGCGACAGCGCCAGCGAGAGATCACCCACGCGCACGGCCTCGCGAAAGACCTCGAGGGTGGTGGTCACGGCCTCTTCCGGGGTGACCGAGGGAGGTCCCGGCGGCCCGGGCTCCTCGAATCCCTCGGCCGGCACGGTGTCGTCTCCGACCACCTCGACGGCCTCGAGCTCCGGATCGAACCGCTGCTCGAGGGTGCACGCTCCGAAGGAGATCGAGACCAGGACGGGGATGATCACGGCCGGGAGCCGCTCGAGCCGTCCCCCGCGTCGGGCGTCGCTCCTCACGCCTCTCGCCGGTAGACCCCGAGACGGAGCGGTGGATCGACCCGCCAGTGGAAGTGGAAGCGGTTCTCACCCTCCCGGATCACATCCTGCCGACGCTCGCGGGTCTTCGGCCAGTCGACCCCGTTGTCGTTTTCGACCAGGAGGATCTCGCCCTCCTCCAGGCGGTGCCGCAGCCCCTCGATCTGATCGTTCAGACTCTCGAGGAGGGCTTCCTCGGCGTCCTTCTGCACCGGGCCGTCGGCGACCGCGGTGAGCGCTTCCTCGCGAATCCGGGTGTACAGTTCGTCGAAGCGCTCGGTCGGAAGCGAGAAGGCGCCGTCACGAGCAAACGAAATCTCGCTGAGCGCCTCCGCCTTGAAGTCCGTGACCACCGTGTGGGTCGTCGACCCATACCGTTTCAGAAGCACAGGGAAGGTCTCTCCGTCTCAGGAAGAAGGATCGAGCAGGGCGCGAAGTTCTTCGTCGCTCAGGTCGGCTGCGGACTTGCTTCCGAACCCGCCGGCGGTTCTGGAGTGTTTCTTCACCGACGAGCCGGTCGCCGCGCCGCCCCCCCCACCGTAGTCGAACCCCTCGAGGCTCTCGCGCGGCAGCTTGCGACCGAGACGGTGCTCGATCGAGCGAAGGAATCCCAGGTCACCCGCCGTCACGAAGGAGACGGCGTTGCCCGCCGCTCCCGCCCGTCCGGTGCGGCCGATCCGGTGTACGTAGTCCTCGGGATCCGTGGGAACATCGAAGTTGACCACGTGCGAGATCCCCTCTACATCGAGCCCACGCTGGGCGACGTCGGTGGCCACCAGTACGCGCACCGTCCCGCTCGAGAATCGGTCGAGCGCCCGGACCCGATGCTGCATGTTCCGGTCGCCGTGCATCGTGTCGACGCCGATCCCTGCCTTCTTGAGCCGGCCCTGAAGGGCGTCGGCACCCGCCTTCGTCCGGGTGAAGACCAGGACCTGGTCCCAGTTCGGCCTCTCGAGCAGCTCCAGGAGGAGCTCCGGCTTTTTCTCGGGCTTGACCAGGAAGACCAGCTCCTCGATCCCCTCGGCCGTCGTACCCTCGGGCGTCGCCTCGACCCAGATCGCATCGCGGGTGATCTGCAGGGCCAGGGCGTGCACGCCGTTCGGCATGGTCGCCGAGAAGAGCATCGTGCGGCGGGAGCGGGGCGAGCGCCGCAGCACGTCCTCGATCTGGGGCCGGAACCCCATGTCGAGCATTCGGTCCGCCTCGTCGAGCACGAGCACCTGCAGCGTGCTGAGGTCGACATTCCCGCGCTCCAGGTGGTCGTTGAACCGACCGGGTGTGGCTGCGATCACCTCGAATCCCTGCGCCAACGCGTCATTCTGGGGTCCGTAGCCGACACCCCCCACGATGTCGGCGACCCGGATCGAGGTCCCCTTCGCCAGGTCCCTCGTGTCTTCGGCCACCTGCTGAGCGAGTTCGCGGGTCGGGCACAGGATCAGGGCCTGCAGCCCTCCCCCGGTCTTGATCAGCTCGAGGGCCGGGATCATGAAGGCCCCGGTCTTGCCCGTTCCGGTCTGGGCGATTCCGACTACGTCCTTGCCGGCCAGCCCGGCGGGAATCGCCTTGGACTGAATCGGGGTGGGGGTCACCCATCCCAGGGCCTCGATCGCCGCCCTGCGCTCGTCCGAGAGCCCCAACTCCTGAAACGTAGCGGCCTCTTTCGGGGTGTTCACTTCTTCGGTGGTGGTGGTCTCGTCTGCCGTCATTGCGTCGTCCAACCTCATACTCCGTATCTCCATGGATTCGTGGTGGACGACCCGTGGACTCACCCCCGAGCCGGATCCACCGCAGCATCCTTAGTTTAAAGCACCTCGACCCGTTCGCCCATATCCCCCGGAGGATTCGCCATGTCGGATGAACCCCGCACCTCACCCCGTTCCGTCCTCTTCGTGTGCCTCGGCAACATCTGCCGGTCTCCGCTGGCCGAGGGGGTCTTCGAGCAGCTGGCAGGGGAGGCGGGGTTGCAGGACGAGTTGCGGATCGACTCCGCGGGAACCGGCAGCTGGCATATCGGAGATCCCCCCGACCCGCGGTCCATCGAGGTCGCCCAGCGCCACGGGGTCGAATTGAGGAGCCGGGGCCGCCAGGTCTCGGCGAGCGACTTTCGGGAGTTCGACCTGATCCTCGCAATGGATCGCTCGAACCTCCAGGAACTTCAGCAGATTCGAGACGAACTGGCCCAAGACGAAGCGACCGCCAAACTCCGCCTCTTCCGGGAATTCGACCCCGAGGCCGATGGTGACCTCGAGGTCCCGGATCCGTACTTCGGCGGACCCGGAGGCTTCGACACCGTCTACGCCATGGTGCTTCGGGGGTGCCGCGAGCTCCTTGCTGAATTCGAGCGCGACTGAGGGTGGGCTCCCCCCGCGCGAACCCTGTCCCCGAGGCGATCCTGCGCGAAGTCGTGGCGGCGCTCGGCTGGCCCTTCGACGCCCAGATCGAGGTGGAGCGCCTCGGCGGCGGGTGCATCCACCCCGCGGTGGCGCTGCACCATACGGACCGGCCCAACACCGACCGGCCCGGTGATCCCTCCGCCCGGGCCTTCCTCAAGTGGGACGATTCCCCGCGGCAGGACGGGGCCGGCTTCAGCCACGAGGCACGGGGCCTTCGAATGCTTTCGGAGCGGGTAGGGCCGGTCATCCCGGAGGTGCTCGGGGTATCGGACGGACCGGAGGGGTCGCCCGGCTGGCTCCTCCTGGAGTTTCTCGCCCCGCGGCTGCCGTCGTACGAGGATCACGTCGGACTGGGACGTGCTCTCGCCCGACTGCACCGCCCGCTCGAACCCGACGCGCGCCCCGGACTCGACAGCACCGAGGGCTGGATCGCGACCCTTCCGCAGGACAACCGGCCCCGATCTTCGTGGGGCACCTTCTGGCGGGAAGCCCGGCTCGCCCCGCAGATCCGGCGCGCCGCTCCGCTCCTCTCGGCGGAGGGCATCGAGGCCCTCGACACCGTAGCGGACCGGGCCCCCGGGGTACTCGACCCCGTGGTCGAAACGACCGGGGGCGAGGGGCTCTCGCTCCTGCACGGTGACCTCTGGAGCGGGAACGTGCTCTACTCGACGCGGGGCCCGGCCCTGGTCGACCCGGCGGTGTATCGAGGTCACCGCGAGGTCGACCTGGCGATGATGGAGCTCTTCGGCGGCTTTTCCGCCGAGGTCAGCGCCGCATACGAGGAGCACACCCCCCTGCGCCCCGGGTACCGGGAGCTGCGCCGCCCCCTGTATCAGCTGTATCCGCTGCTGGTCCACGTGAACCTGTTCGGCACCGGGTACGTGGCCCGGACCGAGTCCACCGCCCGGCGCGTCCTGGCCGCCCTGGGCTGACGAGAGCCGCCCGCCGAGGTCTTCGGGCGCCTAGAAAGCCCTCCCCGAAACCCGAAGACTCAGTCCGATTCGGCCCGATGCTTCTGCACCCTCCGGATCGCCTCTTCGAGGAGATCATCGGAGGTGGCATAGCTCAGTCGGACATAGCGGTCGTCGCCGAAGGCCGCGCCGGGCACGAGTGCGACCCCCACCGACTCGAGCACCGCACTGCACCAGCTCTGCGAGTCGGCGACATCGCCGCCGTAGTCCCCATCGACCCGGATGAAGAGGTAGAAGGCCCCCTCGGGCACCACCACTTCGAGGTCGGGGAGCCGCTCGGCAAACCGATCCAGCACGAGGTCCCGCCGACGCCTGAAGGCCTCGACCATGCTCCGGATCTCGGCGTCGGCCCGGTCGCCGTCACTCAGCGCCCGCAACGCCGCCACCTGCGACGGAGTCGCCGCATTCGAGGTGGAATGGCTCTGCAGTGCCGAGAGCTTCGCGGCGATCTCGACGGGAGCCAGGGCGAGCCCGATCCGCCACCCGGTCATCGCGTACGCCTTCGAGACCCCGTCGACCACCACGTACGACCCCACGTCACCGGCGTCGAGGTCGAGAAGCCCGGGAGCGGATTCGCCGGAGTCCCCGAAATAGATCCGCCGGTAGATCTCGTCGCTGATCAGGTGCACCCCGTGATCCCTCGTCCATCGGGCCACGGCGCGCAGCTCCTCGAGCGAGTACACCAAGCCCACCGGGTTCGAGGGCGAGCAGAGGATCAGCCCCCGGGTGGCCTCGGTGCGCTGTGCCTCGAGGAGCTCCGGGGTGAGCTTGAACCCCTGGTCGGCGGGGCCGGCCACGAAGGTCGACTCGGCCCGCGCCAGGGAGACGATCTGCGGGTAGCTGGTCCAGTAGGGGGTCGCCACCATGACCTCGTCTCCGGGCCCGAAGAGCGCGGTGCAGGCGTTGTAGAGAGCCTGCTTCGCCCCGCAGGTCACCACGACCTGGTCCGGACCGAGCGTCCATCCCTCGCCCCGCCCCCCGCGCCGCATGCTCGCCACCGCGGCCGATCGCAGCTCCGGGATCCCGGGGGCCGGGGTATATCGGGTACGGCCCGCCCGGATCCCCTCGACGGCCGCATCGCAGATCCATTCGGGAGTCGGGAAGTCGGGCTCGCCGGCGCTCAGATCGATGATATCTCGACCCTCGGCCCGGAGCTTCTTGGCCAGAGTGCTGACAGCGATCGTCGCCGACGGACGGAGCTCTGCGATGTTGGAACTGAAATTCATGAAGGTCCGGATCCGGAATCAGAAAGGAACGGCCAGGGCGAAGGGTGCGAGCGATCCCCGCCCGCGGCCCGAACCAATATGCTCCGTCTGCTCCTCGGACCACAAGGATCCGCCGCTCCCGAGGCCCCCGGATTCGATCGATCGGGACTTCGGCCCGCTTGATCCGACCCCGCCAGTTCCCGATCTTACCCTTCCCTCACTCGCCCCGGCCCCTCGCTCGCCCCATCTCAAGGACAGATCGCTGCGAATCGCATTCGACTACGTGGACCCGGGCTCCTATCTGACCCACGCCCTACTCGAGCGCTGGCTCGATCCCGAAGAGCGCGTGCGGGTCGAGTGGATTCCCCTGGAGCTGCGTCCACCCGGGCGTCCGCTGCTCGATCCCGATGACCCCGACTGGCGCGAAATGTCCCGGCACCTCGCCGAGGAGGCCCGCTCGCTCGAGATCCCCTTCGACCCTCCCTCCTCCATCCCCCGCACCCGCAAGGCGATGGAACTCGTGCTCCACGCCCGCGAGCAGGGCGCGTTCGAGGAGATCCACTCGGCCCTCTTCCACGCCCGCTTCGTCGAGCGCCGGGACCTGGGTCGGATCGACGAACTCGTGTCGATCGCCGAAGCCGAGGGACTCGACCCCGCGGAGTGCCGGACCGTCCTCGGGGTCGACCGGTTCAAACCCGATGTCGAAGCGTGCCGGGAGGCTCTGTTCGGGGAGGCCGTTCGGGGGACTCCCACCCTCATCGAGGGGGCGTCTCGGCTCGAGGGGTTCCACGGCGCCGACAAGGTACAGATATTCCTGAGCGATGCAGGACGCTCCTAGATCAGCTGCGAGGAATGCCATGGCAGGGTATGCACGGAAGACCGCGATCAGTCCCGGTGAGGTTCTCGAGCGGGCCGAAGAGATTCTGCCCGAGCGGATCGGACTCAGCCGCAAGAAGGCTTCGGGACACTCCGCAACCTACTCCGGCGAGGAGGGGACGGTGACGCTCGAGGCCCATCCCCACTACCATTACACCGAGGTGGTCGCGAAAACCGATCGCCTGCGAACCTCGCGCATGGACTACGAGATTCAGCGCTTCCTGAACCGGCTCCCCTACGAGCCCGAGGACACGGGGGGACCGGGCTCCGGCGACCCCACCTGAGCGGCCACCGCTCGGGTCGCGGCGCGGAGCGTCGAAGGTGACGGATTCACGGGGGCGGTACTCCCCCGGCAGTACCCCGGTCCCGGATGGGGGCCGGTACATTCACGGGTCATGGTGCCATTTGAGGCAGAGGATGGGAGCGGGTTATGGAATCGTTTGAGGATCTCGGGCTGAGGCCCGAGCTGATCGAGAGTCTTATCGCCGAGGGGATCGAGCAACCCACCCATCTTCAGGAAGAGGCGATTCCGACGCTTCGCAAGGGCAACTCCGCCCTGGTCCGAGGCGGACCGGGCGCCGGCGTCCTGGTGGCGTACGGCACCGCGCTCCTGGATCGGCTCGACACCGGGAGTGGGAGCCCCCTTGCCGTGGTTCTGGTGCCCGAGCGCCCGGAGGCGGTGCGGAAGGCGCGAGCGCTCGCTCGGGCCGCGATCACGACCGGGCACCGCGTGGCGGCGCTCTCGGGGAGCTTCGCGCTCCCGGGACGGGCCGACATCCTCTTCGCCACCCCCGCCGACCTCCTGGCGGCCACCCGCACCGCCGACGTCAAGCTCGATCAGGTGACCGCCTGGGTGCTGGACGGGGCGGCCGCTCTCGTCGAGGACCCGCATGCGGCGACGGTCCTCTCCGACGCGCTCGAGGCCGTTCCGACCGGAGAGGCTCAGGGGATCGTGATCGCGGACCCGATCACGACCGAGGTCCGGGCGTTCGTCCAGGCCCATCTTCCCCGCGCCGTCCACATCCCCTCCGATGCGGCCACACCGGCTGAGCCCGAGGAGGCGCCGGTCCGCCGGGGCAGCCTTCGCGTCCTCGCCACCGAGCAGGGGGCCGGACAGGACCTCGTCGATCTCGTGGACGGGCTCCTGGGAGACGGAGAGGCCCACCATGCCCTCCTCTTCTTTCGGGGCGAGGACCGTGCGGCCGACGCCGCCGACCTCCTGGCGCTGCACGGCTTCCTGTCGGGCGCACCGGGTGAGACGGACTTTCCCGTCTGGCTCGCGGTCGACGCACTGGAAGCTCGGCGCGCCATCGACACCGAGGCGGACGAGGGCTCGATCGTGGCCGTGTCGGTGGGCTCGCCGACCGACGTCGACGAGCTCGACCGCAGGCACGGGGGCTCACGCGCCGGAGGGGTGGTGCTCGCCCCGGCACGCCAGGTGCCTCACCTCCGGCGGATCGGAAGCGAGGCCGGCTACGCGCTCGACTTCTTCTCGCCCCCGAACCGGGCGTCGGAGGACGCCGCCCGGCGGATGCACGACATGGTGAAGCGGGCCGTCGAGGAGGCGGACCTGGCCCCGTATCACGGACTCCTCGAGCCCGCCGTGCGCGAGTTCGGCTCCCCGCAGGTGAGTGCCGCCCTCGCCTGGCTCCTGCGCAGCCGCAGCGGCGGACCGAAGACGAGCGCCGTGGGATCGGAACCGGAGCGAAGCCCCGCCGCACCGGGCGCACCGGTACCCTTCCTGCGCCTCTTCCTCTCGATCGGTAGCCGGGACGGGGTCGGCCCCGGGGATCTGGTCGGCGCGATCACGGGGGAGGCGGGGGTCAAGGGCGACGAGATCGGCCGCATCGACATCCGCGACACCTTTTCCCGCGTGGACGTGTCGGAGCGGGTGGCGGCCCGGGTGATCGAGGCGCTCAACGGCATCACGGTGAAGGGCCGCAGTGTGCGGGCCGACTACGACCGGTCCGCCGGACGCGGTGACCCCGGCGCCGGCGGGAAGGATTCCGGTCCGCGCGCTTCGGGCGGGCGAGCCGGTCGAGGACCGGGCCGCGGATCACGCGACCGCTGAACCGAAAGGCCCCGCTCCCGGTGTTCGGGAGCGGGGCCTCGGTGAGGTCCCCTGCATCGGGAACCGGCGATCACGCAGCGCTTACTTCACGGCGTCCTTCAGCCCCTTGCCGGCGCGGAAGCTCGGCGTCTTGGTGGCTGCAATCTTGATCGTCTCACCGGTGCGGGGGTTGCGACCGGTGCGGGCCTTCCGCTTCTTGCTCTCGAACGTTCCGAATCCGGTGATCTGAACCCGGTTCCCCTTCTTGAGGGCCTTGGCGATAATCCCGGAGTCGGTGGCGAACAGGGCGTCGATGGTCCGACCGGAGTCGGCCTTCGTCATTCCCGTTTCATTCGCCAGGGCATCCACGAGTTCGGACTTGTTCATCAGGATCACTCCTCTAGGGTGATGGTGATGGATCTGGGCAGCCCCGAAATCGTTCGGGTTCGGCCGACCCTCATCTGTACACGGACCGTAGGGTGGAAGTCCCGGGCCGCGCCATGGTGCTTCCGGCCTCAGGACAGCTCCCACGGAGCGTGCCGAAAGTTGAGTCCGAAGGGTAAGGGCCACCCACGAGCCCGTCAAGAGACGAATCGGGCGGAATATCGCTTGAATACTGGCTTTCGGGCGGCCCACGGAGGAAACGGATGACGTCGGGGAAAGACCGAGCGCCGGTCACCTCGAACGGCTCCAGGCCGCCCAGACCATCCCCATATCGTTGCCAGGCAAGGACTTACAGGATACCATGCAATCCAGAATCCCGACTGCCCGCCGAGTCCACCATCCCCGGCGTCCCCTCTCACGAGCCGCACAATGAGCGCACGACCCCCGGGCTGCATCCGGGCCGCCTCGGACCGACCCCTGCGACGACGGAGGGGCCGATGACCGAAGAGCCCAGCGTCTTTTCGCGCATGGAAATGGTGGGGATCCGGGAGGAATGGGCACATTCGCGGACGGCACGGTGCCCGCGGTGCGATCGGACGCTCCTTGCCGAGCGGATCGAGCCGAACCCCCAGGTCGCGTACGTGAGGCGTCGGCACTGGCTCCTGTGCCCTTCGTGCGGACGGAGCGCCCTCCTGGAAACCCCGAGGGATGGTTAGTTTCGGGGGCAGTGGAATTCGTGAGATCCCGGGAGCCCCCCGACGGAGGACCCAGGGGCCCCGGCGTGAGCCCTTCTCAGCGTGCCCGGACCCATCATGAGCCAGAAACTCTCGCCGTCTTCTTCGCTCCCCCTGGTCGGATGGCGGGAGTGGGCCGCCCTTCCCGACCTGGGAGTCGCGTCGATCAAGGCGAAGGTCGACACGGGAGCCCGGACGTCATCGCTGCACGCGGCCGACCTCCGGATCACTCGTCGGGACGATCGGGACATCGTCGAGTTCACAGTGTACCCGCTCCAGCGCTCGACGGCCGGCCACCTGCGTGTCTCGGCCCCCCTCGTCGAGGAGCGGGACGTGCGCTCGTCGACGGGCGAATCCCAGCGCCGACCCGTGATCCTGACCCCGATCCGGATCGGAGAATCGACCTTTCCGGTCGAACTCACCCTCACCCGGCGCGACCGGATGGGATTCCGCATGCTGATCGGACGCACCGCCCTTCGCCGCCGCTTCCTCGTGGATGCCGGCAGCTCCTACCTCCAGAACCCTCGACCGGACACTCCGGATCGAACGGAGCCCAGCCCATGAAGATCGGAATCCTTTCGCGAAAGGCCTCGCTGTACTCGACCAACCGGCTGGTGGAAGCCGCCCTCGAGCGCGACCACGAAGTCCGGGTGATCAACTACCTGCGGGCCTACATGGAGATCAACGAGGCACGTCCGCGGGTCCTGTACCAGGATCTCGTCGCCGACCGGAACGCCACCGAGGAGGAGCTGGAGTTCGACGCGGTGATCCCCCGGATCGGAGCCTCGTACACCTTCTACGGGACAGCCCTGGTCCGACAGTTCGAGATGATGGGCGTCTTCACGGCGAACGAGTCGCAGGCGATCACCCGGGCCCGCGACAAGCTGCGCTCGATCCAGATCCTGTCTCGGGCGAAGGTCCGACTCCCGATCACGACCTTCGCTCACGACGCGAAGCACGCCAAGGGCCTCATCAACCGGGTCGGGGGCACCCCGCTGATCGTCAAGCTCCTCGAGGGCACCCAGGGGCTCGGCGTGGTCCTGGCCGAGACCCGCAAGGCCGCCGAGTCCGTGATCGGCGCCTTGCGGCAGCTGGATGCGAACATCCTGGTGCAGGAATTCATCAAGGAGGCGGGGGGAAGCGACCTGCGCGTGATCGTGATCGACGGGAAGGTGGTGGCCGCGATGGTGCGGCACGCGGCGCCGGGGGAATTCCGGTCGAATCTTCACCGCGGGGGGCGTGCCGAGGCGGTGAAGCTCACGGCGACCGAGAAGAAGACCGCGGCCCAGGCCGCCAAGGCGCTGGGCCTCTCGGTGGCGGGGGTCGACATGCTTCGGGCGGAGCGCGGGCCCGTGGTGATCGAGGTGAACTCCTCGCCGGGCCTCGAGGGGATCGAGAAGGCGACCGGGATCGACGTGGCCGGGAAGATCATCGAGTTCATCGAGAACCGCGCACCCCGTGGCAATCGCAAGGACCGGGTCCGCGCATGACCCCGGGGGTCGAACGGGATGGCGCTCCCGTCGTGGTGGGTGGCGTCGAGGTCCCTCCCGGAGAACGACGCAGGATCCAGCTCCCCGCCGGCCGGCTGGCCACGGGCGCCGAGATCTCGATCCCGGTCGAGGTGATCCGCGGCACCCGTCCGGGTCCCAGGATCTGGCTCTCGGCCGCGATCCACGGCGATGAGTTGAACGGCATCGAGATCATCCGGCAGGTGCTGGCCGAGTCCCCGCCCCGAAGGCTCAACGGGACCCTGCTGGCCGTACCGATCGTGAACGTCTTCGGCTTCATCACGCAGTCCCGATACCTTCCCGACCGGCGGGACCTGAACCGATCTTTTCCCGGATCCCGGCGGGGCTCGCTCGCCGCCCGGCTCGCCCACCTGCTGATGAACGAAGTGGTCGAGGGGTGCGAGGCCGGGATCGACCTGCACACCGGCTCCGACGACCGTACGAACCTCGCCCAGCTCAGGGGCGATTTCACGGACCCCGAGACCCGTCGTCTCGCCCTCGCCTTCGCTCCACCGATCATCGTGCAGGCCGCGAGCCGCGACGGCTCCCTTCGAGCCGCGGCCACCGCGGCCGGGGCGCATGTCCTGGTCTTCGAGGGGGGAGAGGCCGGTCGCTTCAATCGGGCCGCGATCGATCAGGGCACCCGGGGGGTCCTTCGCGTCATGGAGGCCCTCGGGATGCGGAAGGCCTCGTCGGGCGCCCCGAGCCCCCCGCCTCCCCTCCGATCGGAGCGGAGCAGCTGGATCCGGGCCGGCCGCAGCGGTCTCGTCCGGCTCGACGTGGAGCCCGGGGACCGGGTCGAGAAGGGTGCACGCCTCGGGGTGATCAAGGACGCCTTCGGCGACCGGATCCTGCGGGTGCGCTCGCGAGTGCCCGGGATCGTGATCGGCCTGACCCGCCAGCCGCACGTGAACCGGGGGGACGCGCTCGTGCATGTGGCCGAACTCGAGCCGTGATGAAGCCGGCGATCAGTGGAAAGCGCCGCCCAGCCATCCCCGGTGGGTGCCGACCAGGATGAGAGCCGCCAGCGCCCAGACGTAGTACGAGAAGTACCGGAAGCGGGCCCGGTAGAGCAGGTGAAGCACCACGTGAAGGGCACCGATCCCCACGACGGCGGCGACGACGAAACCGGTGACCAGGGGCAGGAGCTGAATGCTCCCGGCCAGATCGAGCCGAATCAGCTCGAGAAACTGTAGAAGGCTCGCCCCGAGGATCGTGGGAAAGGCGATGAAGAACGAGAACTCGGCGGCCCAGCGTCGCTTCATCCCGGCAAAGAGCCCGAACGCGATCGTGGTGCCGCTCCGACTGAGGCCCGGGAGGAGTGCGAGCCCCTGCGCGATCCCCACCACGGCCGCCGTTCCCGGCCCGATCTCGCGCAGCCCGCGGGTGCGTCGAGGGAGCACATCGGTCCACCACAGGAGGATCCCCGTGATGACGAGGGTGCCCGCGATCATCTGGGGACGGGCGAAGACCCCCTCGAAGACGGCCTTCAGCGGAAAGCCGATGAGCCCGGTCATGAATACGGCGAAGACCCCGAGGATCGCGAGCTTCAGGGTGAGGCGCTCCCGGTCTCCCGGGCCCCCTTCCCTGCGCCACCCCGATCCGACCCCGGTGAACAGGGAGCCCAGGAAATGCCCAAGCGGCTTTCTGAAGACGACCGCCATCGAGACCAGGGTTCCGACATGGACGATCAGGTCGAAGAAGATCATCTCCGCCGACTCCGGCGGAGGCATCTCGGAGCCCCGCTCGATGAGCCAGTGCTGCATGAGCACCAGGTGACTGGTCGAGCTCACGGGGAAGAACATGAAGATCCCCTGGATGATCCCCAGGAGCACCGCCTCCCAAAAGGTCATTGCGACCGCTCCGCCACGTCTTCGGCACTGAGCCGTCCGCGGGACGCACCCGCGGGCGGGAGGGCGCGGGCCTCGCGCAGCGCGTCGAGGACCGGGGCGCGCACCCGGTGGTGCTCGGTGCGGGCCTGCCAGGCCGCTGCAATCGAAAGCAGGCGTTCCTCGCCGAAGGGAGGTGCGCCGAGCAGGATACCGTGGGGACGCGGGCCGTCTTCGGTCTGACGGTGGCCGGTGGGCAGAGCCAGCAGGGGAAGGCCGATCATGTCGAAGGGCACGTGACCGCTCTGGACCACCGCGTCACACTGGCCGAAGATCTCGTCTAGGGTGCTCGCCAGGAGGGCGTGTCGGGCGCGCTGCCCCTTCAGGTATTCGTCGGCCGAGAGGAAGAGCCCCTGCATCCACGAGTTCAGGCTGACCCCGAAGAGGCGGACGTCCTCCCGCAGGTACTCGAGGAAGGGCTCGGTCCGCTCCGGCAGCCGGACCGCGTTCATCAGAGAGGATGACAGCTCGTTCCATCGCTGCGAGGGGGTCACCTCGACCATCCGGACCCCGGCGGCCTCCATCTCCCTCAGGAAGGCCCGCCGGCCGGAAGCGGCGGGGTCGTCCCCCGCGTCCCACCCGGGGAGCACGCCCAGACGGGTAGGCCAGCGGATCTTCGCGCCTTCCGGACGCCCCTGGGGAGTCGCCGCCCGGAGATAGTCCGGCACCGGCGGAAGCCCCAGCGTCCTGGGATCGGCGGGGTCGGGTCCGGCCATGACCTGCAGGAGCAGGGCGGCGTCGCTCGCGTCACGGGCGATCGGGCCGGGATGGTCCCGGGAGTAGGTGAGCGGAATCACCCCTCGCAGAGACACCCTGCCCATCGTGGGCTTGAGCCCGGTCAGCCCCTGCGCCAGCGCGGGCACGGTGATCGAGCCCCCGGTCTGGGTACCGATCGAACTCGAGGCCATTCGGGCGGCCACCGCGGTCGCGGAGCCGCTCGAGGATCCGCCGGGGCTGACCGAGGGATTCCCGGGTGTCCATGCGTTGACGGTGGTGACCTGGCCGTCCGGGGTCAGGGCCCGGGTGGTCGCCAGGGGTCCCATCTGCGTCTTGCCGATCACGATTCCCCCCGCGGACCGGAGCCTGCGCACGGCCTCGGCGTCCCACTCCGGCCGGAAGTCCCGGAAGATGTGGGAGTTCGCGGTCGTCAGGACACCCTCGGTGTAGAAGTTGTCCTTGACCGCCAGCGGGACCCCGCGGAGGAGCCCGCCGTCATCGCCCTCCACGTTCAACGCTCGCGCCGAGCTTCGAGCTTCTTCGGCAAGCACCGTATTGAAGGCGAGGTATCGCTCGTCCCATCGCCCGATCCGGTCCAGGCAGGCCTCGACGAGTTCCATCGGGTCGAGCGTGCCCTCCCGGACAAGGGCCGCCGCCTCGGACGCCGTCAGTTCGGCGGGAGAGTCGACCGTGGTCGGAAGCGTTCGCTTCACCTCCTGCCAGAACTCCTCGGCCCCCTCGAGGCCGGACATCCGAAGGCCTGCGCTGCCCAAGCCGTCGGAGCCGGATGCGGCGAAGGGCGTACCCAGCGCCGCCGCCGCCCCCAGCGCGCCCATCCGGGCCAGGAAGGCACGCCGGTCGACCCGACGGTCCTGCGGCTCATCGCTCACGGAGGCGCTCCTCTCCCACCGGCGGCAGCGCTGCCGGGTAGAGGACCGGAGGCCACGCCTGCGGATCCAGCTCGTACGCGGACAGTGCGGGCACGGTGTTGCGCAGAAAATTCCGGATGGACCGATGAACACTGACGCGATCCGCCGGAGCGTCGGAGTCCTCCTCGGGAAGGACCGACAGGTCGATCCCGATCAGCGCCAGTCGGGTGCGGATGTAGGCGTCGAGCTCCTCGTCCGAGGGGGCTCGTCCGTGCGTCGCATTCGGATCGTGGCTTCGATCGTGGGGCACGTTTGCTGACTCCTTGGGGGCGAACCTCGGCGCGGGATTTCCCAGCATGGATGCGCCTATCCTACCCGAAGCCCGATCGCAGGGCCAGTCACCCCGGCATCGAAGTTGAACGAATGCTCCCGGTTGAACGTATCAGGGGGGAATCGGGGGTTCTCGGAGCCCCGCTGTCAGCACCCCATCTCGAACCGACCGGACGGCCCACCCCATGATGATCCGCCCCACCGCCTTCCCCAACGGACCGTCCCGATCGAACCTCGGGCGGCTGGTGCTCATCGTTGCGGCCCTTCTTCCGACCGCGCTCCTCCTGCCCGCCGGCGCCGTGCTGGCGCAGGACACCCCGGCCACTCCGGAGCTTACGGAAGCGCTGGCCGCCGAGACCTTCGATACCGTCTGGTCCCGCATCGCCGAGACCCACTTCGACCCCGAGCTGGGCGGGCTGGACTGGGAAGGGATTCGTGACGAGCTGCGCCCGCAGGCCGTATCGGCTGCCTCGATGCCCGAGTTGCGAAGCGTCCTGCGCTCGATGCTCGACCGGCTGGGGGAGTCCCACTTCGCCATCCTCGACGGTGTCGCCGCCGATGCCCTCGACTCGGGCGGGGATGCGGAGCCCGTCGGAGACGCCGACCCCGGCATCACCCTTCGCCTGGTGGAGGGTCGTGTGCTCGTGAGCCGACTGCGGCCCGACGCCGCCGCCGTGCAGGCGGGTGTCGGCGAAGGCTGGGAGGTGGTCCGCGTCGGAGATCTCCCGGTCTCGGAGCTCACACTCGAGATACAGGAGGCGCTCGCCGCCCGGGAGGACCGGGACCGGCTTCTTCCGCTCTATGTGCCCGCCGCCGTCGAGGCCCGCCTTCGGGGCCCCTCGGGGACCGACGTCGAGGTCGAGTTCAGCGACGGAGCCGATGAGCGCCATCTCTTCGACCTTTCCCGGAGCGAACCGGGCGGGAGCCGGGTCACCTTCGGCAACCTGGGCACCATTCGGGTCGAGGTGACCTCCGAATCGATCCCGCTCCCCTCGGGTGGTCCGGACGCAGGCCTGATCCGCCTCTCGTCGTGGTTCCCGGTGGTCGTTCCCGCCATCGCCGAGGCCGTCGACACCCACCGACAGGCGAGCGGTCTGATCTTCGACCTGCGCGGGAATCCGGGCGGGGTGGGTGGCCTGGTGATGGGGATCGCCGGCCACCTCTTCGACGAGTCCGTGCACCTGGGTGAACTCACGACGCGGGAGAGCACGCTCCGCTTCGCCGTGAACCCTCAGCGCGTGGGTCCCGACGGGTCCCGGGTCACCCCGTTCGCAGGCCCCGTGGCGATCCTGGTGGACGGGCTCTCGGTGAGCACGTCGGAGATCTTCGCGGGTGGGCTGCAGGCTCTCGACCGGGCTCGCGTCTTCGGCGAGCCGACCCCGGGACAGGCGTTGCCCGCACTCATCGTCTCGCTTCCGAACGGCGATCGCCTGATGCACGCGATCGCGGACTTCGCAGCCCCCGACGGCACTCGCCTCGAGGGCCGCGGGGTCCTGCCGGACCACAGCGCCCCCCTTACCCGGGCGGCGCTTCTCGAGGGCCGCGACCCCGCGCTTCAGGCCGCGCTGGCCTGGATCGAGGACGTGGCTCAATCCAACCACCCGGGCACCCGAACCGATCCGCAGGGATCGACTCGACCCAGACCTCACTAGACAAGGAACTACACGATGCGCGATTCCACGACCCGGTACCGCCCCGCCCCGGGCGTTCGGCGGCTTGCCACCACGATTCCACTCTTCGCTCTCGCGGCTCTCCTGACCACGGGCCCGGTCCACGCTCAGGACCTCCCGGCCGCCGACGACCTCATCGACCGCTATGTCGAGCTCATCGGTGGAGAGGCCGCCTTCTCGGAGGTCGGCTCGCACACCACCGGCACGATCAGCATGCCGGCGATGGGCCTTCAGGGCACCTTCGAAATCTTTCAGTCGCCACCCGATCAGATGGTCATGCGGATGGACCTGCCGGGAATCGGCGAGATCCAGCAGGGCTACAACGGCGAGGTGGGATGGTCGCTCAACCCCCTGATGGGGCCGCAGATCATGGAAGGAGCGGAGCTGGCGCAGACTCGGGAGCAGGCGGTCCTCGCCGCAGCCCTCCGCGATGAATCGGTCGTGCCGGGCCGCGAGACCGTGGAGCAGTCGGAGTACGAGGGCGAGACCTGCTGGGTCGTGGCCCTGACCTGGGCCTCGGGACGGGAATCCACGGACTGCTATTCGACGGAGTCCGGCCTCCTGCTCGCCTCGGAGACTACACAGGCTTCGCCGATGGGAGAGATTCGCGCCACCACGATCTACCAGGACTACCAGGACTTCGACGGCCGACTCCTGCCCGGCCGCATGATCCAGCGGTCATCGGGCCAGGAGCAGATCCTGGTGGTGAACTCGGTGGAGTACCGTGAGATCAGCCCCGACCAGTTCACCCTCCCCGCTCCGATCCAGACACTCGTCGGATCGGAGGATGGCTCCCGCTGAGCCTTCCGGGGCTCACCGAATCATTGACACCCCGGGGCCGAGCGCCCAATCTGAACCATTCCTGACATTAACGTCTCCGCGAACGTCCCACCCCGTATCTCCGGGGTGGGAAGTTCGGCGGTCCCCGCAGCTTCAAGGAGTGGGTTCATGGCTTCCCCTTCGTCACGCTCCGGCCCCACGGGTCGCACAACCGCCGGATCGTCTCCGGCCCCCCGGCGCATCGGCACCGCGCTCTCGGCGACCCTCGGACTCCTGATCCTCCTGGTCGTACTGCCATCGGCCGCCGCGGCCCAGCAGGCGATCGACCAGCGGTATACCGACCTGATCCATGAGTTCACGACCGAGGACTTCTTCCTGACCCCTCTGGTCGATCATCTGCCGGCCTCCGACGTGGTCCCCACCCCTCTCGATGTGATCGGGTACATCAGCGGCACCCGTGACAGCCTCACCTACGCCGAAGACGTCCACCGCTACATGCGGGCCGTTGCCGACGTGTCCCCGCGGGTCACGGTCGAGACGATCGGCACGTCCGAGGAGGGACGCGAGATCCTCCTGGTCCTCGTCTCCGACGAGAACACGATCCGGGAGCTGGGGACCCACAAGGAGCTGATGGGCCGCCTGGCGGACCCGCGCGGGATGTCCGAAGAGGAGGCCTCGGAGATCATCTCGACCGTCAAGCCGATGTACTGGGCCACGGGCGCGATCCACTCGTCCGAGACCGGGTCCCCCGAGATGCTCATGGAGCTGGTCTACCGGCTGGCCGTCGACGAGGGAGAGTTCATCCGATCGATCCGCGACAACATGATCGTGATGGTCACCCCCGTCGTGGAGCCCGATGGCCGCAACAAGGTCGTGGATGTCCACATGGCACCCCGCCGGAACCCGGACGGGATCAACCCGACCCGAACCCTCTACTGGGGCCAGTACGTCTACCACTCCAACAACCGTGACGGGATGTCCCTGTCGCTCAACCTCTCGAGAGCGATCACCGGGACCTACCTGGAATACCACCCGGTCGTGGTCCACGACCTGCACGAGTCGGCCTCGTACCTTTACACGTCGACGGGCCGGGGCCCCTACAACGCCTGGCTCGACCCCATGACGATCTCGGAGTGGAACCGGCTGGCGCACAAGGAGGTCCGGGAGATGACCGCCTTCGGGGTTCCGGGGGTCTACACCCACGACTTCTACGACGGGTGGACACCGAACTACATGTTCTGGGTCGCGCACCTGCACAACTCGATCGGTCGCTTCTACGAGACGCAGGCCGCGCGCAACGCCGCCGACTACGTCCTGCGCACGAACGTCGACCGGGCCTGGCACCGCCCCAACACCCCCCTTCGCGAGGTCGTCTGGTCGATCCGGAACAACACGAACCTAATGCAGAGCGCGCTTCTGATCGCACTCAACGAGGTCGCGAACAACCGCGAGGAATACCTCACCAACTTCTGGACGAAGAGCAAGCGGGCGGTCGCGAAGGCCCATATGGAAGGGCCCGCCGGGTACGTCCTCCCCGGGGATGACCCCCGGCCCGGCCAGCAGGCCCGGCTCCTCCAGAACCTCCAGGGACACGGCGTCGAGGTGCACCGCACCACGGCGTCGGTGACGATCGGCGACGACACCTTCCCGTCGGGCAGCTACGTGGTCCGGATGGATCAGCCGTATTCGCGGGGGGCGGACATGCTCCTCGACCGCCAGTACTACAGCCCCGACGACCCGCGTCCGTACGACGATGTGGGGTGGACCTACGGCCCGCTCTACAACGCCACCACCGTCCGCGTCGACGACGTGGCGCTCCTCGAGGCCCCCATGCAGCGGGTGGAGGGCCCGGTGGCGGTCGACGGCGGTGTGGTCGAGGCCGACAGCGACGCAACGGCGGCCTTCGTCATCCGCTACAACGCCGACAACAACCTCGCGGCCTTCCGCTTCGCACACGGCGAGCTTTCGATGCAGGCCGCCCGCCAGGGATTCGAGGCCGCCGGAGAGGACTTCGGTCCAGGAAGCTTCATCGTTCCGGTCGACGGGAATCCGGGCGACCTCGGCCAGCTCCTCGACGACGCCGGCCGGGAGTACGGATTCACCGCGCACGCCGTGACAAGCCTCCCCTCGGTGTCGACGCACCCCGTGGCCCTTCCCAGGATCGCCGTGGTCCATACCTGGCTGACCACCCAGAACGAGGGATGGCTCCGGATCGGCCTCGACGAATACGGAATCCCCTACGACTACGTGTCGGTCCACGAGATCCGGGACACGCCGGATCTGGGGAGCCGCTGGGACGTCCTCCTCTTCGGCCCCTCGACCGGAAACGCGCTGCAGCACCTGCACGGGGTACAGGGCGACGAGGCGATCCCGTGGGAGGCGACCGAGGTCACCCCGAACATCGGCCGCCAGGCATCGACATCCGACATCCGGGGCGGGCTGGAGCTCACCGGGGTCATCAACCTGCAGCGCTTCGTCGAGGAAGGCGGGACGCTGATCACCCTGACCAACTCGAGCGCGCTCCCGATCCACTTCGGGATCGCCGCCGGAGTCGGTGAGCGCAACAGCTCCGACCTCTGGGCGCCGGGAGGCGTCTTCCGGGCCGACCGTACCGATGACTCCAGCCCCCTGGCCTACGGATACGGGGAGTCCCTGGGGGTCTACTTCAACCAGAACCAGAGTCCGCTTCTGACCGACGGCCGCTCCCGGCCCGGAGCCCAGGTCGCGAGCCAGCCCGACGGAAGCACCACCCAGCGCCTCTCCAGCCGAGGCGGGGTGGACGAGGACGACGTGGTCCAGGGCCACGGTCGGGACTGGGGTCGGGAGAGCATCGAAGCCTGGGAGGCTCGCCAGGAAGAGGAGTCGACCGGGGGGGGTGGAGCCGGCTGGGGCGGCGGCAGCTCCTCGAGCGAGGTGCGGACCATCTTCAGGTACCACTCCGAGCCGACGGAGCTCCTGATCTCGGGCGGTCTGGTGGCCCCGAGGGAACTCACCGGCACCCCCGCGCTCATCGACACGCGTGTCGGCGATGGCCATGTGATCCTCTTCTCTTTCAACCCGTTCTGGAGGAGTGGCACGCTCGGTTCGTACGGACTGGTCTTCAACGCCCTCCTGCATCACGGCAACCTGCACGCGGGAAGCACGATCGCCGAGGAGGACCGCTAACCCGATGCCCCCACACTCCGGATCCCCCTCGGCCCCCGGGCCGGGGGGGAGATCCCGGTCCGATTCCGGATTCCCGGCGGTCGCCCCCGACGGGAGTACCGGCCGCTGGCATCGGAATCTGCACCGTTTCATCTCCTTCGCCGCGAGGACCTACTACCAGGTGACCGTCGCGGGCAGCCCGGTTCCCCCCCGGGGACCGGTCCTGATCGTGGCGAACCACCCGAACTCGCTTCTCGATGCCGCGCTCGTCTCGGTGGCTGCGGATCGCCCCGTGCGCTTCCTGGCCAAGGCCCCCCTCTTCGAGAAGCGCAGCATCGGCTGGGCCGTTCGTGGGCTCGGGGCCCTGCCGATCTACCGCCGCGAGGACGCCCCCGAGCTCATGGGCCGGAACCGCGCCACCTTCGAAGCGGTCTGGAATGCACTGGGCGAGGGTTCGGCGGTGGGGATCTTCCCGGAGGGCCTCTCGCACTCGGCCCCCTCCCTCGCCCCGCTGAAGACCGGATCCGCCCGAATCGCGCTGGGTGCCATGCGGTTCATCGACGAGCCCTTCCCGATCCTTCCCGTGGGTCTGACCTTCCGCGGCGGAAAGGAGCGTTTCCGCTCCGAGGCGCTGCTCCTGATCGGAAAGCCGATTCGCTGGACCGATCTCGCCCGGAAGGCCCGGAACGGGGCCGAGGGGGGCGATGAAGGGATCGCCGTGCGAGAGCTGACCGAGCGGATTCACGCCGGGCTCTCGCGCGTCACCGTGAACCTCGAGCGGTGGGAAGACCTTCCCCTCGTCGAGACGGCCGAGGCGGTCCATACGGCCGAGTTCGGGCGTGGTCACACCCAGAATCCCGTCCGCTGGCTCGCTCGCATGAGGCGGACCGCGGTGGCACTCGACGAGGCCCGGGAACGGGATGCCGCGGGCGTCGCCCACCTTGCCGAGGAACTCGAGAGCCACGCCCGCATCCTGGACGGCCTGGCGCTCGACCCACGGGACCTGCATACCCGGCCCCGCGCCTCGGTCGCCTGGCGCTGGACCCTCATGAACCTGGGGTTCTTCGGGCTCGCCGCGCCCCTCGCGCTGATCGGCACCCTGATCTTTCTCCTTCCCTGGAGGATCGTCGGGTGGGCTGAGCCCCGGTTCGACCTGCCGGACGATCGGAGGGCGACCTACAAGGTGCTCGGGGGGATCGTGACGCTCGGGCTCTGGGTCCTCCTCTTCGCGGCTCTGATCTTCTACGTGTGGGGGTGGCGATTCGCCGTGGGCTCCCTCATCATCCTGCCCCTGCTCGGCCTCCTCACCCTGCGGATCCGGGAACGCTGGGGCGACGCGGCCGGAGACCTCCGCCGGTTCCTTGTGCTGAAGGGACGAAACGATATTCGAAGCCGGCTCCTGGAACGACAGCGTGAACTTGCGAGGCAGATCCGGAACCTGCAGGCCGAGCTCGGCTGACCGGACTCCCCGCCCCCTTTCCCCATCATTTTCGAGAGTTTGTCGATGCCGATTCACCCCCTGGTCCCCCTCGATCCCCCGACCTCCGCGCGCCCCGGGTGGCGCCCACGGCTCTCCCTGGTCGCCTTCCTGCTCGTGCTCGCCGGGTGTGGCGATCCGCTGCCGGAGCCCGATCCAATCGCCGAAGAGGCCCTCGCCGCCCTCCCCACCCAGACCCCGCTGGCCGGGGCGGACTACTCCGAGCTCACCCTGTACGAGCCGCTCATGGAGTTCGTCGAGGCCCTCGCGGTCAGCCCCCGCGTGACGCTCGACACCCTGGGCACCTCGGTCGAGGGACGCTCGATTCCCTACCTGAAGGTCGGGCTCGGGGAGTTCGGAGCGCAGCGCGAGGATCGGGTGCTCGTGCTCGCCTTCGCCCAGCAGCACGGGAACGAACCCGCAGGGAAGGAGGGCGCGCTGAAGCTGGCACTCGAGCTCGCCCGTGGGGACCACGACGAGCTCCTGCGGCATGTGGACCTGATCCTCGTCCCCCAGGTGAATCCGGACGGGGGCGAGATCCACCAGCGTCAGAACGCCGAGGGTGTCGACCTGAACCGGAGCCACCTGATCCTCGACGGCCCCGAGTCCCGAGCCCTCCGTGAACTCTTCCACCGATGGGAGCCCGAAGTGGCGGTCGACATCCACGAGTACAGCCCCTGGAGCGGGGCCTGGCTCGACGAGGGGTGGCTCCGGCTCTTCGACATGCAGATCGGCCTTCCCACGAACCTCAACGTCCCCGAAGAGATCCGCGACCTGGCCCACGACGGCTTCCTCGCCTTCGCCACCGAGGCACTCGAAGGGAAGGGCTTCACCGCGCACAACTACATCGTGGGCAGCCCCGAGTCCCTCCGCTGGTCGACGACCAATGTGAACGACGGGCGCCAGGGGCTCGCCATACTCAACACTCTCTCGTTCATCGTCGAGGGGAAGCGCTCCGAGCCGCGGGCCGAGGACATGCGGCGCAGAGCCGAGGTACAGCGACTCACCCTCGAGTCGCTTCTGCGGTTCTCGGCCGAAAACAGAATCCAGATTCTGAATACGGTGCGGGGCGCGCGCGAGCGGGTCCGGGAGGGCGAGGTCGAGGACTTCGTCCTCACCATGCGACGGGAGGCCGGCGACGGCCCCCTCGAGATCCCCGTCGAATCGGTCCACCGGGATGAGGACGGGGAGTGGGTCGTCGGAGACACGGTAACGGCCCGGATCGAGGGCTGGCTCCCCGACATCGTGGCCGACCGGGTAATCCCCCTTCCGCCGGCGTACCTGATCCCGGCCGGTCAGGACGAGGTGATCGCCCTGCTGGAAGCCCATCAGGTGGAGATCGAGGTCCTCGACGCCGACATGAACCTCACGGTCGAGCAGCTGACCATTCTGGGGTTCATCCCCCACGACCTGGAGGGCATGGTCGAGATTCCCGAAACCCGGGCACAGGAGGGGAACTACCGGACGGCCGAGGGCGACGTGCTGGTGCGCACCGCGCAGCTGCGGGGACTGATGGTGGCGACCGCGCTCGAGCCGGAGTCCATGCACGGGCTCCTGCGCTACGATCGCTTCGAATCGCTCGCGACCGAGGGGCCCTTCCCGATCTTCCGGGTGACCGAGCTGCCCTGAGTGGAAAATGAAGCGGGGCGGGTCCGTCCGCGGACCCGCCCCGTACCATCTTCAACCACCGGGCTGCCTACCGGCGAGACTCGTTCTCGGCATCCGAGTCGTCGACCACACTCGTGATCGGTGCGACCGGCTGGTTCACGTCGGCATCCTTCACGTAGTGGTCGAGCCACGCCACCCAGCGGGTCCACATGTCCAGGAGCGTCTCGCGCGTGGCCTGTCCGTGCCCCTCATAGGGGTACATGTAGAGCGCCGCGGTCTTGCCCAGCCCGTTTAACGCGTGGATCAGGCGCCAGGAGTTGTCGGGGAAGGTCCCCGTGTTCTGGTCGTCTTCACCGTGGTAGATCAGGAGGGCGCCGTTGAGCTGGTCGGCCCAGAGGAAGGGAGAGAGGTTCTTGTAGGTCTCGCGCGCATCCCACAGGTTCCGACGCTCCGTCTGGAATCCCAGCGGCGTGAGCAGCCGGTTCGAGTTCGGGGCTCCGGCGATCCCGGCCCGGAAGTACGGGGTGTGGACCATCGCGTTGATCGTCCCGAACCCGCCGTACGAGTGTCCCCCCAGCGCCAGGCGCTGACGGTCCACCCACCCACGGGCGTCGAGTGCGTCGATCGTCGCCAGGTGGTTGGCGCGCAGATCGACCAGGTAGTTGTCGTTGATCCGGTTCGACGGCCCGATCGTGGGATGATCCGGCTGGATCACCGCGTAGCCCGCCACGGTGAGAATCTCCATGCTGCGTGCACCCACCGAGGGGAAGCTGTTCCTGTTGTAGGTCCTCAGGGTGTTCTCGTAGGACTCCACATCGGAGTACTCGCGCGGGTAGTGCCAGAAGATCGCCGGCAGGCGGGTGCCCTCCTGGTAATCGGCCGGAAGGGTCACATCCACCTTGAACGAGATTCCGTCGACCCGCGTGACCATGATCCGCTCCCGGATCGCGTTGGTCACGGGCTCGTGGTGATCCACGTTGCGAGTGAGCTGACGCAGATCCCCACTGCTCCGGTCGAGGAGCCAGGAGTCCGGAATCATCGTCGGAGCCTCTCGGGCCAGGACCAGGCGGTTCATGTCGTCGTCGAGGACTCCGGTGATCCGCTCGAACACATCGGCGTCGGATTCGAAGATCCGCTCCGAATCACCGTTCCGGATCGCGACCCGGTCGACGAAGGGCCGGGGGGCGTCCTCATCGGGGTTCTCGAAGTACCGGGTCCCGGAAAGGTAGACATGCTCTCCGTCGGACGAGAGCCGTACCACCGACACGCCGAGATCGTTCGACGTGCCCATCAGGTTTCCGGGGTTCTCGTAGAACTCGTCGAGCTGCCATCGGTAGATCTCGTGCCGCGTCTCGGTGTCGGCGAGCTCGACCGCGAAGAGCGTCTCGGTGCCCTGTCGGCGTTCGGTCACGAAGAGCCAGTCGGCCTCGGGCGAGAACCGGGCGCTGCGGATCTCCCGCTCGCTCGCGAACAGCTCGATCTCGGTGCCCGCATCATACGGGGGCAGCCAGTGCAGGACCCGGTCCATGCGGGGTCCGTCGTTGCGGGCGTCCTCGTCGCCGGTGTCCTCGTCGCCGGTGTCCTCGTCGTTGGAGCGCTCGGGATCCCGCTGCAGGAAGGTGATCCCCTCGCCACCGGGGTGCCAGCTGATCGAGCGACGGGGCTCCTCTTCGTCGTCGTCTTCGTTCCCGTTCTGCGATCCATCACGGAGCTCACGACGCTCGACTTCGAGCAGTACGTCTCCGGAGAGGTCCCAGATCTCGTCGAGATCGCCGAAGAGCGAAGCGGGCACTATGTACGAGAAGGGGCGCTGCGTGCTCCGCACCCGGACATTCATCCCGTCAGGCGACACGTCGACGGACTCGATCATCGAGGGCGCACCGACGGCCACCGGATCCCCTCCATCTGCGGGAAAGCGCATCAGCTGGCCGGTCGTGTAGTACTCGAGGAGGTCTTCCTCGTGGGGGTCCCTGAGGAGCGACGCATACGTGCGAAGGGTGTTCTCCTCTTCGGAGGTGATCCGGATCAGAGGCGTCCGGGGCACCGCAGGCCGCATCGGCTCGACATCGCGATCCGCCGGGACTCCCACCGCGAACAGGTTCCGGCCATCCCCGCTCCACTGGGCGGAGGTGACCCGGGTCGCCAGGAGCGGGCTCGTGGAGAGCTGCCGGGACTCGCCGGTCGCCACATCGGCCACGAACAGGTGCGTCTCGGTGTCGGAATGCGCCAGGAAGGCGATCCGGCTCCCGTCGGGCGACCACGAGGCACCGGTGACCGAGTGTCCGGCGGGAACCTGGATCTCGCGCGGCTCACCGGTCTCGGCGTTCATCAGGCGGAAGCCGGCCGACCCCCGAGTGGTCAGGTTCCGCGAGCGGTTCGCGACCGGGTCGATCTCGACGCCACCCAGCCGGTAGTACGTGCGGGCGAAGAGTTCGAGGGGGGGCAGCCCCTCGCTCTCGGAGTCCAGGAAGTATTGCCCGTCCGGGCTGAGGTTCGTGAGCAGGACGTTCTCGTGACGCGGAGCATCGACGAGCGCCGCGATCTCGGGCGAAGGTTCGAGGTAGCCCTCGGTTTGAAGGGCGGCGCTCTGGGCCTCGAGTCCGAAGGGCAGCAGAAACGCCAGGGCCAACCCGGCGAAAAGGCTCCGGCGGAGGCCCCCGACGAGGGAAGCGTCGAAGGTCATGGGTCGGTCTCCTGCAGATTGTTGGGGTACGGGAATGCGAACATAGTAGGACCTGCGGACATGACGAGGCAAGACGGGCGGGACCGGGACGATCAGGGCAGTCTCGGGAGTCCCCGGTCCTCGGTCGGCGTGAGCACGCGTCCGGGAAGTGCTCCGGTCAGTTCACCGTCCCGAACCACGAAGGTCCCCTCGACCAGGACATGAGGGAGGCCCGCCGGGAACTGGTGCGGCTCGAAGAAGGTCGTCCGGTCCTCGAGGTCGTCGGGATGGAAGACGACGAGATCGGCCACGAAGCCCTCCCTGACCTGACCCCGGTCCTTCAGACCCAGCACCTGCGCGGGCAGCGAGGTCGCGGAGCGCACGGCGTGCGGAACCGAGAGCACCCCGCGATCCCGTGCATAGTGGCCGATCCTGCGGGGGAAGGTCCCGTAGAATCGGACGTGCACGAACCCGTCTTCGGGTACGGCGATCCCTCCATCGGAGGCCGTCAGCATCCAGTCCCGGCTCGCGTAGGCCTCGAAATCCATCTCGTGCAGCGAGAATCCCCGCAGGTGCGCCCCTCCCCGTCGACTCCGGTCTCCCTCGGACTGGAGGCGAAACGCGACATCGACCGGATCGAGCTCCCACTCACGGGCCAGCTCCTCGACCGAACGGCCGTCGAGCGACTCGTCGGGGTGGCTCAGGATCAGGAGTCGATCGGGCCCGCCCCGTCGCCGGATTTCGTGGGCCACGTCGCCCCGAAGCGCCACGGCCTGCTCTTCGACGGCCAGAACCGCCTCGATGGCGTCGGCGTTGCTCGCGTCGGCGTCGCCCAGCAGTTCCCGGCCCCGCGCGAAGGCCCAGCCCGGGATCAGCACCGTATTCCCGTCGCTTCCCGTGGTCTCGTAGGGATAGTGGTCGCCGTAGATCGGGACCCCCCGCTCCCGTGCGGACTCGATGAGCTGGATCACCGTGTGGCTGGTGCCCCAGTAGTGCGAGCCCTTGGCCTTGAGGTGGGAGGCCACCGAGGGCACTCCGGTCCGTTCGGCGATCTCGATCGTCTCCAGCACCGCGTCGATCAGCGTCGGTGGCCCGGGTTCGTCCTGACTCGGCCAGTACCACATCGGGTCGGAGCCCTCGCTGCGCTGATGGGCCACGTAGACCCCTCCGCCCGCAAAGACCTCCCCGACCGCCGCCACCACCTCGTCGGTCTCGGCCCAGCGGCCCGGATTGTACTCGAGCGCCGAAGAGATGCCCCATGCGCCATCGGCCACCCCCTCGCGCACCAGCTCCCGGATCCGTTCGATCTCGTCGGAGGTCGCGGGACGATCCACATCGTCCTCCATGGCGAGCCGCCTCACCTGACCATGACCCACGAGCACGATCACGTTCGGCCCGTGCCCCCGTTCGACCAGGGTCGCGACCTGGTCCCGGATCGGCCAGGGCGAGCGGCCATCCTGGTTGATCACCACCGTCGTGATCCCCTGGGCCACGAGGGAGGGGGCGGCGCGGTATCGGGGATCCTCGTGCATCAGGCGCCCGTCTCCGTGCGAATGGATATCGATGAACCCCGGGGCCACCATGTGCCCGGACACATCGACGTCGTTCGTCGCGGTCACGCCCGACAGGTCCCCCACCGCCGCGATCCGTCCGTCGCGGATACCCACGTCCCCGTGGAACCACGGGTTGCCGGTCCCATCCAGGATCTGTCCACCGCGGAGGATGAGATCCAGGGTGGTGGGGGCCGTGCTCCCGGTGGGCCCGGCCTGGGCATCCACACCCGGGGGCGAAAGCAGCGAGAAGACCAGCGCCAGGGCCGCACACCCGGCGAGCCCGGCCGAACGCGAGACCGCGTGTGAGAGGGGCGGGCGCGTCACGGGATGTACTCCAGGGGGGCGTCCGGCCCGAGCGGGATCCCCAGCCAGACCCAGAGCAGGAGCATCGGCACGGCGGTGAAGGCGAAGACGACCGAGTAGGGGAGCATGGCCGAGATCAGGGTTCCGAGCCCGATGTCCTTTTCGTACTTCTGCGCGAAGATGATGACCAGCGGATAGTAGGGCAGAAGCGGGGTCAGGATGTTCGTGAAGGAATCGCCGATCCGGTAGGCCGCCTGGGTGAGCTCGGGCGAATACCCCAGGAGCATGAGCATCGGCACGAAGACCGGCGCCATGATCGCCCACTTCGCCGAGGCGCTCCCGATGAACAGGTTGATGAAGCCGGAGACGAGGATGAAGGCCGTGATCAGGGGCAGCCCCGTGAAGCCGATCGCCCGCAGCCCGTCGGCGCCGGAGATCGCGAGGATCAACCCCAGGTTCGACCAGTTGAAGAAGGCGATGAAGTGGGCGGCCACGAAGGCCAGGACGATGTACGCCCCCATCGAGGCCATGGTCTCGGAGGTCATCGACGCCACCTCCTTGTCGCTCTTGATCTTCCCCGTGACCATGCCGTAGACGAGTCCCGGGAGGAAGAAGACAAAGAGCATCAGGGCCACGATCGAGGAGAGCAGCGGGTCGATCTCGCCCCCCTCGCCCCGCAAAACGCCATCGACGGGGATCGCCATCCACCCGATCACCGCCAGGGTCGCGAGCACCGTGAGCCCCGCCGCCCACAGCCCCCGTCGCTCCACCATCGTCAGCGCCTCCTGCTCCTCGATTTCGAGGCCCCCCGTATACTCGCCGAGACGGGGCTCAAGGATCTTCTCGGTCACCAGGGTGCCCCCGATGGTGAAGACCGGAACGAGCGCCGCCATGATGTACCAGTTCGCGGTGGCGGCCACCGTGTAGGTCGGGTCGACCACCTGGGCCGCCGGCTCGGTGAAGCCCGCCAGGAGCGGGTCGAGGGCGGTCAGAATGAGGTTCGAGCTGAATCCGCCCGACACGCCGGCGAAGGCGGCTGCGAGCCCCGCGATCGGGTGCCGGCCCATCCCGTGAAAGATCACGGCCCCGAGGGGAATCAGCACGACATATCCCGCGTCGACAGCCAGCGACGAGAGGAGCCCGCCGAGCACGAGCGCGGTGGTGACCAGCCAGTTCGGAACGCTGCTCACGAACGCCTTCAGCGAAGTCTCGATGAGCCCGGTACGCTCCGCCACCCCGATCCCGATCATCACCACCAGAACGAGTCCCAGCGGCGGAAAGTCGGTGAAGGTGCGTGGCATCTCGACCAGGATCCTCCGGATACTCTCGGCGGTCAGGAGGTTCACCGCATTGATCTCTTCCGAGGTTCCCGGATGCACCGCACTCAGATCGAGCCACGTCGCGATCCACGACGCCAGAAGCACCATCCCCATGAAGATCACGAAGAGGGTGATCGGATCGGGCAGCCGGTTCCCCGTGCGCTCCACGAAGTTGAGCGCCCAGTCCGCTCCCCTCGTCACGATTCCCCGATCCTCGATTGGCTCCCCCGGACGTCCCTGACTCACCCTCAACCTCCCGGAATGGTGTGCTCGAACTTCACGAAGCTGTCCCTCTCGACCCTTACAAAGGTGCGGGAAGAGGTAACACACTCCGGGGAGTCGGAAAAGTCACGATTTCGTTCAGGCTGGACGAACGGGCGGTTCGCAGGCTAGAATGCGACATTCCAACAATTGATTCGTCACAGATGTTCCCCTGCAAGGAGGGAATATGCCTCGCAACAGGGAAGGCCCGGGAGAAGACGGCGACGGTAAGCGCCGCTGGGCTCCCACGCCCCCTCTTCTGCGTGATGCCGACGCACCCGGCCCCGAGGGGCTGGTGATCGTGGGCGAACTCGCCTCCCCACTCGGAGGGCTCCTGTGGAAGACATACCGCTCGATCCTCCTCTGGGGGCAGACGTCCGAAGAGGAGCGCGTCGGGCTCTTCGGGTCGGGTGTCGCGAAGGGGAGAACCACCGACGTCGATTCCGTTCTGGAAGAGCACGACGTCGAACTCCGCGAGCCGCTCGCGGTCACCCTCGAGATGCTGGCCGAACCGGAAGCGATGAAGGCGAGCGACGTCGGCAAGGCCGCGCGTCGCATCGCGACCTGGGCGCGATCCCAATCGGCCCCCGACACCGAGTTCGAGTTCCTGCGGGTCGCCGCCGCGGCCGACCCTGCGAACCCCCGCCTCGCGCTGGGCGTGGCCGATGCGGCGCGGGATCGAATGCGCCCGGCAGTGGCCGAAGCGTGGTACTTCCGGACGATCGGACTCGCTCGCCGGGTATCCGACTGGCCTCCGTACATCCAGGCCTACCTTGCCCACGGCTCCATGATGCTCGACCGCGGCGCGATCCCATCGGCTCGCGAAAGTTTCCTGAAGGGGTTCCGGCGCGCCAGCCGTCAGGGCCTCAAGGAGACGAAGGCCCGGGCGCTCCACTCCCTGTTCTCGCTCGAGGACGCCGCCGGAGATCCCGACGAGGCGTCGGAATTCGCGGGTCAGGCCATCGACCTGCTCGGATCCGGGCATCCGGACCTCGTGCCACTGGCCCGGGACCTGGCCTTCTTCTGGCTCCGCAATGGCTATTTCCCCCAGGCACTCGACGTCTTCGCAGCGGTCAGCCGACAGGCCCAGCGCGCAGAGTTTCCGACCATCCTCGGGGGCATGGCCCGCGCTGCGGCGGCCACTCCCGACATCGAGCGTTTCGAGGAGGCCCGGAATCGGCTCTCCCAGCTCTCCGGGGGCCCCGGCGTCGCCGAGGCCTGGCTCGACGTCGCTCGGGCGGCGATTCAGCTCGGAAATTCCGAGGCGGCGGAGGGGGCGGTGAACCGGGCGCGACGCCACTCCCGGCAGGGCCCGGGCAGCCAGGTCGAGTTCCTGGCAGGCGTGCTACTCGACAAATCCGAACAGGATCGCCATACTCGCCCTGAGCCAAGCACCGATCTGGACGGACGACAATCCGCTCTGGCCAATCACCTGGTTCGGCTTCTGAACGAACCGGGCTGAACCACCTTCCGGCGTCGCCAGAGACCACTCTCGAAAAAGGCTGACTCGACCCATGCAGGAACAACGTCGCCCTCTCCTCCTCCTTCACTCCGACCGGAAGTTCACTCGGCGTATCCGTGACGCTTCGTCGGACCGGTTCTCACTGTCGCGTGTCCGTGACTGGCCCGAGTTACGCACCACCCTGGAGTCGGCTCCCCCCGCCGCTCTGGTTCTGGTGGACCCGTTCTACGGGACCCGCTCGAAGGTTACCCCCTCGGCGGAGCTCCAGGAGATCCTGGAATCGTTTCCGTCGAGCACGGTTCTCGCCGCCATACAGAGCCCGCCATCGCACCACCACGTCTTCTGGAAGCTGGGAGAGTGGGGCATCTCGGAAATCGTGCAGACCGACGACGACGCGAGCGAGGTCGCCCTGCGGCGGCGTCTCAGGGAGACGCGGGCCCAGCCCCTCCGCCGCCTCCTGGCGTCCGAGCAGAGCTACCGCCTGACGGGCCGAGCCCGCACGATCCTCGACGCCGCCGTCGAGACCGTCATGCGCGGCGAGCATCCGAGGGCACTGGCCAGGACCCTCGGCTTTTCTCCCTCGACCCTGCTGCGCTGGTGCGAGCGCTCACAGCTGCCGACCCCGCGCCGACTCCTCCTGTGGATGCGAATCCTCTTCGCCTCGGCCCTCCTGGACGATCCGGGCCACTCCGTGTCGAGTGTGGGCAAGGCGTGCGGATATTCGGGTGACCAGGCGCTGCGACGGGCGATCCGGGCGATCCTCCCGTACACCCCTTCGGAGTTGCGCGAGATGGGAGCCTTCGAAACGGTATCCGAGGCGTTCTTCGCAGAGCTCGACCGACTCCACGACCCGCAGGCCGAGAAGCGCTGACCTTTGGATCCCATAATCCACAACATCGACCCCTTCCTCATCCGGTTCACGGATGGGTTCGGGATCCGCTGGTACTCCATCCCCTACATCCTGGGGATGGTGATCGTCTACCTCTCCCTTCGGAAGGCCTCGCTCCAGAACCGGATCGAGAACCTCACCGAGGAGGGCGCCGAGACTTTCGTGCTCCTCGCGATCGCCGGCGCCCTCATCGGCGCCCGGTTCTTTCACGTCTTCGTCTTCGAGTTCGATCGCTACGGCTTCGACCCGGCGGCGTGGATCGCGGTCTGGCGGGGGGGACTCGCCTTCCATGGAGGGCTGGCCGGGATCCTTCTCGTGACCTTCTGGTTCTCGCGTCGGCACCGGATTCCCGTCTACAGCCTGACCGACCGGATCGCCGTCCCCGTGCTCGTCGCCCTGGGGCTCGGACGGATCGCGAACTTCATCAACGCAGAGATGTACGGGACCCTCTACGACGGGGCCTTCTGCGTGGATTACTCCCAGAGCGAGTACATGGCGCAGCCGCCCGAGGGCTGCCGACACCCCACGCAGCTCTACGAGTCCCTCAAGAACTTCGGGATGGCGGGGGTGCTCCTCATGGTCCGCGAGCGGGTGAAGCCGCCTCCTGGGACCCTCACCTGGTCCTTCGTGGCGGGGTACGGCATCATCCGCTTTCTCCTCATGTACGTGCGCGAGGAGCGGACGGTCTGGATGGACCTCACCCTCTCGCAGATCTTCTCGGGGCTCATGGGGCTCCTGGGGGTCGTGATGCTCGCCTGGGTGCTGACCCGCAAGCAGCCCCCACCGCAGGCCGGCCGGCGCAGCCGATAGCGGAACGGCCGGGGGCATCGGCGGTAGGGATGAGCATGTCCATCGACGCCGCCGAATCGTCTTCCCGACCGAGCCCGGCCGCCGAGCAATCCCGTTCCGGATCCGAAGGTGCGAATTCGGCGCTGATCCTGGTCGACATCCAGCCGGACTTCCTTCCGGGGGGCAGCCTCGCCGTGGGCGAGGGAGACCGGATCCTTTCCGGCGTGCAGCAGCTGATGGAGTCGGGCGCGCACCCGCTTCAGGTGGCCACCCAGGACTGGCACCCGCCGAACCACCGATCCTTCGCCTCGAACCACGAGGGCGCAGAGCCCTTCGACGAGATCACCCTGCACGGGCACCCGCAGGTCCTCTGGCCCGACCACTGCGTACAGGGCACCGCGGGTGCCGAACTCCACCCCGAACTCCCCTGGCAGCACGTCTCGGCGATCATCCGGAAGGGTCTCGACCCCGCGGTCGATTCCTATTCCGGATTTCGCAACAACTGGGGCCCGGGTGGGAGCCGCCCGGCCACCGGCCTGAGCGGGCTCCTTCGCGAACGGGGAGTCGGGCACCTGGTGGTCTGCGGGCTCGCTCGTGACTTCTGCGTCCGATGGACCGTCGAAGACGCGCTCGAGGAAGGATTCGACGTCACCCTCCTCTGGGACCTCACCCGCTCCGTGGACCCCTCCGGTGACGAGGCGCTCCGCACCGAGCTTTCCGACCGGGGAGCCCGCATCCTGAACAGCACAGAGATGGCACCGTGAATGCCCCGGGGGCCACGCCGGCCCAGGACCCGCCCTCGGCCCTGGTCCGTGGGGTCGGACTTCCCGGGGCCGTGTTCATGGGGCTGGGATCCATCGTGGGCACAGGCCTCTTCGTTTCGCTGGGGATCGCGGCGGGTGTCGTGGGCGACGGCATCCTCCTAGCGCTCCCCCTGGCGGCCCTTCTCGCCCTCTGCAACGGTCTCTCGTCGGCGCAGCTCGCGGCGGCGCACCCCGTCAGCGGAGGCACCTACGAATACGGGTACCGCGTCCTCAACCCGGCCCTCGGGTTTTCGGCCGGCTGGATGTTCCTGCTGGCCAAGGGGGCCTCGGCGGCGACCGCGGCCCTCGGACTCGCGGGATACCTGCTCCTGGTGGGCGGTTTCGAGGCCCCGCGCGCCCTCCGGGTCACCCTCGCCGCAGGAGCCGTCGTTGTCCTTACGGTGCTTCTCCTGGGGGGGATCCGGAGGACCAACCGGGCCAACATCCTGATCGTGGGGATCACCCTCGCGGTCCTGTCCTGGTTTCTCGTCATGGGCCTCCCCGAGGCCCTGCGATCGCTGGCCGAAGGGTCGGGCGGCGGCGGGTCCGAACCCTTCGACCCGTTCGGATCCCGCCCCGGTGCACTCCTGCACGCCACGGCGCTCCTCTTCGTCGCCTACACGGGCTATGGGCGGATCGCCACCCTGGGCGAGGAGGTCCGCGATCCGGAGTCCACGATCCCCCGGGCGATCTGGATCACCCTGGGGGTCGTGGCCCTCCTGTATACGGCCGTCGCCATGGTCGCTCTCGGCACCCTGGGCGCCTCGGACTTCGCCGAGATCACCCGCGAGACCGCCGCCCCCCTCCAGGCTGCCGCCGCCATGCTCGAGGCCCCCGGGCTCGCCTTCTTCGTGGGAGTCGCGGCGGTCACCGCCATGCTCGGTGTCCTCCTGAACCTGATCCTGGGGCTCTCGCGGGTCGCCCTCGCGATGGGCCGCCGCACCGACCTGCCCCCGGGGCTCGCCAGGGTCCACTCCGACTCCGGGACCCCCCGGGTGGCGACGCTCACGGTGGGAGGCGTCATCCTCCTCCTCGTCCTCGCCGGCGACGTGAGCCTCACCTGGACCTTCTCCGCCTTCACGGTCCTCATCTACTACGGCATCACGAACCTGGCCGCCTTCCGGCTCCCTCCCGAGCAGCGCCGCTATCCGCGCTGGGTTCCGGCGATCGGGCTCCTGGGCTGCCTCGTCCTGGCCTTCCAGGTGCCCGTGCCCGTCTGGGCCACCGGCACCGGCATCCTCCTGGCGGGGCTCGTCGCGCGGTCCCTTCTGCGACGGGGCATCTCGGAGCCCTGAGCCCACGTCCTCTCGCCCGACGCTTCACGATGGGGCGCGAGCGATTATCTTCGACTGTGTCGTAAACCACGAACCGTCCAGCCCCAATTCCAGGAGTTCGATCCGAACCATGGCCGGCCCCCAGTTCATCTACGTCATGAAGGACCTCCGCAAGGTGGTCCCCCCCAGAAACGAGATCCTCAAGGGCATCTGGCTCTCCTTCTATCCCGGCGCCAAGATCGGTGTGGTCGGCCCGAACGGATCCGGAAAGAGCACCCTCCTGCGCATCATGGCCGGCGTCGACAAGGACTTCCAGGGCGAGGCGTGGGCGGCGAAGGGCACGCGGATCGGATACCTGCCGCAGGAACCGGAACTCGACGACACTCTCGACGTGCGCGGCAATGTGGAGCTGGGGGTGCAGGGCACCCGTGACCTCCTCCGCCGCTTCGAAGAGGTCAACATGGCCTTCGGCGACGTCTCGACCGACGAGGAGATGGAGGCGCTGCTCAAGGAGCAGTCCCGGCTGCAGGACCGGATCGAGGCGGCCGGGGCATGGGAACTGGACCGAAAGGTCGAGATTGCCATGGAGGCCCTCCGGCTTCCGCCGCCGGACGCCGCCGTGACCCACCTCTCCGGGGGAGAAAAGCGTCGGGTGGCCCTCTGCCGCACCCTGCTCGAAGAGCCCGACCTCCTCCTGCTCGACGAGCCCACCAACCACCTGGACGCCGAGTCCGTCGCGTGGCTCGAGCAGCATCTGGCCGAGTTTCCGGGTACGATCGTCGCGATCACGCACGACCGCTACTTCCTCGACAACGTGGCGCAGTGGATCCTCGAGCTCGACCGGGGGCAGGGTCACCCGTACGAGGGCAACTACTCCTCGTGGCTCGAGCAGAAGAGGGCTCGCCTCGCCCTCGAGGAGAAGCGGGAGTCGGCGCGCCAGAAGACCCTCGAACGCGAGCTCGAGTGGATCCGGATGAGCCCGAAGGCCAAGCAGTCGAAGGGGAAGGCCCGGCTCAACTCGTACGAGGAGCTCCTCCGCCAGGGTCCCACCGAGCGACAGGGAACCGCCGAGATCCTGATCCCCCGTCCCGAGCGGCTGGGCGAGGACGTCGTGATCTTCGAGGACGTTTCAAAGGGGTACGACGACCGACTCCTGATCGACTCCCTCTCCTTCCGGCTTCCGCGCGGAGGCATCGTCGGGGTCGTCGGACCGAATGGGGCGGGAAAGACCACCCTCTTCCGGATGATCGTGGGAGACGAGGAGCCGGACAACGGCGAGATCCGGATCGGGTCCACGGTCCGGCTCGCCCACGTCGACCAGTCGCGGGCCGACCTCGACCCCGACCGATCGGTCTGGGAGGAGGTCTCGGGCGGCCACGACGTCCTCGACTTCGGCTGGCGCGAGATGAGCTCCCGCGCCTACCTGTCCTCGTTCAACTTCAAGGGGCCCGAGCAGCAGAAGAAGGTGGGAGTGCTCTCGGGGGGGGAACGCAACCGTCTGCACCTGGCAAAGCTGCTCAAGTCGGGTGGGAACGTGATCCTCCTCGACGAGCCCACCAACGACCTCGATGTCGACACGCTGCGGGCCCTCGAGGACGCGATCCTGGACTTTCCCGGATGCGCGGTGATCATCTCGCACGACCGCTGGTTCCTCGACCGGATCGCCACCCACATCCTGGCCTTCGAGGGAGACAGCGAGGTCCGCTGGTACGAGGGGAACCACCAGGAGTACGAGGAGGACCGCCGCAGGCGACTGGGCGCCGAGGCCGAGATGCCGAGACGAATCCAGTATCGGAAGCTCGTCCGATGAACGCCGGCCCGACTCCGTAGGGTTCGAGGCCGACGACGATGGGCTCCCGCCGACCCCGTTCCCGTCGACTCCTCTTCGCGATCGTGGGGGTCACGGTGCTCCTGCTCTTCTTCATCCGACGCGCGGGGCTGATCCCCGATGGCGAAGAGCGCTTCAACCCCGCGGACTACGACGACGTGGTCTGGGTGGTGGCCGAAGACGCGGCCCAGTATGAAGGGGAGCGGGCGATCGTGTGCGGAGAGGTGGTGAACACGACCTTCGCAACCGAGACCGGGGGCCAGCCGACGTACCTGAACTTCGAAAGACCGTATCCCGACCAGCCCTTCGATGCCGTGATCTGGGGCCGGGACCGGGATCGCTTTCCCTCGCCTCCCGAGTTCCTGTACGCGAACCGATCCATCTGTGTGGCGGGACGGGTGACCTCCCACCGAAATGTACCCCGGATCGAAGTCCGCACCCCGGCCCAGATCGAAGCACACTGAAGGCGGACGGGGGCCTCGACCCGGCCTCCATCCCCCGAGGCTACTGGTCCCGGCCCCGGATGTGTTCGCCCATCAGATCGGTCGCCAGGTAGGAGAGGCGCACCAGGTGTGGATGTGCACGATGCCCGTTCGTCAGAATCGCCACCCCCACCTGGCGGTCGACGTTTCCGTGCAGGAAGGCGGTGTACCCCCTCACACTCCCGGAGTGTGCGATGTAGCGTTCCCCCTCGCGCGTAGAGGTCCACCAGGCCAGCCCGTAGCCCGCGTCCTCCCCTCCCCATCCCCCCGCCATGGGACCGGAAAAGTCCCGGAACTGGTGCGAATGCGCCTCGCGAAGGGTCTCGGGCTGCAGGATCTGCCGGCCCTGATGCACCCCGTCGTTCAGGTTCACGGCGAGCCAGCGAGCCTGATCCTGCACCGTGCCCCACACCTGGCCGGCCGGCCACTCTGCGAAACGCAACCGGTCCGCGGGGCGCAGGGGGCCATCGCCATCTTCGGGCATGTACGGAATCGCCATCCGCTCGACCATCTCGGCCGAGGGAACGAAGTCGGTGCTGCCCATCCCGACGGGCCCGAAGATCCGGTTGCGAACCCAGGTGCGGAACTCGATTCCGGTCAGGCGTTCGACCAGATACGCCAGGAGCGTGTATCCCATGTTCGAGTACTGGACCCGCTCGAGCGGCGCGCTTCGCACCTTCATCTCGGATCGAAGGAAGGCGGCCATGGGCGTCGGGACTGTGTCATTCCAGACCGGAACGGGCGAGAACCCCGACGGCAGACCCGACGTGTGGGTCAACAGCTGTCGAAAGGTGATCGGACGGTTGGGGTTCTCGCCGGGGATCTCGAGGTCCCCGAGGTAGTCGCGGACCGGGTCGTCGAGATCGAAGCGCCCCTCCTCCCAGAGACCCAGGATCGCGCTGGCCGACATCGTCTTGAAGGTCGAGGCGACCATGTAGACGGTACTGGGGGTCGCCGGTGAGCGGGTGTACAGGTTGGCGTAGCCGTACCCCTGGCTCCAGAGGATCTCCTCGCCGGCGACCAGCGCGATGGTGAGAGAGGGGATCCGCCCTTCGGTCATCGCCCGCCGGATCTCCGGCTCGAGCTCCCGCACCACCCGGTCGGTCCGGATGTCTCCGGGCGCTTGGGCCCGGAGATGGGCGTCGGGCACGAGCCCGCCCAGCAGGGCGATCGACAGGAGCACCCAGACGACGCGGCGGGGGGTCGGCACGAGCCCGGCCGTCCTGTTCGCGGCGTTCACCGGCGGGCTCCCGGGGGGCCCTTGAGTTCTCCCCGTTCGAGTCGATCGAGGAGCCCCTCGGCCGCCAACCGGATCCGCTCCTCCTTGCCGCGGAACGAGGACCGCCCGAGGCCCAGGCCTCCGAGCGCGCCGGTGGCGATCCCGATCGCACCCGCTCCGACGATCGCCGGTGGAGCCAGAACCGCGGCCGAAACCGCGAGCGCAAGGCCGCCCCCGAGGAAGCCGAACCCCGCGATATGTCCTCCTCCCAGTTCCATTCTCAGATTCCGCAGATCGACTGTGAGTGTCACGAAAGAAAACCCGTCCTCGAGGTCCTGTACGGAAAGCTCCACCTGCCGGGCCTGCGCCAACTCGTACCGCTGACCGTGCCACTTCAGCCCTCGCTGAAGCTGGGCCACGAACCCTTCGGCCGGCTCCCAGAGGGAAAACCCGGCCCGCCGTCTGACCAGATGAAGGCTCTCGGCCTCCGAGAACCAGTGGACCAGACGCTCCTCGGTCTCGCGGGCCTCCCCGGGAACCACCCGGTCGGCCCGAACGTGGGCCGGACCGATCAGGCGCCTCAGGACACCCGAGTCCGGGGCGAGGGCGGGGACCATGGCCTCGGCCCGGACCTCACCCAGCGCCCGCCGCACGTAATCGGAGTCGAGGCCGACTTCGCGACCGATCCGAAGCACCTCGGCCTCGGAGAGCTCTCCCTCGTCGACGGCCCCCTCACGAAACTGGAGCTCCGTCGCGCGTCGGATCACTCGATCCAGCTCCCCCCGACTCAGCGGGAGAGAGGACCCACGATCGTCCGTCACCGGCCCGGTTCCTTGTCCGGGAACCAGGCTCGTTCTATGCTTTTCGACGATTCACTCACACCCGGTTCGCTCCACCGCAGAGACCACCATGACTTCCGCCTCAGCGCCTGATACCCCCGAACACCCGTCGGCGATCGACCCCGACATCAAGGCCGGCAACCTCACCCGGCTCCGGCGAATTGAAGGACAGATCCGGGGATTACACCGCATGGTCGACGAGGATCGCTACTGCCCCGAGATCCTGGTCCAGATCTCGTCGGTCCAGGAGGCGCTGCGAGCGGTGAGCCGCGAGGTCATGCGCAACCACCTGGCGCATTGCGCCGCCGATGCACAGGCCCGGGGCGGCGAGGCTGCCGAAGCGATGCGCGACGAGCTTCTCGAGCTGATGTACCGCTACCTTCGCTGATCTCGGGCTCAGCGGCCGTCCCCCTCGTCGGCGTAGATCGCGGTGAACGGAGTCCCGCCGGCCATGTAGTGGCCCCGATACATCCCGGGGGTATTCATCACCATCGAAAAGTGGCCGTCGCGATCGACCGCCACCACACCACCCGTCCCGCCGTGGTCGGCCAGTTGGACCATGACGACCGCCTCGGCGGCCTCCTGCAGCGACTCTCCCCGGTGCTCCATCCGGGCGCATACCTCACGGGAGACCACATTTCGTATGAAGTACTCCCCGTGCCCGGTCGCGGATACGGCGCACGACTCGTTCGAGGCATAGGTACCGGCCCCGATGACCGGGACATCGCCGACCCGGCCGAATCGCTTGTTCGTCATTCCCCCGGTCGACGTGGCGGCGGCGAGGTTCCCGTCACGGTCCCTCGCGACGGCTCCGACCGTGCCGATCATTCGGTCGTCCTCGAGGTGCCAGCTCAGGGTGATCTCTTCGTCCTCCCGGGCACGCTCGAGCGCCTCCCAGCGGCGCTCGGTGTAGTAGTAGTCGGCGTCGACCTGCGCGATTCCGAACTGCTCCCCGAAGACCTCGGCGCCCTCGCCCGCCATCATCACGTGCGGCGACTCGTCCATCACCAGTCGGGCCAGCTCGATCGGATTTCGCACCCGGGTCACACCGGCGACGGCACCGGCGTTGCGATCTACCCCGTCCATGACCGCGGCATCGAGTTCATTGGTGCCCTCGCTGGTGAAGACGGCGCCGCGTCCCGCGTTGTAGAGCGAGTCGTCCTCCATGACCATGACCGCGGCAATGACCGCGTCCATGGCGCTCCCCCCATCTTCGAGGATCGCGTAGCCGGCTTCGAGCGCAGCTTCGAGGGAGCGTCGGTAGCCCTCTTCGAGTTCGGAGGTCATGCTCTCGCGGGTAATGGTCCCGGCCCCCCCGTGGATCACCAGCCCGAACTCCGCACCGGGCTCTCCGGCCGTGGTGGTGCCGGGGGCATCGGCGGAATTGTCCTCACAACCGACGATCACGAAGACCGACAGTCCGACGAGGAGCACGGAGATGCGCGCCCGGCGCAGCCAATCGGATCCCACATCGTGTCCTTCTCTTCCGAACATACGTCACTCCCTGAGCCTGTCCGAGTTATCATGCCGGGGGTCGCCCGTGCTCGGGCCACGCCCCGTGGTTCGCACGAGCCGGCCTCTCCGGCAACCACGTACGACCTGTCGACCGACGCTCATGGTGCCGGTCGTGGCGCCTCCCGTCAACGGTGCCGCGAATTTCCAACCCCCCGCGCGGCCCTCCGTACGGTCCTCCGCCCCAGGCCTCGACCTTGTGGGGAGAGAGGGGGCCGACCCACTTTGAATCCTCCGGAGACCCCTCTCCCCGATCGTGACGAGGCCCCATGCGAATCCTGTACATCTTTCCCCACCCGGACGATGAGTGCTTCGGCCCGGCGCCCGCGATCGCGCGCCAGATCAGACTCGGCCACGAGGTGCATCTGCTGACCCTGACCCAGGGCGGTGCGACCAGCCAGCGCCACCGGCTGAATCTCTCGATCGAGGCGATGGGAGAGGTCCGGTATCGGGAGATGCTCGAGGTCGAACGAGCGCTCGGACTTCACGGAATGGTCGTGCTGGACCTGCCCGACTCCGGGCTCTCGGGCATGGACCCCAGGAAGATCGAGGCCACGGTCCGGCAGGGAATCCTCGATGTCAAACCCGACGTGATCGTGACCTACGCGGTGCACGGTGTGAGCGGCTTTCCGGACCACCTCGTGACCCATGCGGTCGTGAAGCGGGTCTTTTGCGAACTGCGAGACGAGCACCCCGCCCCCCGGCGGCTGGCGCTGTTCACCCTCCCCGACCGGGAGCGCCCGGAGGGCAAGTTCCGCCTCAACTCCTCTTCGGACGAGGAGATCGACGCCGCCGAGGTCTTCTCGGAGGGCGACCTGGAGATCGCCAAGCGGGCGCTGGCCTGCTACGTCAGCTACCACGAGGTGATCGAGCAGACCCGACCCCTCGAACAGATCGGCCAGGCGGTCCACTTCGAGATCTTCCAGGAGTCGTTCGACCCCTGGCTCGGCTCGATCGTCGAGGAGCTCTGACCGGCCACCCGGGCCGAAGTCCAGACCGGGCAGGGCTCAGTCCCCGTTCAGAAACCCGCGGACCGACTCCAGCCAGGTGGCGGGGGTTTCGAGGTGGGTCGTGTGCCCCGCTCCGGGCAGGGAGGCCCGCTCCCCTCGCGGCAGCCGTCGCCTCATCTGTAGGGCGATCGCCTCGAACTTGGTGTCGAGCGCTCCGGTCACGATCAGGACCGGATGCATGAGGTCGGGCAGCTCGTCCCAGTACGACGGCTGCCGACCGGTACCCATCCCCCGGAGTACCGCGGCCAGCGCGTGGGGATCGTTGCGCATCCGGATCCGGCGCATCGCCTCACGCTTCGACCCGGACATGCGCTTCTGGGATTCGAAGAGGGGCAGGTCCATCCAGAAGGTGACGAAGGCTTCGATGCCTTCGTCGACGATCCGGTCCGCCAGCGCCGCGTCGGCACGCCTCCGCTCGGCGCGTTCGTACTCGGTGGCGAGTCCGGGCGAGGCCCCCTCGAGCACCAGCCGCGAGACGACGTCGGGGCTCTCGATCGCGACGGCCATCGCGAGTCGGCCCCCCATCGAATACCCGATCCAGTGGGCGCGGGGATAGCCGAAGGCCGCCGGAATCGCCGCCAGGGCCCCCACGACCTCCTCGAAGCGCGGGGGGGCCTCGGGATCGAGCGGGTTCAGGGCGCGGGACTGCCCATGCCCCGGCAGGTCCACGACCAGGAGGGGCCCGATCTCGGAGAGGCCCTCGAGGAGGTCGCCGCCCCAGCTCTCGCCCGACCCCGTGAAGCCGTGCAGCAGGACCAGGGGAGTCCGGCCGGACCCCCGAGGGTGCACATGGCGGATCCGGAGGCCTCCGACGGCATCCGGGTCAGCGGTCATCCACCCGCCGGAAGGTGACATCGCGGGTGTACCACGCCGGGTAGAGTCCCACCTGCAGGAGATCGGGTCTGAGGGTCCAGCGCACGTGCAGCGCATCGATATCGCCGCGGTCATCCCTGGTGAACCAGACGAATTTCTCGCGCTGGGCGGGATTGCGATACGATGCCCGGAAGGTGTCGTGATGCCAGTGTTCGAGGTCCAGGGTCTGACTCTCGTCCCCCCAGAACTCCAGCACCAGCCCCTCCTCGCCCATCCGCACCCGGGCGTCGGCGTAGAGAGAGTCGACGAAGGTCCCCGCGAAGGCCTCCATGGGCACCGAGGGACTCGTCCCCTCCTGCCGGGCGGCGTGAATCGAGTCCCGGGCCGCCCGGGCCCGCTCGTAGGCCCCAAGGTAGTTCTGCCGGTAGATCTGGTCCCACGGCCGATCCTCGATCCCGAGGAAGCGATCCACGACGCGGTTCGCAAGGGCGTCCATGAAGGAATTGAAGGTGTTCGTGGTGACGACCACCCCCAGGTTCCGTCCCGGCACCAGGACCAGGTTCGTGTTCATCCCATCGGTCGCCCCGCCGTGCTGAGAGGTCCGGTGGCCTTCGTACGTCGACAGTCGCCAGCCGAGGCCGTAGGAGGCGAGGTCTCCCGTGATCCCCTGATCCGGGATCCGGTTCTGCGCACGATGCATCTCGCGCACGGTCGCCGGATCGAGCAGACGCACGCCGTCGACCTCGCCGGGGTCACCCAGATGCAGACGCATCCAGGTGGTCAGCTCCTGTACCGAGGTGTTCACCGAGGCCGAGGCCCCGACCGCATCGAAGTTCCGTCGGGGAATCTCGACGACCTCTCCGTCGATCTCCTGGTGTGGCCAGGCCGCGTTGGGATCGTCTCCGATCCGGGTGATCGAGGTGTTGCTCCGCTCCATGCCGAGCGGGGCGAAGATCCGGGCCTCGACGAAGTCCCCCCAGCTCATGCCCGACACGGCCTCGATCACCTCACCGGCGACCATGTACATCACGTTGGAGTAGACGTAGCCGTTTCGAAACGACTGCTCGGGCTCGGCATACCGCATCCGATGGACGAGTTCGGAGCGATCCCGGTTGGGAAGCCACTGGAGCCGGTTTCCGGTCATGCGACCGATCCCCACCCGATGGCTCAGCAGATCCCGAATCGTCACCGTCCGGGTCACAGCGGGATCGTACAGTTCGAAGCCCGGCAGATGCTTCACCACCGGATCGTCCCAGTCGAGGAGGCCGTCCTCGACCAGGAGGCCGACGGCGGCGGCGGTGAACGCCTTCGACACCGAGGCCACCCCGAAGAGGGTGTTCTCGTCGACGGGAGTCTCCTCGCCCTTTCTCAGGACCCCGTACCCCCTTGCGTAGACGACCTCTCCATCCTGGACGATCGCCAACCCCAGCCCCGGGATCCCCCACTCCGCCATTCCCGCTTCGACGAACTGATCGAGACCCTCGATCGGAGCCGGCTGGGCCCCGAGGAGCCCCGGTGCGACCAGGAGAAAAGCCGCGAGAAGCGCGCAGAGTGTCGGGGGGTGCGACCGGATGCGTGTCATCGGGAGGTCCGTTGGTTCGGGATTCAAAAAAAAGCGACCCCGGGAGACGAATCTCTCCGGGGCCACGCTCCTGCGTCCTGCATCGGGTCGACCGTGATCGTTCGCCGGTCGTACCGATCGGAATTCAGACGATCAGAAGGTCACTCGTCGGAACACGGCGGGTCCATCGAGCGAACTGCCGTTCAGCGCCCCTTCCATCCGATACCGGTCGGTGAAGCGCCCTTCGAAGGTGACGGTCCCCACCTGGAAGTTGAGCAGGGTGATCTCCAGATCGCCGCCCTGGTTCATTCCCGTGACGCCGCCGGTGAGCCCGCCACGTCTCCAGGTACCGGAGATGACGCCGTCCGCCGTCTGGGTCAGGTCCAGGCGGGCCCCCGAGAAGGTCTCCTGCATGGCACCCACGCCATCCCAGTGACCGCTGACCGTAACTTCCGCCAGGTCCGTTGCCGAATCGCAGCCCAGAAGGCCCACGATAAGGAAAATCGGTAAGCCGAGCAGCAGAACCGACCGACGCATAATTCCTCCATTCCCGCATGGTGTTCACGGAGAAGCCGGTCGAACCGACCCCTCATAACGCACCCTTAACGTACGACTTCCCGGCGCGAATGTCTACGGTTTCCGCGTTTGGCTCCGGACCACCCCCTACCCTGCCCGGTCACCGCCCCTCGCTCCGGTCGAGAGTGAGCGCCATGGCCCCGTGGGCGATCGCACCGACGATGAAGAAGAATGCCCCCCAGTAGAGGAGCTCTCCGATCGGTCGCTCCCGCCCCTGGCCCGCGAAGGAGACGACCAGGGTGAGGATCACGGCCAGCGCCATCCCATACCGCATCGCCCGGTATGCCGGGGGGCCCACGACGGGTGTCAGCGTCAGGGACAGCGGCGCGGCGACCGCACCCAGGAGAGCCAGGCTCAGGCGCAGCTCCTCGAGCCCCAGAGGCGTTGCGAGAAGATACCCCGCGGCCCCCCCGAGCGCCGCCTCGAGTCCCATTCGTCCCGGTCCCCGCTCGGCGAAGCTCCAGATCGAGGGAGGGGGGGGAAGGTCCGACGCCTGGTGTTCCCTCTCCCCACCTTCCGTCTCGCTCGGTCGTGTCACCCGCTCCCTCCCGCAGCAGTCCCCGATCGGGGGGAATGTTCGCCCATCGCTCGCGATTCTGCACGAATATCGCCAGCTTTCCCCTCATGCCCAAGCCCCCCTTCGAGCTCTTCGTCGTGGTTCCCCCCGGACTCGAGGCCCTCGCGGCCGCCGAGCTTCGGGACGCCGGCCACCCGGTGGAGGTCGTGCGCGGGGGACTCTCGTGGTCCGCCGGATGGGAGGGGCTGATGGCCGCCCACCTCCACTCGCGGATCGCCAGCCGGGTCCTCGTGCGGGTGGCGCGCTTCGGAGCCCGCGCACTGGGTGAACTCGAGCGGAAGGCGGGAGATGTGGACTGGGCAGCCTGGCTCCCGCCGGAGCGACGCGGTGATCTCTCCCACCCGATCCCGGTCGAGGTCAGCTGTCGACGCTCCCGCCTGTATCACGAGGGTGCGGTCCGGGAGCGGGTGCTCCGGGCGATCGGATGGGAGACCGCGGGGCCCTCGACCGCGAAGGCCTCCCCCGAGCCCTGGCGGCTGCACGTGCGCGTCCACCGGGATACCATCACGATCTCGCTGGACGCCACCGGAGACCACCTGCACCGTCGGGGCTACCGGCGCCTCACCGGCTCGGCCCCCCTCCGCGAGACCCTGGCCGCCGCCGCCCTCCGGGCCTCGGGCTGGCCCCTCGACCGCCCCCTACTCGACCCCTTCGCCGGATCGGGGACGATCGTGATCGAAGCCGCCCTGATCGCTCGGCGCATCCCTCCGGCGCTCGCGACCGCGTCCCGCCGTCCTCCCGACTTTCCCTTTCTGGAGTGGGAGGGGGCCCCCGCCGCGACCTGGACCACGATGATCGAGGACGCCCGCGAGCGGATTCTGCCGGGTGCGCCGGCCCCGATCCTCGCCTCGGATCGGGACGCCCGCAGCCTCGAGGCCCTGGCGGGGAACGCCCGGGCGGCCGGGGTCGAGGACGACCTCTCGGTCCGGCAGGCATCGATGAGCACGGCCTCGAACACGGGCGGGGATCCCGGCTGGATCGTCACGAACCCTCCCTACGGCGGGCGACTCGGCGAACGGTCCCAGCTTCGCCCCCTCTATCGGTCCCTGGGCGCACAGCTGGCCGGCCCGTGGAGCGCCTGGGATTTCAGCGCCTACGTGAGTGATCCCGTGCTGGAGGGTGCGCTGCGTCGGGAGCTTTCGCGCAGGGGGGCGGGCCCGCTCGACCCCCTGGTGAAGACGCGAAACGGCGGGATCGCGGTCACCCTGCTCGGGAGACCCGCGCCGCCGCCCCCCGCCCCGCCATCCGACCCGTAGCCCAGGCCCACGCGAAGTTGTAGCCCCCGATCGGGCCGAAGGCATCGAGAATCTCTCCGGCCAGGAAGAGCCCGGGCTGGACCCGACTCTCCAGCGAGCGTGGATCGACCTCGGCCAGCGAAACCCCACCCCCGGTCACCTCCGCCTTCCGGTAGCCCTCGTCCCCGGTCCAGGGGAGGGGATACGCGCCGAGCACCCCGGCGAGCGCCCCGCGGTCCTCCCTTCGAAGCCGGGCAAGGGCAACCGAGCCCTCGACGCCCGCCTCCTTCATCATCCGATCGGCCAGTCGCTGCGGGAGAGCCCTGCGGAGGAGCGCACTCACAGGAGTCGAGGCTCCCTCGGACTGCCCAGCCGCGGCGAGCCGGCGGTCCCAGGCCGCCTGATCCTCGTGCGTCCACCGGACGTGGAGCGCTTCCCGGCGCTCCCGATGGGCACTACGAACCGCCAAGTGCGAGAGGTCCAGAACGGCGGGGCCGGAATACCCCCGGTGCGTGAAAAGAAATCCGCCCCGTGCCTCGGGGGCCCCTCGGACGCCGGGCGCCACGAGGGTCACCTCGAGCGACACCCCCGCCAGGTCGGCGTGCGGCGCGTCGGCGCTGACCAGAGGAGTCAGCGCCGGATACAGATCGTGAATGGAGTGGCCGAGGGTCTCGACCAGCCGAAGGCCGGTCCCGTCGCTGCCCGTCGCGGGAACCGAAAGCCCTCCGGTTGTGAGGATCACGGTGCGGGCCCGGACCGGTCCTCCCGGGGTCGTCTCGAGGATCCACTCGTCGGCCTCGGCGTCCAGGGTGAGCCCCTCGACCGACCGCTCGAAGTGGAATTCAGCCCCCAGGGCCCTCGCCCGCTCGACCAGTGCATCGCGGACGTCCCGCGCCCGCCCCGACACCGGAAAGAGCTTTCCGGTTTCGGCCTCGAGTGCCAGGGGGATCCCGAGCGGCCCCTCGAAGTAGGCGCGCTGCTCCGCGAGAGGCCATGAAAGCAGGAGCTTTCGCAGGCTGTGAGGCGAGGATTCGGTCAGGTACTGTCGAGGGCTCAGCCGTGAGGGCAGGACATTGCAGCGCCCACCCCCACTGATCAGGATCTTTCGTCCCCCATCGCGACTCCGCTCCACCACGAGCGTACCCCGCGTGCCGTCTTCCCCGGCGGCGATCGCGGCCATCAGACCCGCCGCGCCAGCGCCCACGACGACCAGGTCCCTGACCTCGTCAGCCCGGTTCATCGGCCCGCCCCCCCCTGCGGCCGGATGCCCGGGCCAGGCGGAGCGCCCAGCGTTCCCGAAGCTCGCCCGCCATCTCCTCGGTCAGATCGACGGCACGCGGGGCTCCGAGCACCCCGACGGGCCGGGCAATGTGCAACTCGAGGGTGGCGAGGCCGCGGCGACGCTGAAGGGGGTTCGAGACCGTCCGCAACTCCTGGGTGGCAGCGAGCGGGAGCAGTACCCACCGACGGGTCAGCGCACCCTCGCGAACGACGACATGGCTCCCGAGATCGGCCCAGCCCAGTCCTCTCCACGCCAGGTGGGCGAGGATCAACGAGGGCAGGAGCGACACACCGGCGAAGACCGGGCCGACCATCTCGGGCGACCAGGCTTCGACCCGGGTGGCGGCAATCGCCCCGCTCACACCCAGCAGCAGGGACACCAGCACCGCCCGCAGCAGCCGCCGCCGTCGGGCCTGATCCGGCATCCAGGTCAATTCGGGCACGCCGACGTCTTCGATCCCGACCACCATCCCGGCGAGTTCGAAGGCGCGCCGGCGGGTGCCGATCGGGAGGACCAGGTCCGCACCTCCACCCTGCGCACTGCCCGCCCGCCCGGCCACGACGACCTTCACAGACGCGAGGCCGAGGATCCGCCGGATCCAGTTCTCTTCGATTCGGACCGCCTGGATCCTCCGAAACGGGACCGTATCGCGGTGCTCGGTGAGAAGCCCGCGGGTGACCTGCAGTGCCGAGGGGGTCCGGGTCAGCGTGAAGCGCCAGTGGACCAGCAGGGTCGCGATCAATGAGGTGAGAAAGCCGACGAGAAAGGCCATCCCGACCAGGAAGAGAAGGAGCCGAAGGCCCGCCATGCTCATCGGATCCGGAAACTGCTCCAGCCCCGGCAGAAGGATTCTCGCCACCCACTCGGCCGGCGCCACCTGGCTGACCAGGCCCAGGATGGCCGCTCCGACCCCCACTCGACCCCCGGTCACCCCCGCCAGAAGGAGGTTGCGCGCAGAGATCCGTTCCAACTCCACCGAGCCCTCCACTTCGTCCGGTCCGGGGGATGCGGGCGCATCGGCGCCCCGGTGGACCGAAGCACCCTCGGCGCCGCCTCGGCCGGAAGGTCGGCCACGCCCCCCCAGAAGGTCGCGCCGGAGTCGATCGGCCAGCCATGGCTCGAGTGCGGGCAGCGCGCCCTCGGTGTCTCCGGCTCCGATTGCCTCGACCCTCACTTCGGTCACACCCAGCATGCGGTGGATGAGGGTCCGCTCCAGGTCGACGGTCTGGATCCGATCGCGCGGAATCACCCGCCGCTGTCGCATCAGAAGTCCGCGTTCGATGATCAGCGAACTCTCGTCGAGGCGCCAAGTGAACCGGAGCCAGGTGATCACGTGCCCTACCTGAAAGGCGACCACCAGAACGAAGATCAGGCGCACCGACATCGTCCCGACAAGAACCACCAGGGCGAGGGGAATCAGTCCGATCAACGACTGCGCCACCCAGATTCCGAGGGCCGAGGGGGGAAGGCGGGTGGCGATCCCTCGCAGCGCGGGGTGCGTCTCCTCTTCCGGGCTCGCCTCTCCCTCGAACCCGGATCCGTCCGGCTCGGGCTCGCCCCCATCGGGACGAGCGAGGACCGGCCCCGCGCCCTCGGGCTCGGCGTCGGACTCAGACGGGATCATCGGTCTCCCCCGCGAGGGCGGCCAGGCGCTCACGGATGGTCTCGGCCTCGGCGCGATCGAGCCCCGGGACCTGCCCCGAGGTCCCCGGCGCCGCGGTGTGCACCACGAGCTGGGCCAGGTCGAAGAGGTTCTCGAGCGGTCCCTGTCGCGTGTCGACGAACTGAAGGCGTCGGTACGGGATCACACTCACCGACCGCCACAGGAGTCCCTGCCGGATCCAGAGGTCGTCGGACCGAAGCGCATATCGCCAGCGCCGAAACCGCAGGGGCGGCACGATGATCGCCCACACCACCACGGCGACCACGAAGGGGCCAGGACCCACCGGGAGGAGCCAGCTCAACGCGTTGATGTTCGGAACGAACAGGAGAAACGCCATGAAGATCGCCGTGGAGATGAGAACGGCCCGGGCGGACGCGGTGATCCACCAGAGGGTCAACACCCGCGATTCGAGCTCTCGGGGCTCGACGCTCTCCGGCACGGATGGCGGGGCGAGTTCGGTTTCGTCGGGTATGGACATCGGCGTGGGCTCGGCTCCGGTCGTTTCAGAAGCTGAAAAGGTACACGCCCCGGGGGGGCTCCCGGCAGTCCCCCCGCTCGGATCGGGACTTTTTCGGGCTTCATGAGTACCCGGATAGAGGATGGGTGTCCCGAGGCGCGATCCTGCGCGCGGGCCACCCCCCATTTCACGCACGTTTCTCAAGCAGGGAGGCATCTGATTTCCGACCCACGCGTAAACGAACAGATCCGGATCAGCCCCGTCCGTCTCATCGACGCCGATGGAGAGCAGGTGGGCATCGTATCGCTGGACAAGGCCCGGGAGATGGCCGATCAGGCCGAACTCGATCTCGTCGAGGTCGCGGATCGCGCCCGTCCGCCGGTCGTCAAGATCATGGACTGGGGCCGCTATCGGTACGAGCAGCAGAAGAAGGCAAAGGAAGCCCGCAAGAACCAGCAGACCCAGGAGACCAAAGAGATCCAGCTGCGTCCGAGAACCGACGATCATGATTTCCAGACGAAGCTGAAGCGCGCCCGGCGGTTCCTCGAAGACGGCAACGCCGTTCGCGTCGTCCTGCGCTTCCGGGGCCGTGAACTGCGTCGACCCGAGGTCGGTGTCGAGACGCTCGAGCGCATGCTCGAGTCGACCAAGGACATCGCCCAGGTCGAGCAGCTCTCGAAGAGAATCGAGGGCCGCAGGCTGGTGGCCAGACTGGAGCCGTTGAACACCGGTTGAGTCCCCGGTCCCACAACTCGCCGCAGTGGCTGCGAGTCACGCTGCCTCCGCCCCCGGCCGCAGAAGGGTTTCTCCTGGTAGACGCCCTGCATCGGCTGGGGGCGAGGCACATCACGCGACGTGGAGGCAGGATCGTGGCCCTCCTCGCCTGCCACGACCCCGACCCCGGCGAGCTTCTGGCCGACCTGCGGGCGGCCGTGCGAGCCTCGACCTCTCTGGGCGTCGAGTCGATCGAGTGGTCGCCCATATCCGAATCCGAGATCGACGAGGCCTGGCAGCGCGACGTACGGCCCTTCCAGGCCTCCCCACGGCTTCGGGTCGTCCCCTCGGACTCGGTCGGCCCCCGCGACCCCGCGGTTCTCCGGCTGTCACCGAGCCTCGCCTTCGGGACCCCGTCACACCCGACCACGAGAAGCTGTCTGGAGCTGCTGGACTCCTGTGTCCGACCCGGCGAGCGCCTGATCGACATCGGTACCGGCTCGGGAGTCCTGGCGATCGCCGCCGCTCTCCTGGGGGCCGCCCATGTCGAGGCATACGAGGTCGACAGGTCAGCCTGTCGCTCCGCGATCAGGAACCGGGAGCTGAACCACGTCGAATCGCGGGTCGAGGTGATCGAGGCCCAAGTGACCCCCGAGAGCCTCCGGACGTCCCCGGGCTCCGATCCGGTCGACGGGGTGATCGCCAACCTCGAGCCCGGTGCCCTCCTCCCCCTCGTCCCATCACTTGCCCGCCGGCCGCGTCCGGGCGGCTGGGTTCTCCTCTCGGGCATCCCCACATCGGAGCTGCCGACCCTGCGGGGGGCCCTCGACTCCGAGCCGCTCGACGTCGTGGCGGAACGGGTGGTCGACGGCTGGTGGAGTGGGCTCTGGGTCAGCCGTCCTCGTACCCCCAGGGCGCCGGCGGCGGATCGATCGGGTCGCTGAGGTCGAACTCGACCCGTATCGAATGCCCGAACCGGGGCCAGTGCACCCCGTACTGCAGGGTCTCGTCGTCGATGAAGTCGAAGAACCAGAAGTTGTCGGCCCGATCGGGAAGGATCGAGGCGGTGTGCTCGTCGGCCGGGAAGATCTGACGCGTCGGCAGCCCCGGGCGCGGGGCGTCTCCTCCGTACTGGCTGATCTCCTCCTCGGTGCCATCCGGGTTGCGATGGTCGTGTTTCAGACGGATCGTCCCGTCTACCCGGGTCAGGATCCAGTTGCGGGAGCGGTTGTCGTCGATGTGGAAGGGGATGTGGATGCGGTCCTCCTCGCAACGCATCAGGTGCATCACCATCTCGGCCCCCACCACCCCATCCTCATAGTGCGGGGTGACGTCGGAGACCGTGCCCGGGTAGGCCCGGCCGCAGTGCGCCTCGAAGCGGGCCCAGAAAGCCTCCTGTTCCGAGGCGAGTTCCGTATCGCCACCCAGCTCCTCGACGGCCTCGGCCGCGGCCTCGACACCCGGGTCGGGCGGGGGGACCTGACCCGCGTCGGGATCGGCCACCTCGCCACAGCCCGCGATCAACAGGAGTCCGATCAGGACGGTCATCGCTTGTCGAGTTCTCATCACGTATCTCTCGCTTTCCTGAGCTGAATGTAGTGAATTCCCGTTTCCCCGAATGGGTCAGGGCACGGCGCGATTCGGCACCCGGGGGAGCTCCCGCAGCCGGTGCACGGGAAGCACCCCGCCGACCCGGGCCTCCGACAGGAAGGCCCCCGTGATCGCGAACGAGTTCTCGTCGTCGGGCTCGAGCAGGTGAAAGACGAGGGCCGAGGCGGGCTGATCGGCCCTGACCAGCCAGCTGCCGGCATCGACCTCCACGGTTCGCTCTTCGAGGTGCGTGCGGAACTGCTGGGGGACGTAACCCTCGTACACGCTCGACGCGAGCGAGAGGGAGTCGATCCGGAAGCTCTCGACCTCGAGGGTCGCACCCACCAGGAGTCGATCCACCCGGATCCCGTGCGTCCGCAGCGCCTCGACGAGATCTCCGCGATGAGGCTCGATCAGGTACCCCACCGGCCGGGTGCGGCCGAGGACCACCCGCGAACTGTCGTAGAGCGGGGCGTCGACGGTGATGATCTCGCCGGTGGGCTCCCACGAACTCCCCTCGTCGGTCTCCACCAGCCGGAACTCCGCCACGTCGTAGGCGACGGTACGACTCGGAATCGGCTCCCGGAGCACCGCGATCGAATCGGCCGGGTCCCACCGGCTTCCGCGCTCGGCCATCTCCCGCGCCCCGTCCAGGAGGGCCTCGCGCACCTCGGTCGGCCGGGCGGCCATCTCGCGGGCGAGCGCCTCCATCGAAACGTACTGTCGACGCGCGCGGTCCTCGATTCCCACCCGGGCGTCGGATTCCCGAAGGCTCTCGAAGAGGATCGTCGAGAGCCCCCGCGACGCGGCATAGTCGTTCAGGGTGCGACCGTAGACCGGTACGGCGATTCCGGTTTCGGGCTCCTGCGCCAGGCGGGTCAGTCCGCCGGGGGTGTGGTAGATGATGTGCGAGAACCCGTCGGCTTCGAGCGCCTCGACGATCGAGGGGATGAGGCGGTCGCCCGTGAGCATCATCGGTCCGGCCGGGCCGTGGGGGTTGGTCGGGTGCCAGGTGTAGAAGTCGTAGACCCGTGGTGGCCCCCCGAGTTCGTGCGCGTCGACGACTACGTCGGGCTGCCAGGGCACCAGGACCTCTTCGACGATCGCACGGCTTTCGGGGTTGTCGAGCCGGAGGTAATCCCGGTTCAGGTTGAATCCCGCCGTGTTGTTGCGGAGTCCCCAGGGGCCCGTCTCGGCGCCGTCGGGGTTCATCTGCGGCACGAAGAGGAAGATCACCTCGTCGAGTAGCGGCTCCAGGGGGCCTTCGACGAGATCCCGTGTGAACTGCATCAGCGCCTCCTTGCCCGCGGGCTCGTCGCCGTGCACCTGCGCCCCGACGAAGAGGATGGGGCGCCCGGAGGCGTGGGCGTCCTGGGGGGTGAGGGCCCCGGGCCTGGCCAGGGTCACCAGGTGCAGGGGGCGGCCCTGACGCGTCCTGCCGATCTCGCGCATCGAAAGCCAAGGGGACCGCGCGGCGAGGGTGCGGTAGAAGTCGAGCACCTCCTCGTGCGGGGTCAGCGCCCAGTCGTTTCGCTCCGCGTAGCTTCTGAGAGGCCCTTCGAGGGCGGCCGAACTCCAGCGGACCGGGGCCTGGTCCTCGCGGTCGACCCAGTGCGTCCGGCCCTCTCCGTCGACCCGGGTGACGAGCTCGGCGGGCACCCTCGGGAGCGCCCGGAGTCGATGGACGCCGAGCACGGCCCCCGTTCGCTCACTCGTGGCGAACCACCCCATTGCGGCCAGCGAGTTCTCGTCCTCGGGCTCCATCAGGTGCCCGATCACCCTGGCATCGGGCTGATCCATCCGGACCAGGTAGGTGCCCGCCGCCACCTCGAGCTCCCCGGTCTCGAGCTCGGTCTCGAAGGTACGCTGCACGTATCCCTCGTACGATGCCGACGCCCGGTCAACGCTGGTTACCCGGTAGCTCTCGGCCTCGAGACGGGCCGGGGCCTGCAACCGTTCGACCTGCACCCCGTGCAGGGCGAGGTGGCGAGCCGCCTCGACCCCCTCGGGCTCGATCAGGTAGGCCACGGGTCGCGAGCGCCCGAGTTCGATTCGGGTACTGTCCAGGAGGGGCACCGCGAACTCGAGGGTATCCCCCTCCCACTCCATCCGGTAGTCGAGTTCGCGACTCGCGAGCTGCTCGAGCCGGATGGCCATGGAATCCGCGGGGTCCCAGGTGGCGCCTCGCTCCACCAGTTCGGCCCGCTCCCGCCGGACGGTCTCGACGACCCGCTCCGGATTCTGGCCCACGTACTCGGCCATCGCGCGCATGGCGACGTGGTGCCGATGGGTCCGACTTTCGAGGTTCTCGCGGGCGTCGCGAGGACGCATGCTTTCGTAGAGGATCGTGACCGCGGCCCGCGCCCCGCCGTAGGACGAAAGTGCCCGCGCCCCGTAGGTTCCGGCCGAGACCCCCACCGACGGATCCTCGACGAGCGCGCTCGTAACCCGGTGATAGGGGAAGTGGTCGAAGCCGGCTTCGGCCAGCGCCTCGACGATCGCGGGCACCACCTCGTGCCGCGTCAGGTCGTAGGCGAGGGTCGGCCCCTCGATGCTGCGCGGGAAGCTGGTGTAGAAGTCGTAGATCCTCGGGGGGCCCACGAGTTCGTGGGAGTCGACGATCACATGGGGGCGCCACGCCGAGATCACTTCGGAGACGAAGGCCCGGGTCTCGGGGCTGTCCAGGCGCAGGTAGTCGCGGTTCACATTCCGGTTTCGAAGGTTGTTCCGGGAACCCCAGTCCCCGGCCTCGGCTCCATCGGGGTTCAGCTGCGGACTCAGCACGAAGATGACGTGGTCGAGCAGGAAGTTGAGGTCTCCCAGGGCGAGGTCGCGGGCGAAGAGCATCAGCGCCTCCTTGCTCGCCTGCTCGTCACCGTGCACCTGGGCGTTGACCAGCACGATCGGCCTGCCCGTCTGGTGCGCCTGGGCGGGGCTCGTCACGAGGGGCCGAGAGAGTACCACTTCGAGCAGCGGGCGGTCGGCCGCGCTGCGCCCGTACTCCCGCACCCGCACGTCGCTCGACCGCGCCGTCAGCTCCTCGTAGAAGGCGACGACCGCCTCGTGGGGAGTGAGGTCGTTCCAGCCCGCACCCTCGGCGTGCGTCCGGAGGGGCTCGTCGGCGCCACCGACCTGGCCCACTGCCGGCGCTGCGGCCAGGGCCATGAGGAGCACGGTGACCGACAGGGCGTTCGACAGGGCCGAACGGACCCGACCGCAGACTCGAAACGAAGGAGCGAACATGGGACCTCGCAGTGATCGCGGGGTGGACAGGAGTGACGTGGGGCACCGACGTCGATGCCCCGGACAGACTAAGGCACGGGGACCCGCGCCAACAGGGTGAATCGGGGACCCGGACGCCCGGGTCCGGGTAGGCTGAATCGAACCACCCCGGGGTGTCGAATCCGCCGGTGTCGAATCCGCCGCGCCCCACGGACCACAGCGCAGGAGCCACCACGTGAGTGAAGAGTCGCCCCCGCCGCTGACCGGAATTCACCACCTGACCGCGGTCTCGTCGCAGATCCGGCTGAACTACCGATTCTACACCGACCTCATGGGCATGCGGCTCGTCAAGCGGAGCGTGAACCAGGACGACGTGAGCGCCTATCACCTCTTCTACGCCGACGGCGTCGGGACGCCAGGGACCGACCTGACCTTCTTCGACTGGACGGTCCCACCCGAGCGACGGGGCACGCACAGCATCGTCCGGACCCACCTGCGCGTCGGATCCCGGGCCTCTCTCGACTGGTGGGCCGAGCGGTTGAAGGAGAGGACCGCCGATGGACTCAGGGTGGGGTCGATCGAGGAGGTGCTCGGACGCGCGACGCTCCCCTTCGAGGACCCCGAGGGCCAGCGTCTGGCGCTGGTCGACGACGGGGGCGCGGGCGATGAGCCGACCCCATGGAAGGAGAGTCCGGTTCCCCCGGAGCACCAGATCCGCGGGCTCGGCCCCATCGTGCTAAGCGTCCCCACCGCCGGACCCACCCGCACGATCCTGACCGAGGTGCTCGGGATGTCGGAGTCGACCAGCTTCACGAGCGGCTCGGACACGGTACACGTCTTCGTGATGGGCGACGGGGGGCCGCACGCCGAGGTCCACCTGGCGATCCAGCCCGACCTGGCACCCGCTCGTCCGGGCGCGGGTGGGGTGCACCATGTCGCGTTTCGCACCCCGGACGAGGCGAGCTACGACGCGTGGGCGGACCGACTCCAGAGGCTGAGGATCCCGAACAGCGGAAAGGTGGACCGCTTCTACTTCCGAAGCCTCTACCTTCGGGAACCCAACGGGATTCTCTTCGAGATCGCGACGGACGGGCCCGGCTTCGACGTGGACGAACCGATCGACGAACTGGGCGAACGGATCGCCCTCCCACCCTTTCTGGAGTCCCGCCGCGACGAGATCGTTCGCGGCCTCACGCCCCTGGACTGAACGGGTCCAGGCCACTCTCGCGAGGGCCCCGCGCCCGATCGCCGGCGTGGCGTCAGCCGGTCCACTCCGCGGCAAGCTCGGCGACCGGGATCCGGTAGCCGGTCCAGAAGGGACCGAACTCGGCGTAGACCGAACTCGCCCGATCGTAGCGCATCTCGGTGATCAGCGACTTGAAGTCGAGAGGGTCCGCGGCGAACAGGGTCACCGCCCACTCCCAGTCGTCGAAGCCCACCGAGCCCGAGATGATCTGAGAGATCCGTCCGGCGTAGCGCCGCCCGACGGAACCGTGCTCGGCCATCATCTGCGCCCGCTCCTCGAGTGGCAGCTCGTACCAGTTCTGGCCCACGGCCCGCCGCTTGTCCATCGGGTAGAAGCAGACGTACGGCATCTCCTCGGGCTGCTCGGGCTTGAGACGCGACTGCACATAGCGCTTCTCGAGCTCGGCCTTCATGCGCGCCTCGACCAGGGCGGCCCACCCGGGCGAATGCAGCTCGATACCCTGCCCCGCGGCCTCCTCGACCAGGGCGGCCGACACGTGATACAGCCCCAGCTCGACCACGGAAAGGTAGTCGCCGGTGGGGATCAACTCCTGCCAGCCCGGGTGCCGTGCGAACTCCCGCTCGGCCCGGCCAAGGGCCTCGAGAGAGGGCCGGAAATGCATGATCATGTAGTCGGTTCCGCCTCCGACGATCCGGTAGACGCCCGTCCACCCCTCGTCGTCGGGAGACTCGTGGCGAGCCACCAGGTCGGCCAGCGCACGAAGGCGCGCCGAGGCGTTCTCGTCGGCTTCGGCCCCGGGGACGATGCGTACGAACTGATGGAGCACGAACCAGCCGTCGAGAACCAGGGGGGCGAGTGGGGATTCCGTCATCGGGGGAGCAAACCTTCGGGGTTGCGGGTTGAACCATGTCCGGGCCGCGTTCGGCCCACTCCCGGAAGGTCTCTGGGTTTCGGCGAGCGGGCAAGTCGGGGGCGCGCCGGGGCTCGCCGTTGTCCCCGAAAGGGAACCCCGATAGCTTTTGATTATAGAATATCATTTGTGGACTCGGGCTGAAGCGTCCGTCTGCCGAGTCTCATGTGCCACCCATTCCACTCTCGCCGACGTTTCCATGCCTCCGATCTCGAGACCGCGACTCCGCTTCCTTCCGGCCATCCTCGCGTGCGCCATGTTCGGGTTCATCGCGACACCCGACACGGCTTCGGCACTTCAGGACGGGAGGATCGAGGGGCAGGTCCTCGACGCCAGGACGGGAAGCCCCATCGCGGCGGCGACGGTCCGGATCCGTGGGCTCGACCGCACCCAGGTGTCGGGCCCGGACGGACGGTTCGCGTTCGAGTCCGTTCCCGCCCGCTCCTACCGGGTCCTGGCGGAGCTGATCGGGTACGCTCCCAGCGAGGAGCAGGTCACCGTCGAGGCGGACGAAACCACGAGCATCTCCTTTTCGCTCACCTCGAGTCCGATCCAGCTCCCCGGAGTCGTCGTGACGGGAACCGGCCGGGAGCGGGGGGCGGCGGACCTCTACCGTCCGACCTCGGTGATCTCCGGTGCCGAACTCGATCGTGCGCTGGCAGGAAGCGTGCCCCAGACGCTCGAGCGGGTGCCCGGCTTCGCCTCCCAGTACAACGGGCCGGGGGCCTCGAGCCCCTCGATCCGCGGGATGAGCGGGGACCGGGTCCTCATGCTCGAAGACGGGCAGCGCACGGGGGACCTCTACCAGACCGCCTCGGACCACGGGGTGATGGTCGAACCGCTGACCGCCCGCCGCATGGAGGTCGTACGCGGGCCGGCCGGGCTCCTCTACGGGTCCAACGCCCTGGGTGGGGTCGTCAACGTGATCCGCGACGACATCCCCCGGCTCCGAACCGATCGCCTCTCGACGACCCTTTCGACCCAGCTCGAGTCGGTCAGCGACGGAGTCACCGGGGGGCTCCTCCTCGAGGGCCCCGCCGGCCCACTCAGCCTCAGGGGAGAGTTCACCTCACGCCACATGAACGATGCCAACACGCCCGAGGGTCGACTCGAATCGTCGGGGATGCAGGTGAACAATGCCAGCCTGGGCTCGAGCCTGATCCAGGACTGGGGCTTCGTCGGAGCCGCCTATCGCTATTACGACAGTGAGTACGGGGTGCCCGGGGAGTTTGCCGGGGAGCTCATTCCGGGGGCGCATCCGGGGGGCGTCGACATCGAGGCGACCCGTCATCTGGGACGCTTGCGCGCATCCTATCAGCGGCCCTTCCTCGACTTCTTCCAGTCGGTCGAACTCGATGCGAACCTCACCCACTACAGCCACGACGAGATCGAGGCGTTCATCGCAGGGGAGGCGATTCCGGGCGCCCAGTTCCGGCAGACGAGCGGAGAAGTGAATCTGCTCGCCGACCACGACCACACCGGTCACGATCATCCGACCGGGATCCTGCGCGCCGAGGGTGCCATCGGCTTCTCCTTCCAGGGCCGGGACCTGTGGTCGGGGGGAACGAACCCGGGAACCCGGTCGGGCACGGACTGGGGAGCCGCGATCTTCGGCTACGAGGAGTTCGAGTGGACTCGGTTCCGCCTCCAGCTCGGTGCCCGATACGACTACCGCAGGGTCACCCCGGGCGACTTCTCCGACCTGGACATCCGCACGCAGCAGCGGCGCATCCTGAAGCCCGTCTCGGAACGGACGTTCCACTCCCTGTCGGGATCGATCGCCGGGCTCTGGAGCTTTTCCAGCGAATGGACGGGGGGGGCGAGTGTCGCCCGCTCCTTCCGGAATCCCTCGATCGAGGAGATGTTCTCGGAGGGACCCCACGTCGCCGACTTCTCGTTCGATATCGGAACCCCCGATCTGGACCCCGAGGTCGGGATCGGGCTCGACCTGTTCGTGCGGGGTGACCGACCGGGGCTCAGCACCGAATTCGCCGCGTACCTGAACTGGATGGACGACTACATCTTCTACCTGCAGACCGGTGAGACCGTGCGGGTTATCCGTGAGGGGGCCCGCCCCCGCGTCACCCCGGTCTACGAGGCGCAGGGCACCGACGCGCTGTTCGTCGGGGCCGAGGGCCGGATCCAGTGGGAGGCCTTCACCGGGCTCATCCTCGATGCCACCGCCTCGTACACCCGGGCGGAGCGGCGGACCGATGCCGACCCCCTGCCGCAGATCCCCCCCTTCTCGATCAACACCGAACTCCGGTACGAGCGTGGAGGGTACTTCGGAGGGGTCACCGTCGACCACTCCGCGGCCCAGAACCGGGTCCCCGGCCCCGTTGAGATCGAGGACATCGTAGAGGAGCCGGAGCTGCCCACCGCCGCGTACACTCTGCTGCACCTGTCCGGGGGCCGCAGCTTCGACGCGGGGCCCTTCCGGCACAACGTGACCCTCCAGGTCCGGAACCTGACCGACACGGTCTGGCGGAACCACCTCTCCCGGATCAAGGACATCGCCCCACAGCCCGGGCGCAATGTTCAGCTGACCTACCGCCTCCGCTTCTAGAAGGCCGTTCCCGGGAGCTGCCGGGGGCCGGGCCACCCGGCAACGAGCGTCCGGCCCCCGTCCTCCCCGGGGATCAGCGCGTGCGACCCGGATCCTCCGCCCCGCGCATCGCCTCCCAGGCGGCCGCCCGAGCCGCGTACCAGACGGCGAGCCCGGGGTAGACCTCGGACTCCACGGTCGCGAAGGCCGTGCACTCCTCGGGTGGGTCACCGAAGCCCCACTGCTGCTCCCACCACTGCGTCACCGCTCCCGCCGACTCGAGGAGTTCGATGAGTCGGCCCAGCGTCAGGGGGCGACGCGAGGTCTTCTGGCCGAGCTCCAGCTCGTTGTCGTACTCGTCGACCATCCGGTAGTGATAGCGGCCGCCTCTCCAGCGGGCCCGCACGGCCGAGACATCCATCGTCGAGGAGCGGAGGACGATCCGGGCAATCTCGACCTCTCCCGCCAGGAGTGGAGGCAGGTACTCTCCGCCCATCCAGGTGGGACCTGCGAGTGAGACCATGGTGGACCGGAAGGCCTCCGAGGCGCGCTCCTCAAGGATATCGGGCTCGATGGGGCCTAGAAGCGCATCCTGGGCCATGCGTTCGGCGCCCACCGACGTGAGCATGTCGCGCACCATCGCGCGGCGCAACTGGCCCGAGATGCCGTTGAGTGCGAGGGAGACGGGGTCTCCGAAGTCGGTGTAGCTGGCCGGACGAAAGTCCAGCGCGACGGGGGAGGGAAAGGAATCGTGCGGCATGGAAGCCTCCTGATGCATGAGATGCAAGGAAGCCGAAAGGCCATCGTGGCCCTCCGACGCTTTAGGCGGAGTGCGGCCTCCCCGAAAAGGAGGAAGGACGAGGCCCGCCAAGCTGTCGTAGTCAAAGCGCCCCGTGCTTCCCGAGAACCCGTGCTCTCGGTCCGGATTGAATATAGGACGGGGGTCCGACACGGTCGAGTGGCGAGGGGCGTGGCAGGCAAAACTTTCCCGGTCGGGGGTGAGAGGACTTCCTTGTCCCCCGCGGGCCGAACCGCTCGATCCCTCCTCCCCGCCCCCTGACCCTCTGGCTCCGGTGCGGAGGGAGTCCTGCTAAGTACCGGTCCGACCGGGACATTCAGCCCAGCCCGGTGTCGGGCACCTCGCGGCGGATCCGTCCCGATCGGCCCGAACCGCTCGCGGCACCTCTCTTGCGCTTTACGAGGAGTCCGGAGGTGTCACACCTCACGACGTCCACATCGCTCGAGGGAGATTCGAACGAATGAAGACATATCCATGCACGACCCGACTCATGGCCGTCGCGCTCGCGGGGGCCCTGCTCGTCCTACCCGCGTGTGACTCCGACCCCAGTGGCAGCACCGGCGATCGCTCCGCAGTGCTGGTGGGCACCGTCGACGGTGGCGAGGCACAGGCCATCCTCGCGGACGCGGGGCAGACCACCGGCCAGGCCACGGTCGCGAGCGCCGGAACGCTTCGCGGCGACGGGAGCCTAGACGTCCTGGCCGAGGCGCAGGTTGCGGCCGACGGAAGCTTTCGAATCGAGGGCGTCCCCGCGGGCCGAGCCGGACTCGTGGTTCGGGCCGAGTCCGAGACCGGGGACGAGGTGGGCCGGGTGATCGTCCACCAGGAGACGGTCGCCGAGGCCGAAACCTCGGTCGCCCCGATCAATGCGAGTTCCTCTCTTCATGCACACGTCGTGCTTGCAATCCATGGCGGAAACCCGGATCCCGCGGCGTCGGCCGAGGTCGCGCTCCGGATGATGGCCTCGTCGGAAGCCTCGAGCGCCCTGGAAGAGGGACAGAAGAGCACCCTGGCTAGCGCCGTCGCCTCGGCCCAGAATGCCGAAGCCGCCGTGCTCGCATCGCTCGGCTCCGAGCTCGACGCTGCCGCCCGCGCAGAGGTGATCCTGGCTGCGATGGTCGACTTCGAGCAGACCCTCGGCGCGGGAGCGCACTTCGAATCGGCCCATCGCGCCTTCGTCGAGGGCACCATTTCGGCCCTCATCGAGGCGGGGGTCGACGCCCGGAGCATGGCGGCGGCCGAGGCCGCGGCGGGGACCGCCCTTCAGGCCCGCCTGAGCAGCGACGATGCCGTGCACTTCGAATCGCTCCGCACCCGCATGCGCGCCAACCTGGAAGCCCGTACCCGGCTCCAGGCCCGGGCCGAGGCCGAAGGAGGGACCGCCGGGGTCGCGGACGTGGCGGCGCAGGTACTCGCCGACCTCAGGACCGACGTCGAAGCCGCCACGAGCGTCGCGGAGCTGCGCGCCGCGCTTGCGCAGACTCGCGCCGGAACGGACGCCCGTCTGACCAGCGCGGTGGTGGCCGGACTTCCCGACCTCTCGATCGAACTCATCTCCTCGATCGAGACCCAGCTCGAAGCCGCCCTTGCACAGGCCTGGCTCTGGGCATCGCTCGAGGCCGCGGCATCCGCCGAGGCCAAGGCTACCGCCGCCAGCAGCTGGGCTGCAAACCTCGAGGCACGGGTCCAGGATTGGATCGCGACCCTCCCCTCCGAGGTCTCCACCGAGGTCGATGCGTCCGCGTCGGTCGCCGCCTTCGCTGCGCTCGGAGCGGGTCCGGCGCTCTGACAAATAAACAGAATCAAAGTTTTGTTTATGTTACTGCCGGCCCCCACGGGCCCTCGTGATCAGGGGGCCCGTGGGGGCCGGCCTTCCCAGAGTGGCAGGAAGATCAGGAAGCAGGCGCGGGAGCTTCCGGCCTCTGGAGCCAGTCGAACGCCGCCCCCACTCTGCTCCAGAATCCCCTGGGCCGCCGGGAGCCCGAAAGCGACCAGCCCCTCGGCTACCGCCTCCTGCACCCCCATCGGAGCGAAGAGCTCGTCGGGCTCACCCCGGACACCCCCCTCGGAGTTGTTCCCGACGACGATCCGCAGAAACTCCCCCGGTGGCAGCGTCCCACCATGGACGGGCACCGGCTCCCCGGAATCGGCCCGATCCAGCTCGACCCACACGACGTCGGGCCGATCCGCACCGGAGTACGCGACGAAGGCCGAGATCGCCTCCCGCAGGTAGCCGGGATCCACCCAGACCGGTGGCAGGTCCACGGGGGCCTCGAGCGAGAAGCGGACGCCCTCGGGAAGTACCGCCCGAATCATCTCGCGCGACTCGCCGAGCAGGCGTTCCAGGTGGGTCGGACGCGGTACCAGTAGCTGCTGTCGCGAGATCGAGAGGAGCTTTCGGGCCAGGCCCGCCGCGCCGTCCGCCGCCTCGGTCACGGCCCTCAGGTCCTCGGCGACCGGGCTCCCGGCGTCGACGTCCGAGAGCGCGAGCTGGGCGTGGCTCTGGACCACGGTGAGAAGGTTGTTCAACTCATGGCCCACGACGCCGGACAGCTGGGCCATGGCCCGCACCGTGCCGGACTGCAGCAGCTCCCGCTCCATCTCCTTGCGGTACGTGATGTCCTCGGCGATCCCGGCGATCCGCGTCACCTCGCCATGGCGGTCCCGCACGGGAAACGCCCGGTCCCTTATCCAGCGCATTCCCCCGTCGGGAAGCTCGATCCGATACTCCACGTCGTACTCGCCGCGAACCTGCCCCTCGACCGCCGCTTCCACGCGCCCCCGGTCCTCGGGGTAGACCGGGTCGAGCCAGCTCGAGGGATCGGCCATGAGTTCGTCGCGAGATCGCCTCCAGATCCGCTCGTAGCCCGGGCTCACGTAGAGCATTCGGGACTTCTTCCGATCCGTCAGCCAGAACACCTCGCGGATCGCCTCGCTCACCTGTCGGAAGCGCTCCTCGCTCTCCTCGAGGGCGGCACGCGATCGACGCAGGCGTGCTCCGGCGACCCACATCAGGAGCGTGCCCAGGATCGCGAGCACCAGCGACGACACCACCAGCGCGATCCGGACCGTCCGCTCCAGACCCGTCACCCACTGGGTGATCACTTCGGCGAACCGGGTGTCCACCTCCATGAGGTCATGGTGCAGCCGGTCGAGTTCCTCCTGAAGCGCCACGCTCTCGGGGGAGCCCGGACCCGACAGCTCGACCGCCTCCAGCATCTCGTCGGCGAGCCCCTCGATTCGCTGCAGCTGCCGGTCCGCCTCGAGCCACAGCCCCAGCGCTTCGCGCGTCTGGTCCCGTCCGGCGAACAGCTGGGTAAAGCGTCTCAGCGCGGGGATGTTACCCGAAGTGAGGGGGTCCGCGGAGAGGGCCTCTTCCAGCCGATCCGCATCGCCCGGGGATTCCAGGACGACTTCGAGCGGGCGCCGCACAGCTCGGGGATAGGCGAGCGACGACTCGTATTCCCACCATTCGGCGGGATCCCCCGTCAACGAGAAAGTCTGCAGGTGGATCACCGCGTCGCGGACCTCGACCGACCACCGGCTTTCGGACTGCAGCAGGACCCGCACGGCCCCCTGCGCCTGCATCCCAACGAGGGTGACCCCCAACATGCCCGCCACGGCCAGAACCAGAATGAAATATCCAGCCGCCAATCGCACGGAAGGACGCTGCGAACCGTCCATTCAACCTCCGGAACGGACGGGGCCGCGGGGCACCCGCCCTTCATATTAGATTGCGAGGAGTCGGGGAGACGGTTCGAAGCGGTACGGGATTCGTTCCGGCTCAATATGCCCTGTCGCGATCCCCCAGGCAAAGGCCGTTCAACCTTGAATCGGATGGACCAACCGGATTCCGGCGTGGCCTCGAACCGCTCGGGGCCCCTCTCGGTGGGGCTCAACGCGGTCATCGTGGCGGTGACCGAGGAGCGTCCCCGCATTCTCACGATCTCGGGTGAGGATGGGGGTGGAGATCCAGGCTCGCACGGTCGGTCCGACCGGGAATCCGCACCCACGTCCGGGGGTGCGGCGCTCGACACCCTCCCCTTCGGTCCTCTCGACCCCGCGGGCGACCGCACCCTCGAGCTCACACTGCGGGGATGGGTCCGGGAGCGCACGGGATTCGACCTGGGCTACGTGGAGCAGCTCTACACCTTTGGGGACCGGGACCGGGGGCTGGGGCATGGAGACGCGTCCAGCCGGACCCTTTCGATCGCCTACCTGGCCCTGGTGCGCGAGACCGAGGCGGAGCGCTCCGACGCCGCCGTCTGGCGCGACGTCTACGGCTACCTGCCCTGGGAGGACTGGCGCCGGGGACGGCCCCCCGTGATCTCCAACGTCATCGCGCCTCATCTCGAAGGGTGGATCCACGATGCCCCGGACTCGCGGTCCCGCGAGGAACGCCGGCTCCGCGCCGCCATCGCCTTCGGGCTCGAGAGCGCCGACTGGGACGGCGACCGGGTGCTCGACCGCTACGAGCTGCTCTACAGCGTGGGGCTGGTCGAGGAGGCCTTCCGGGACCGCGGTCTTCCCGGTCCGGATCCCCCCTCGCTCACCCTCGGGCGCCCCATGGCCCTCGACCACCGACGGATGCTGGCCACGGCGCTCGGGCGCATCCGCGGAAAGACCCGATACCGTCCGGTCGTCTTCGAGCTTCTGCCGCCCCGCTTCACCCTCCTGCAGCTGCAGCGGGTGGTCGAGGCGCTCGCCGGTGTCCAGACCCACAAGCAGAACTTTCGTCGGCTGGTGGAGCGGGGGGGACTCGTGGAGGGCACCGGGGCCGTCGACAGCCAGACCGGTGGCCGACCGGCGGAGCTCTTCCGGTTCCGCAAGGAGGTGCTCCGCGAACGTCGGGCGCCCGGTGTAGGCCTCCCCGGAACCTGACACCCGGGGGGCTCCCCTTCCCCTCGCCGAGCGCATGGTTTACAATTTTGATACGGCGTACCCCGCCGCATTTTTTGCTACCCCATATACTCACATTGAGTATAAGTGAGGAGACGATGGCTCCCGTAACGACCCCAGATCAGACACCCAGCTCTCCCCCGAACGCGCCCCCGGCACTCACCCCGGAGGTGGCCGAGGCGACCCGTGCGATTTGGGAGCGCCTCAAGGGTGTGATCCCCGAGGTCGAATGGGCGGTGCACGCGCCCTACATCGCCCGGATCGAGGAGCTCAAGCGAGAGCGCAACGCCGTGATCCTGGCCCACAACTACCAGACGCCCGAGATCTTTCACGGGGTCGCCGACATCGTGGGAGACTCGCTGGGGCTCGCACAGGAGGCGGTCACCGCCGAGGCCGACGTGATCGTTCTTTGCGGCGTTCACTTCATGGCCGAGACCGCCAAGATCCTGAACCCGGACAAGACAGTCCTGATTCCGGACCTGCGCGCCGGATGCTCCCTGGCGGAGTCGATCACGGGAGCCGACGTGCGGGAGCTCAAGGCCCGGTACCCCGGGGTTCCGGTGGTGACGTACGTGAACACGTCGGCCGACGTGAAGGCCGAGAGCGACATCTGCTGCACCTCGTCGAACGCGGTGCAGGTGGTGGAATCGCTCGGCGTGGACCGTGTGATCTTCCTTCCCGACGAGTACCTGGCCAAGTGGGTCGCCACCCAGACCGACGTCGACATCATCCGCTGGGACGGGACCTGCGAGGTGCACGAGCGCTTCACCGCTGAAGAGATCCGTCAGTACCGCAGGGGGTACCCGGACGTGGTCGTGCTCGCCCATCCCGAATGCCCCCCCGATGTGCTCGACGAGGCCGACTACGTGGGCTCCACGGCCGGGATGATGGGGTACGTCCGGGACCGTCAGCCCGAGCGGGTCGTGATGATCACCGAGTGCTCCATGAGCGACAACCTCGCCGCCGAGAACCCGGACGTCGAGTTCGTGCGCCCATGCAACCTGTGTCCTCACATGAAGCGGATCACTCTTCCGGGCATCCTCCGCTCGCTCGAGACGATGGAGCACAAGGTCGAGGTCGCCCCCGAGATGGCCGAGCGGGCGAAGAACGCGGTCGAACGCATGCTCGCCGTGGGCCGGGGCAGCGGCGGCTGATCCGTTGACTCCCTCGAGCGGCGAGGTCGACGCCGACATCCTCGTGGTGGGTGCGGGCGCCGCCGGCCTCTCGGCGGCCCTGGCGGCAGCGGGGGGAGTGGCTGCCCTTTCGGGTGACTCCGAGCCTCCTGCACCATCCGGCCGTCCCCTCGGCCGCGCGCCGTCGGCCGAACCGGATCCGGTTCGGGTCCTCCTGCTCACACGGGGCCACCTCGGGCGCGACGGGGCCTCGCCGCTCGCCCAGGGCGGGGTCGCCGCCGCCCTCGACGCCGCCGACTCCGCGGAGCTTCATGCCCTCGATACCGTCCTGGCCGGCGCCGGGCTCAGCCGCGAGGACCGGGTCGCGATCCTGACCACCGAGGGACCGGGGCGGGTGCGCGAACTGATCGGGCTGGGCGCCCGCTTCGACCGCGACGCCTCGGGCTCGCTCCAGCTCGCCATGGAAGGGGCGCACTCGCGGCGCCGGGTCATTCACGCGCGGGGAGACCGCACCGGCGCCGAAGTCACCCAGGTCCTCTCCCGGGCGGTGCGCCGCCTGCCCTCGATCACGATCCTCGAGAAGATCGAGGCCGAGGACCTGCTGACCGACGGGCACCGGGTCTGCGGACTTCGGATTCGCCGGCCCGACGGCTCGGCCGGAGAGCTTCACGCCCACTCCGTCGTGCTGGCCACCGGGGGACTCTGTCACCTCTACCAGCGCACGACGACGCCGAAATCCACGACCGGCGACGGGATCGCCATGGCGATGCGCGCCGGGGCGTCGGTGGCCGACATGGAGTTCGTGCAGTTCCACCCCACGGCGATGGCCGTCGACGCCGACCCCCTCCCGCTCGTCACCGAGGCACTGCGCGGCGAGGGGGCCCGGCTGGTCGACGCCTCGGGCCACGGAATCGACTTTCCCGACGAGAGCGGCGAGCTCTCGCCGCGCGATGTCGTCGCCCGCGTCCTGTGGGACCTGACCCGTGCCGGTGGAGAGGTTTTTCTGGACGCCCGAGACACCCCGGGAGCCGACTTTCCGGAGCGGTTTCCCGGGGTCTTCTCGCTCTGCCGGCGGCACGGGATCGACCCTCGCGTGGCGTTGATCCCCGTGACGCCCGCCGCCCACTACCACATGGGCGGGATCGAGGTCGACGAGGAGGGTCGCACCACCCTGCCGGGGCTCTGGGCCGCCGGCGAGGTCGCCTCGACCGGGGTCCACGGGGCCAACCGGCTGGCCAGCAACTCCCTGCTCGAGGGGCTCGTCTTCGGGGCCCGGGCCGGAGACTCGGCCCGCCGCGGGCTGCCCGCCGATACCGGGGGTCGGCGCTCGCCGGCCCGTGCCCCCCTCGCCCCGCCCGAATCCGCCCCCCTCACCGCGCCGCGCACCACCGAGACCGCGACGGGCTCGACGGCATCGACGAACTCAGGGGACCCCGGCGAGGAGGGGGAACTGGACGCCGACCTGCAGACCCTGCGCAGGGTCCTCTGGGAGCGAGTGGGGGTGGTGCGCGACGCCGGGGGACTGCGCGACGCGCTCCGCGTAATCGATCAACTCGCCGAGCGAGCCCTCCCCGACTCCTCGAGAGGGCGTCGACTTCGCAACGCCCTGCAGGTCGCCCGACAGATCACGGTCTCGGCGCTGGCTCGCGAGGAGAGCCGGGGCAGCCACTTCCGCCGGGACTTTCCCACCACACGCACCGCGGCCACCCCATGATCCAGCTCCTCTACGAAGACCTGGTCCGCCGAACCCTCCGTGAAGACCTGGGACGCGGGGGAGACCTGACGAGCGAGGCCACGATCCCCCCCGGGACCCGAGGCTCCGGGGCCCTCCTGGTCCGCGAGGCCGGGGTCGTGGCGGGGCTCGAGGTCGCGCTTCTCGCCTTTCGCGCTCTCGACCCCGACGTCACGGTCGAGGTCGAGGTCGGCGACGGGACCACCGTCGAGCCCGCCACCACCCTGGCCCGGCTCGAGGGCGACGCCCGGAGCCTGCTCGCCGCCGAGCGCACGGCGCTGAACTTCCTCGGCCACCTGTCGGGGGTCGCCACCACGACCCGGGCCGTAGTCGACGCCGTCGAGGGAACCGGCGCCCGGATCGTCTGCACCCGCAAGACCACCCCCGGCCTGCGGACCCTCGAGAAGTACGCGGTCCGGGTGGGTGGTGGCACGAACCACCGGACGGGACTCGACGACGGGATCCTCATCAAGGACAACCACCGGCGTCTGGCGGGGGGGGTGCGTCCGGCGATCGAGGGAGCGCGGGAGCGGGCCGGACACATGGTCACGATCGAGCTCGAGGTCGACACCCTCGAGGAGCTGCGCGAGGGGCTGGCCCTGGGCGTCGACGTCTTCCTTCTCGACAACATGGGGCCCGACCTGCTGCGTGAAGCGGTCCAGATCACCGCCGGACGGGCGGTCCTCGAGGCGTCGGGCGGAATCACCCCCGACACGGTCCGATCGATCGCCGAAACCGGTGTCGACCTGATCTCGCTGGGGTGGCTGACCCACTCCGCTCGCTCCCTCGACGTCTCCCTCGACCTGAAGCTGGGGGCCTTCTAGAGGCTGTTGAAGAAATACAGGGCGAACCGTTGGGAGCCCCAGGGGCCCCACGGGGCACCCGCCGTAGGCGGGTCGGGCGGTTCGTCGAAGGCATAGCGGAAGCTACGTCGAGGCGAACCAACGACCGAGTGGGGCCCCTGCGGCCCCAACCCGAAGGGGGACAGGGGGTTGCGGCCCTGGATCTTCGTTGGCCCGCTTCACCGATGCTAGTGCATCGCCTTCAGCGAACCGCCTTGACCCGGGCACACACGCGCCCCGCGCGTGGGTCGCGCAAGACCCTGTCCCGGTGCGCCC
>SLBA01000188.1 GCA_007126575.1 Gemmatimonadota bacterium | reverse complement strand
TCCGGGCCGGAGGCGTCGGATCGGGGGGCGCCGACCGGGCGCACCCCCGAAACACTCTCCCAGCGGGGTCCGAGCTGGAGCTCCTGGCGGCGGAGGGGATCCTCGGGCCCTACCTCTCCGTCCGACTCCCGGCTCGAGAGAAGCGCGGGATCGAGGGCGGCCCCTGTCTCGGACCTCGCACCCGCGCTCGCGTCGGAGTCCGGGTCGGGCCCTCCGCTCGAGATTCGCCCGGTCACATGTTCGGTCCATTCGTCAGCGGGCGCCTCGCGTCCCAGTACGGCGAAGTCGCCCCGGATCATCCCACCGTTCGCGGGGGCCGGCAGACGAACTTCCATCTCGCGGGTCTCGCCCGCCTCCACGATGAAGGGGGTCAGGAAGTAGAGCTCCTCGATCCGAAGCTCCGGCCGACCTCCGGCCTCACCTCGGAGCTCGGCCACCGCCGCCCGGATCAGCTCCAGGAATCCCGCGCCCGGCAGGAGAGGGACGCCCTCGGGTGTGCGGTGCTCATCGAGAACCCAGAGACGGCCCTCGCGCAGCCGCACTCGAAGTCGACCCCCCGAGGAGTCCACCGCATCGAAGGCGGGGTCGCGCGAGTCACGCCATTTACGCCGGTCTCCCGCAGGACTCGTACGCGTGCCCACGAGCGGAGGCCACGCGACCAGCCCCGCTCCCGGGTCCACGGCCATGCCGACCTCGGCCCAGGCGCCCCATGCGATCGAGATGGTCGATGGCGGGCCCTGGGCCCCCTGCGAGGACTCCGCCACGGCGTCCAGGAAGGCGTTCGCGGCGGCGTAGTCGATCTGACCCGGCAGCCCCGCCTCGGCACTGATCGAAGAGAAGAGGACCCGCAAGTGGGGCGCGGGATCGCTGAACACCCGATCCAGGGCGATCATCCCCCGCAGCTTTGGACGTAGAACTCGCCGGGCGGATTCCTCGGACTTGAAGGCCACGAGGCCATCATCGAGCACCCCGGCCGCATGGACCAGAAGGTCGACCTCTCCGAGCTTCGACCGGATCTGCTCGCGAGCGCGCTCGAGCGAGGGTTCGTCGGCCACGTCGACCGCCAGATGAAGCACCTCGGTGCCCGACTCTTCGAGCGTGCGAATCGTCTCGACGGCGCGCAGGATGCGTGGATCGCATCCGTGCTCAGCGAGCGTGCCCCAGCGCTCCCTCGGCGGAAGCGGCGTTCGCGAAAGAAGCGCCAGGCGCGCCCCGTGTGCTTCGGCCAGGTGGCGGGCCACTCTCAGCCCCAGTCCTCCGGTTCCGCCCGTGATCACGCAGACCGCGCCCCGGCGGAGTGGGGCCCCTTCCCCTTCGTCCGCCTCCCGGCGCAGCGGTCGGTAGCGAGGCACCATGCGCCGGCCGCTCGAGAGGCGCACGACCCGCTCCCCGGAGGCGTCCGCCAGCTCCCCGGCCAGCGCCTGGAGCCCGGCCTCTCCCCCTTGCAGCTGAATCCAGCGGGTCCGGAGTCCAGGGACCTCGCGGGGCAGGACCCCGACCGGCCCCTGTACCAGCGCCGCCCCGGGAATCTTCGTCGGATCCCCCGTCACGATCACCAGCTCCGTGTCGATCTCATCGGCGGTCCCGGCGAAGCGTCGTCCCATCTCGAAGAGGTCGAAGAAGGCCCGTGCCTCGATCTCGTCGACGGTCGAGTCCGACGTCAGCGCCATCGTCGACAGATACACGATGCGGGACGGGGGCGCGTCCCACTCCAGCTCTGCCGCGGCCCCCACCCGTTCAGCGCCCGGGAGCTGGGCTCCGACCACCTGGGTGAGTGCCTCGGGGCCGATCAGGACGAGCCCGGCCTCACCGGTCTCATCATCCACCCGATCCCGCCCCCCCCCTTCGGCCGGGGCTTCGACCCACTCCACCCGATGCAACCAGTCCTCGACCCCCTCCTCGGGCCCGGCAGACGGGACCGGTCCCGGGGCCTTTTCCGCAGTCTCGGATCCGAGCGGGGGAGCGGCCCCCGGCCCTACACCCTCGGGGGGCTCGATCAGGTACCGCTCTCCCTCGAAGGGATACGTCGGGAGGGGAATTCGCCGGCGGCCGCGACCCGCATGCACGCCGGCCCAGTCGACCCGCACGCCGAGCTGCCAGAGCGATCCCAGCGCCCGCAGCATGTGGAGCCGATCCGCCCCCCCGCCGACCAGCTCCTCGGGATGCGGAAGGGAGTGAAGCACCGCCCGGTCCGGCCGCCGATCGGGATGCATGCGAGCGAGGGTGGCAAGCGTTCGTCCGGGGCCGACCTCGACCAGCACCCGGTCTTCGGCCGCGAGCAGCTTCGAGATTCCCTCCGAGAAGCGGACCGTCTGTCGGAGCTGCCGCACCCAGTATTCCGGATCTGTCGCCTCGGCGTCGGTCAGTTCGCTCCCGGTCAGATTCGAGATCACGGGCCGGTCGGGGGGAGACAGGTGGACCTGCTTCAGCCGCTCGCGGAAGGGCTCCAGAATCGGATCGAGCATCGAAGAGTGGGCGGCCACATCGATCCGGATTCGGCGGGTGTCGATGTCACGACTCGCGAGGGTCGCCGCCAGCCGGTCGATCGCGTCGGCCGGTCCCGAGGCCACGCAGAGTTCGGGACCGTTGACCGCGGCCACCGAGAGCTCCGGCCCCAGGTGGCTCCGCAACGAATCCTCGGAGAGCGGAACCCCCAGCATCGCACCACCCCGCACGCGGTCGAAGAGCTCCCCGCGCAGGACCACGAGGCCCAGGGCATCTTCGAGCGAGAGTACTCCGGCCAGGCAAGCCGCCGTGTACTCACCCATGCTGTGCCCGATCATCGCCGTGGGCTCGACCCCCCATGAGATCCAGAGCCGGGCCTGCGCGTACTGGACCAGGAAGAGGGCGGGCAGGGCGACGGAGGGCTGCGAGAACTCCTCGTGCGCTCCCCTTCCCCGCGTGAAGATTCCCCGGATCCGGGTCTCGAGCGCCTCTCCCACCAGCGCGAGTCCCCGATCCATCTCGCGACGAAACACGGGCTCATGCTGGTACAGCGTCGCCGCCATACCGGTGTGCTGCGAGCCGCCTCCGGCGAAGAGAAACGCCACGCTGCGCTCCGCCTCGTCGGCGCTGTGGTCGTGGACCCGGTCGGGGTCGTTCGCCACCAGTGCGTCGATCACGGCGTCGACCTCGGAAGCGATCACGAACCGGCGCTCGCCGAAGGCCCTTCGACCCGCCTGAAGAGTCCACGCCACATCACCGAGCGCCGCCTCGGGGTGCGCTTCGAGCCACTCCACCAGACGTGCCGAGCTGCGCCCGACCACGCCCCGCGTGCGCCCCGAGATCGGCAGCAGCTCCGCACGGGGCGATCGACGCTCCGCTGCCGGGATGAGTCCAGGTGCCCCCGGCGCCTCCCGCTCGGGCGCTTCTTCGAGCACCACATGCACGTTGGTGCCGCCGACGCCGAGCGAACTCACCGCAGCTCGGCGAGGTGTCGGGCCGCGGGGCCATTCGGTCCGCTCCGACACCACGTAGAAGGGCGACGCCTCGAGATCGAGCTCGGGGTTGGGCGCCTCGAAGTTCAGGCTGGGTGGCAGTTCGCCGTGCCGCAGCGCAAGCACCGCCTTGATGAAGCCCGCGACGCCGGCCGCGGTGTCCAGGTGCCCGATGTTCGTCTTTACCGACCCGATCCCACAGTACCCGACCCGATCGGTCAGACGCCGCCAGGCCCGGGTCAGCGCCGTCAGCTCGATCGGGTCGCCCAGCCTCGTTCCCGTTCCATGCGCTTCGACGTATCCGATCGTGGAGGGATCCACGTCGGCCATCGCGAGCGCCTCGCTCACCACCTTCGACTGCCCCTCGACGCTCGGGGCCAGATACCCGACCTTGCTCGAGCCGTCGTTGTTCACGGCGCTACCGCGGAGCACCGCCCAGATCGTGTCGCCATCGGCCAGCGCGTCTTCGAGCCGGCGCAGGACCACCGCCCCGGCCCCGTCTCCCAGCACGGTCCCCCCGGCACGGTGATCGAAGGCCCGACAGCGCCCGTCGGGCGAGAGGATCTCGCCCTCGCGGTAGCGATAGCCCCGGCGGTGCGGATGGGTGATCGTGACCCCTCCGGCCAGCGCCGCGTCGCACTCGAACGACAGGAGGCTCTGCGAGGCCAGGTGGATCGCCGCCAGCGAGGTCGAACACGCCGTCTGCACGTTCAGAGCGGGCCCGGTCAGGTTGAAGTGGTACGAGACCCGGGTCGCGAGGAAATCCTTGTCATTCCCGATATGCCGCAGAAGGAAGAACCCCTGCTCGCGCAGCAGCTCGGGGTTCGGCAGGAGGTTGAACATCATGTACGTTCCCGCCCCGCATCCCGCAAAGACCCCTACCCGACCGTCGAAGGTGCCGGGCGCGTAGCCCGCCGACTCGAAGGCCTCCCACGAGAGCTCCAGGAAGTGCCGGTGCTGCGGATCCATGATCGCGGCCTCGCGCGGACTGAGCCCGAAGAACTCCCGATCCCAGACCGGCATTCCGGCGAGCGCCGCCGCCCGCTTCACATAGTCGGGTCGCGAGATCTCGGCCGGATCCTCGCCGGCCGCGAGCAGCTCCTCGTCGGAGAGGTCCTCGATCGATTCCACCCCGTTCGAGAGGTTCTTCCAGAATTCCTCGACGTTCGAGGCCCCCGGCACGCGGCACGCCATGCCGACGACCGCGACCGCGGATTCCAGCGAGGGGTCGATCCGAGTCATTCGGGGCTCCCCCTGGGTCGGCGGCGCCGCAGCGCCTCTCGCCGTGCCCTGCCCCGATCCCGAACCTCGTCGAGTGCCTCCTCGT
>SLBA01000124.1 GCA_007126575.1 Gemmatimonadota bacterium | reverse complement strand
CGGCTGTGCGGAAGTGTCTGCACATGGCCTCCCGTCGCCACGACCTTCCAGTCCGGGCCGAGGTAGCGCTCGAGGGTTCGGGCCTTGGCGGCGGACTCGACGATCAGGATGTTCAACGGGGACCTCTGGGATCAAGACTGGGGTTGTATTTCACTGCCTGACGGCCGGATCCTGCCGACCGCCCCGCTCGGTGTCCGGTCCCAACAGACACCGCCCGAGCCACGGGCGTTCCCCCGAGACCCTCCGGAGTACTCCATGACGTCGACTCTTCCCGGCTCCCGCGAGATCGAGACGATCCCCTTCACGCACTCGTATGCCGAGCTGCCCGGCGCCTTCCACGCCGAGGTGGAGCCGACCCCGGTCCGCGAACCCCGACTGGTGGCGCTGAACCGGGAGCTGGCCGAGGAGCTGGGCCTGGACCCCGAGGCGCTCGAGAGCCCCGAGGGCATCCGGATGCTGGCCGGAAACGCGGTCCCGGCGACGGCGCGTCCGGTGGCGCTGGCCTATGCAGGCCACCAGTTCGGGGGATGGGTCCCGCAGCTCGGAGACGGGCGCGCGATCCTCCTGGGCGAACTGACCCATCGGGACGGCAGGCTGCGGGACCTGCAGCTGAAGGGGTCCGGGCCCACCCCCTTCTCGCGCCGGGGCGACGGGCGCTCCTCGATCGGGCCTGTCGTGCGGGAGTACCTGGGCAGCGAGGCGATGGCCGCGCTGGGAATTCCCACGACGCGGGCGCTCTCGGCCGTCGTAACCGGCGATCGGGTGCTCCGCCAGAACGGCCTCGAGCCGGGGGGCGTCTTCGTGCGGGTGGCGTCGAGCCACGTGCGGGTGGGGACCTTCGAGTACTTCGCCCGCCAGGGGGACGCGGATTCGGTCCGGCGCCTGGCGGACTACGTGATCGCCCGGCACTACCCCGATCTGGCGGATCGGCCCGATCCCTGCCTGGCGCTGCTCGAGGCCGTCGTGGAACGCACCGCCGACCTGGTCGCGTCGTGGCTCCTGGTGGGCTTCATTCACGGGGTGATGAACACCGACAACACCTCGGTCACGGGAGAGACGCTCGACTACGGCCCCTTCGGGTTCCTCGATCCCTACCGGCCGGGCGAGGTCTACAGCTCGATCGATCGGCACGGCCGCTACGCGTACGACCAGCAGCCCGGGATCGCCCAGTGGAATCTGGCGCGTCTGGCCGAGACCCTGCTCCTGGTGTACGAGTCCCCCGAGGAGGCCGTCGAGCGGGCCCGCCCCGTGATCGGGGGTTTCGTCGAGCGCTTCGAGGCCACCTATCACGCGGGACTGGTCCGGAAGGTGGGACTCGTGGGCGATGACGAGGGCGACCTGCAGCTCGCGGGCGAGCTCCTGCAGCGGATGGCGCGCGAGAATGCCGACTTCACCCGGACCTTCCGGGAGCTGTCTCATCTGGACGGCGAGGACGCCTCGGGAGACGACGCGGTGCGCGGCCTCTTCGATACCCCCGCGGCCTTCGACAGCTGGGCCGAGGACTGGCGCCTCCGCCTCGCGTCGGATTCGAGGCCCGACGAGGTCCGGCAGGCCGAAATGCGATCGGTGAACCCCGCCTTCATCCTCCGCAATCACCTGGCCCAGGAGGCCGTCGACGCCGCGATCGAGTCCGAGGACTTCGGGCCCATGCGCCGTCTGCTCGAGGTGCTCTCGCGGCCCTTCGAGGACCAGCCCGGGCACGAGGATCTGGCACGGCCCCCGGAGTCCGAGGAGCGGGTCACCCGCACCTTCTGCGGCACCTGAGCGAGGAGTGGCATGCTTGCCCGTATCGACGGGCGGAAGTACCGTGACGGACCCCCTTCCGCACGAGGAGACCATGCCCAGCTTCATGATCGGATTCGCGCCGTCCACCGCCCCACCCCGATCCGTGCCGGCCGGAGGCGCCTCGTCTCGATGGCCCCGGACCCTGGCACTGGCGGCCGGCCTGGTGCTCCTCGCCGGGTGTCAGGGTGCCCCCGACGCTCCGGGTGACGAGGCCGGAGAGGCCGCCCCGGGCATGGCCCAGAACCCCGCCCACCAGGCCCCCGACCCACTCACCGAGCCGCAGGTGATCTCGCTGCTGGGCGAGGAGCTCCATGCCATCGAGGACACCACCGGAGCGATCGCCGCCGCCGATTCGGTCCTGGCCGAGGCCCCCGACGACGTGGAGCTCCTGATCGACGCCGGCCGGGTCCGTCGAAACTTCTGGCAGTACCGGCAGGCGATGGCGCTCTACACGCGAGCGATCGAGCTCAGTCCCGACGACTGGCGGCCGTACCGCTTCCGTGGGCACCGGCACATCTCGCTGCGCGAGTTCGACCGGGCGATCGACGACCTCGAGGCGGCCCGGGACCGGGCCCCGCTCAACTGGGACGTGAGCTACCACCTGGGTCTCGCGTACTTCCTGGCGGGCCGCTTCGACGATGCGGCCGACGAGTACTTGCGCTGCTTCGCCCTCGAGGACGATCCCGAGGCCCGCGCCGCCGAGTCCGATGCCTTTCGGTCGTGCTCGGCGAACGCCGACGACCTGGAGTCCCGGGTCGCGATGACCGAGTGGACCGTCCGCGCGCTCACCCGGGCCGGACGGCACGACGAGGCCGAGGCTCAGCGTGGTTGGGTCGAGCCCGGACTTCCCATCGAGACCAATGTGGCCTACTACCAGAACCTTCTGATGGATATGGGTGCGGTCACGGCCGACGAGCTCCTCAACCCGGGACCGGACGCCCCATACCGGCTCGAGACCGTCGGGTACGGGGTGGCGAACCGGATGCTGGTGGCCGGCGACACGGCCGGAGCGCGCGAGGTGCTGGAGCGGCTCATGGAGGACCCATGGTGGCCGGGCTTCGGTCGCATCTCGGCCGAGGCCGAGCTCCACCGGATGGGCCTGGCGTCGGGTGGTGGTTGAAGCACCCGGGTGACGCTCACCGATCGATCGGAAGCCGGCTGCGGAGCGCCTCGCTCACCGGTACCACCATCTGGACCCCGCTCCACCGGAGGGGCTCTCCGGTCTCGGGGTCGTGGATGCTCCCGGCCTCGACCTCGCGGCTGGCTTCGGCGAGCGGCAGGTGCCGGGTGAGCTCTCGGATCCGCTCGAAGAGCAGCTGATCCTGCCGCCGCAGGAACCCGAGGTGCCGCCGGGCCAGGACCGCCATGTGGAAGTGAGACGAGCGGAAGGTCAGGCCGTCGAGCTCCAGGTCCCGGCAGAGGGTCACGAGCCAGGCCACCACATCGGCGAGGGCGCCGAGCCCCGGGTGCTCCTGGCCCGGCAGCTTCGGGCGTTCGGGGCGGGTCGAGGCCCGGGGGTCCTGAAGGAGGAGCCACTCCACGACCAGAAGGGTGGCTCCCGGCAGGGTCGCCCGATCCAGGTCGAGGCGCGCCTCCATCAGGAGGACCTCGGGGTCGGTTCCCCCGTGCAGGCGCACGGTGGGGCCGAGTCCGGAGGAGGGCAGGATCTCGACGCGGGTCTCTCGGTAGCCTCGCGCCCTGGCCTGCTCCACGACCCCGAAGCGCTCCAGCTCCGCCTCGACCCGGCTGCGCGGGTACCGGCCCAGCAGGAGGCTCTCTTCGCCCGAGCCGGTGCCCAGCGCTGCGAGATCCTCTCCCGAAAAGGACCACGAGAAGGGGTCGTCCGAGCGTTCGGTATCGGGGTCGGCCCACTCGACACGGTCGAGCGCCACCGTCAGGTCGTCGGGGATGCGCACGTCGTTGCCGGTCAGGAGCCAGGCCAGGAACCGGGCCGTCGGGCGCCACGCCGAGCTCCCGTAGCCCCCGCCGAGGGTGACGGCGAGCGCCGGGCTCCGGTCCAGTTCCTCGAGGGCCTCGACCACGAAGCGATCGCGGGCGAAGACCCCGTCGAGCGTCATGGCCCCGTCGCCGTAGTGGTCCCCGGCGAGCAGGTCGACGCCGGCGATATAGACGGTCAGGCCGGGGCGGTGGCTTCGGACCACCGGGGGGAGTTCACGGTGAAGGAGCTCCAGGAAGGCGGCATCGTCGATCCCCGGGCCGAAGGCGATGCAGGTGTCGGCGACCGCGTCGGGAATCTCGTCCCAGGTCTCGTTGTGGAGCGAGAAGGTGTGGACCGTCGGATCCCCGGCGAAGGCGGCGCGGGTCCCGTTCCCATCGTGGATGTCGAGGTCGACGACCAGGATCGGCTCCTCGTATCCCCGCGCGCGGAGCCGGGCGACGGCGACGGCCACATCGTTCAGAAGGCAGAACCCGGTGCCCCGGTCCGGTCCCGCGTGGTGGAAGCCGCCCCCCAGGTTGATCGCCACCGTCCGGCCGCGCAGGGCGAGGCGGGTGGTCTGGATCGTCCCCCCGGCGATGAGCCTCTGGAGTTCGAGGGCCCCGACGGCATCGTCGGGACCGAGGGGGACGCCCAGGATCCGGCCGACCGTTTCGGGGTCGTCGAGCGATCGCAGGTACTCGCCCGAGTGGACCCTGCGCAGATTCTCGACCGACGAGGGTCGAGGGGTCTCGATCCTGGACAGGCGGACCCAGCCCTCGTTCAGGAGGAAGGCCAGGACGCGTTCGCCCCGCATCGGATCCATCGGTACCCCCGTGATGCCGCGTCGGTAGTCGCGATGGTAGATCAGCGGGAGATTTCGGATCGGGGTATCGAGGCCGAGCGCCCGGCCCATGAGGCGACTGAGCCGGCGGAGGGGGCGACGCGGGGGCATGGGGGGGTGGGGTGACGTCCGGGGGAGATGGACCAGGCTCCGTGTGAGCCTGAGGGTCGCCGGGTCGCTGCCCGACCCCTGAATCTGGCAGGAT
>SLBA01000060.1 GCA_007126575.1 Gemmatimonadota bacterium | reverse complement strand
GGGGCAGATGATCATGCCCTGGGTGCTCGGAGATTTCGCCCCCGAGGGGAGCCCCTCCTTCGATCGGCTCGCCCGCATGATCGACAACCACGAGATCGGGGGCATGATCGTTTCGGTGGGCACTCCGATCGACGTGGCGACCAAGACCAATGTGGCACAGCGTCGCTCCCACCTGCCCCTCCTGGTGGCGGCGGATCTCGAGACCGGTGCGGGATTCCGGCTGCGGGGCGCGATCCATCTGCCCGGGGTCCACGACCTGGGGGGGGCGACCAACTTCCCCTCGCTGATGGCGGTGGGAGCGGCGGACGAGCGCATCCTCGCCTATGAAATGGGAAGGATCACGGCGGTCGAGGCGCGCGCCTCGGGGATCCACGTCCCCTTCGCACCCGTGCTCGACGTGAACAACAACCCCGACAACCCGATTATCAACACCCGGTCCTTCGGCGAGGATCCTGCCCGTGTCGGGGAACTGGGCGCGTGCTTCATCCGCGGGATCCAGGACTACGGGGCGGTCGCGACGGGCAAGCACTTTCCCGGACACGGCGACACCGAGACCGATTCGCACCTGGCGCTGCCCGTGATCCGGGTGGGCCCCGAGCGGCTGAACCGGGTGGAGCTGCGGCCCTTCCGCGAGGCGATCGACGCGGGGATGGGCGCGATCATGACCGCGCACATCGCGATGCCCGAGCTGACCGAGGACCCACGGCTGCCCGCGACTCTCTCTCGCAACGTGCTCACGGGCCTCCTGCGAGAGCAGATGGGATTCCAGGGGCTGGTCTTCACCGATGCGATGGACATGAACGCGATCGACCGGCTCTACTCGCGCGGCGAGGCCGCGGTGCAGGCGGTGCTCGCGGGCGCCGACGTCCTGCTCATGCCCCCGGATCCCGAGGCCGCGATCCGTGGCGTGGTCGACGCGGTCCTGGCCGGCCGCATCCCGGAGTCGCGCATCGACGCCTCGGTGCGCCGGATCCTTGGCCAGAAGGAGGCGCTGGGGCTGCACGAGGAGCGCACCGTCGACCTCGAGGCGCTGCACCGGTCGGTCGGGATCCCCGCCCACACGGCGATGGCTCGGGAGATCGCCGAGCGCTCGCTGACCCTCCTGCGAAACGACCGGGGCATCCTGCCCCTGCTGGGGACGGGGACCGCCGATGTCCTCTCGGTTACCTATCGCCGGACGAATGACCTGATGGGCGGGCGGGCCTTCGACCAGCGGCTGCGCCAGACCTACCCGAGGCTGCAGACTCGCACCATCGGCCAGGCGACCCCGGCCGAGGAGTACGAGCGGATCCTGCAGCGGGCCACCTCGAGCGACCTGGTGGTGATCTCGCTGCACGTCACCGCGGTCGCCTACGCGGGGAGCGTGGCGGTCCCCGAGGAGCTCTCGCGGCTCATCCGCCGGCTGGCCGAGACCCGGGTTCCCCACGTCGTCGTCTCCTTCGGGAATCCCTACCTGCTCAGGGAGTTCCCGGAAGCCCAGGCGTATCTTCTGGCGTGGAGTGGATCCGACGAGAGCCAGCGGGCGGCGGCTCGCTCCCTCTTCGGCGAGGTGCCGATCACCGGACGCACGCCGACGCGGATCCCCCCCGGTTTCCAGATCGGAGACGGAATCCAGCTCGGCACGCCCCGGACGGCTGCTGGGGAGGCCGGGGGCAACGGGGCGGCGCTCTGTCCGGTGGACACCGCCCCCGGATCCGCCCCGGAGGATCGATGATGGGGTACGCCCGGGCGGGGGCGACCCACCCGTCCAGCGGCCGGGTCCGTGACCGGATCGGGCCCGGAGCTCTCGTCGTGGGGCTGATCGCCCTGGTCGGCGTCGCCTGCAGTCCGGCCGGCCCCCCCGCGCACCCGTTCGCCACCGATCCCGGCCCTCGCGCCGCCCTCCTCGACGCGCCCGACGCCCGCGGCGAGGCGTGGGTCGAGGAGACGCTGGCCTCCCTCTCGCTCCGCGAAGCGGTGGGCCAGCTCGTCTTTCCGTGGATCGCGGGCTCCTACGCGGCGCTCGACGACCCCGAGTTCCTCGAGACCCTCCGCTGGGTCGAAGAGGACGGGATCGGGGGGGTCGCCATCTCGATCGGGACCCCGCACGCGTACGTGGCGAAGCTGAACGCGCTGCAGGATCGAGCCGACATTCCCCTCCTCGTTACCTCGGACTTCGAGAATGGGGGGCCGGGGATGCGGATTGCGCACAGCTACGCCCTCCCCACCCTCCTCCCCCAGGGGGGTGGAACCAGCTTTCCCCCGACGATGGCCTTCGGGGCAGTGGGAGACGAGGAGCTGGTGGAGCGCTTCGCCGCCGCCACCGCACGGGAGGCCCGCGCGGTGGGAGTGCACGTGATCTTCGCCCCGGTCCTCGACCTGAACTCAAACCCCGAGAACCCGATCATCAACACCCGGGCCTTCGGCGAGGACCCCGACGATGTGAGCCGGATGGGGCGGGCCTTCATCCGGGGGGCACGCGCGGGGGGGGCGATGACCACCGCCAAGCACTTCCCCGGGCACGGAGACACACGGGTGGACTCCCACCTCACCCTGCCCGAGGTCACCGCCGATCGCGAGCGGCTCGACCGGATGGAGCTGGTCCCCTTCGCCGAGGCGGTCCGGGAGCGAGTCGACGGCGTGATGACCGCGCACGTCTCGGTGCCCGGGGTGCTGGGGCCCGGTGCCCCCCCGGCCACCCTCTCGCCCGAATTCATGACCGGGATCCTTCGAGAGGACATGGGCTTCGAGGGCCTCCTCTACACCGACGCGCTACGCATGGGCGCGATCACCGAGGCGTACGGTGCCGGTGAGGCCGCCGTGCTGGCCTTCGCGGCGGGCGCCGACGTCATCCTGATCCCCGCGAGTGTGCCGGGTGCCGTCGATGCGATGGTCGAGGCGGTCGAAGAGGGGCGGATCTCGAGGGAGCGCCTGGATCGCTCGGTGCGGCGGATCCTGGCCGAGAAGGCCCGGGCCGGCCTGCACGAACACCGCCGGGTCTCGCCGGATGCCGTCGCGGCGACGGTGGGGTCGGCGGCGCATCGGGAGCTGGCGCGCGAGGCCTCGGCCCGCTCGATGACCCTGGTCAGGGACCACGACGGGCTCCTCCCGCCCGATCCCGAGACCACGCGCCGGATCCTCTCGATCACCTGGGCCGAGACCACCGACCTGATCGCGGGCCGGGAGTTCGACGCGGTGCTGCAGGCGCTCCTGCCCGGGGTGGCCGAGCCCGTGCGGGTCGGGCCCGACACCGGCGAGGGCACCTTCGCCACCCTCCTCGACCGAGCGGCCGAGGTGGATCTGACGCTGGTCAACGTATACCTGCCCCCGCGGGCGGGGGCCGGATCGGTGGCGCTCCCCGACGACTTCCGGGAGTTCGTGTCGATCCTCTCGACCCGGCACCCCGCGGTGCTCGTCTCCTTCGGCAACCCCTACCTGCTGACCGCCCTGCCCGAGGTGGGGAGCTACCTGGTGGCGTGGGGCGACCGCGAGATCAGTCAGCGCGCGGCGGCCCGGGCCCTGGTCGGCGCGGAGCCCATCGAGGGTCGCCTCCCGATCTCGATCCCCCCCCTGCACGAGAGGGGCGACGGCCTTCGCCGCGCGGCGGACCCGGTGATGGCCGCACGAGGGGAGCTGCGCGGCGACGCCCTCGACGAAGCCGGCCTCCTCCGTCACGACGAAGACCCGGACCCCCCGCCCGACGATGAGCCGGATCCCGCGGGGCCCGGGGCCACCTCGCTGCGCCCCGTGCCCGCTCCTCCCCCGGCCGCGGGTGCCTCTCCACCCGCCGCCTGGCTGGAGCGGACCACCTCTCCCCTCGAGACGGCTCCGGCCTCGGTGGGGATGAGTGAATCCCGCCTCCAGGCGCTCGACACGTACATCCGCAACGCGATCACGGATTCCGTGGCCCCCGGGGTGGCGATCGCCGTGGGCCGCCGCGGCCGGCTCGTGCGCCTGCGGGGCTACGGCCAGCTGGACTGGGCGGAGGGGAGCCCCCCGGTCACCCCCTCGTCGCTCTACGATCTGGCCTCGTTGACCAAGGTGGCGGGCACGACGCTGGGGATCATGGCGCTGGTCGAGGAGGGCCGCCTGGAGCTTGACGACCCGGTGATCCGGCACCTTCCCGACTTCGCGCGGGGAGACGCCCGCAAGGAGGCCGTTACGGTGCGCGACCTCCTCCTGCACCAGTCGGGATTTCCTCCCTTCCGCCAGTTCTTCCTCACCCTCGACGGCGAGGCGGCCGTGCGCGAGGCGATCTGGGACCTGGGCCTGGATCGTCCCCCCGGCGAGGCGATGGTCTACTCCGACATCGGCTTCATGACGCTGGCCTGGGTGATCGAGGCCGTGGCGGGCGAGCCCTTCGCCCCCTTCCTCGAACGGCGCATCTACGCGCCGCTGGGGATGACGCATACGGGATTCAATCCGGACACCGCCCTCCTCGCCCGGATCGCGCCGACCGAGATCGACATGGAGCGTCGAATGCGCCACATGCACGGCGAGGTCCACGACGAGAACGCCTTCACGGTGGGCGGGGTCGCCGGGCACGCGGGCCTCTTCGGGAGTGCCGAGGAGCTGGCGGTGCTGATGCAGGCGCTGGTCGCGGGGGGAAGTGCCGCCCCCTGCCGGCACGATACGGGGAGCGGAACGCCCTGCGCCCTGGCGCGCTCCGCCGAGACCCGGATCTTCGACCCGGCGACCCTCGAGGCCTTCACCCGGGGATCGCCCGAGGGGGCGGTGGCGGGCTCGTCGCGTGCGCTGGGCTGGGATACGCCCTCGGGCCGGTCGTCGGCCGGCGACTATTTTTCGGCCCGGTCCTGGGGACACACCGGGTTCACCGGCACCTCGATCTGGGTGGACCCCGAGCTCGATCTCTGGGTGGTCCTGCTGACCAACAGGGTGAATCCGACACGAGAGAACTCGCGGCACATCGCCTTCCGCCGAGCCGTGCACGACGCGGTCGTCGCCGCGATCACCGACCGCGAGGTCCCGAGGCGCTGACGCGTCGAATCCGGTCGGCCCCCTGCCGCTCGCCGCCCGGCCGGATATATTGCCCCGAGGCGATTCAGAATCCATTCCGACGAAGGAGGTCGAGTGCGCTGGACGTACGGTCTGAAGCGAGTGGGTCCATCGATCCTGATCCTCGGAGTCCTGCTGGCGGGTGCCGGGCCCCTCGCTGCACAGGAATCGGACGGCCCACCGGCCCCATCCTTCGATGCCGAGGTCCTCGCGGTCGTGGACCGACTCTTCGACGGGATGCGGGCCCGCGACGGCGACCGGGTCCTCGCGGCCTTCCACCCCGAGGCACGCCTGGTCAGCACCCGCATCGATGACGACGGAGAGCCGCAGGTCACCTTCACGCAGGTCGCCGACTTCGCCGCCGCCGTGGGGCAGGGGGGAGACCCCTGGAACGAGCCCTACTGGGATCCGATGGTCCAGATCGACGGGGCGCTGGCCCAGGTCTGGATCTTCTACCGGTTCTACGTCGGCGAGAGCTTCAGCCACTGCGGGCACAACGCCATCCAGATGGTGAAGGACGCCGCCCGGGGCTGGGAGATCGTGTCCCTCGTCGACTCCCGGCGCACCACGGACTGTGACGCTCCCGCCGGATGAGCGCATTCACCCCGCTCGACTTCGTCGTGCTCCTGGCCTACCTGGGGGGGGTCACCCTCTGGGGGGCCTGGCTGGGGCGCAACCAGAAGAGCGGGACCGACTACTTCCTCGGGAATCGTGATCTGCCCTGGTGGGCGGTCCTCCTCTCGGTCGTGGCGACCGAGACGAGCACCCTGACCTTCCTCTCGATCCCCGGGGTCGCCTATTTCGGCAACCTCGGGTTCCTGCAGCTCACCCTGGGCTATCTGGCCGGGCGGACGGCGGTGAGCTTCCTGCTCCTTCCCCGCTACTACGAGGGGGAGCTGCAGACCGCCTACGGGTTGCTCGAGAATCGCTTCGGTACCGCGGCCCGCCGCACGACCTCGGGCATCTTCATGGTCACCCGGCTCCTCGCCGACTCGGTGCGGCTCTTCGCCACCGCCATCCCCCTGGCGCTGATCACCGGCTGGCCGTACACCCTCTCGATCGGGGTCATCGGGCTGCTCACCCTCGTCTACACCTACTTTGGGGGGATTCGCGCGGTGGTGTGGGTCGACGTCCTCCAGATGGCGCTGTACCTGGCGGGGGCCGCCATCGCGATCGCGATGCTGCAGACCCTGATTCCCGGGGGCTGGAGTGCCGGACTCGCCGCCGCCTCGGTCGAGGGCAAGCTGGAGTGGCTGAACTTCTCGGCGAACCCCGCGATCACCTACACCTTCTGGACCGGTCTGATCGGGGGCGGAATCTTCTCGATGGCCTCTCACGGCACCGATCAGCTCATCGTGCAGCGCCTCCTCACCTGCCGGAACCTCAGGGACTCGCAGAAGGCCCTGATCGGGAGCGGCTTCGTGGTCATCGCCCAGTTCGCCGTCTTCCTGATGGTCGGGATCGGCCTCTGGGCCTTCTACGAGGCCAGACCCTTCGAGGTCTCGGACGAGATCTTCGCGTACTTCATCATCCAGGAGCTGCCGTCCGGCGTGGCCGGGCTCCTCATCGCGGGGGTCTTCGCGGCGGCCATGTCGTCGCTCTCGTCGTCGATCAACGCGCTGGCCTCGGCCTCGGCCTATGACTTCTGGGCCCCGATCGCGGGAGCCGAGGGCGACGAGTTCCGGATCCTGAGGGTCGGGCGGGTCCTGACCCTCGTGTGGGCCCTCCTGCTGATCGGGGTGGCGATCCTCTACATCCCGATGAGCAGTGACTCCACCGCCGTCGAGGTGGCGCTGACGGTCGCGTCGCTCGTCTATGGAGGCTTTCTGGGGGCGTTCTTCCTGGGGATAATCGACAAGGGGGCCACGCAGCTTGGCGTCATCGTGGGGCTCCTGACCGGGATCACGAGCGTCACCCTGCTGTGGATCTTCGGCGACGGCATCGTGGCCTGGCCCTGGTTCACCCTGATCGGGGGGGTGATCACCCTGGCGGTCGGGGCTTCGGCGAGTCGTGCGCGCCCCCGGCCCCGGGGTGGTGCGGGATGAGTGACGCCATCGGAGGGGGCGCGTGAAGTCCGAGATGCGGGTCCTGGGGATCGACGGCGGCGGTACGGGCTCCCGCTCCTTCCTGTGCGATGGAGGAGGGCACGAGCTGTACCGGGAGGTGGGGGGGGCGGCCCTCGTGCGGCCGGGCTTCGAGCACGAGTCCGTGCACGCCCTCTCGGAGCTGGTCTCCCGCACCCTCGAAGGGGCCGGCGTGTCGGGGATCCCCGACGTTCTGGTCGCGGGGCTGGCCGGGGTCGGTCGCGAACAGAGCCGCATCGAGATGGCGGGCCGGCTGAGCGAGCTCGAGTGGGCCCGATCCGTCTGCGTGGTGACCGATGTCGATGCCGCCTTTCAGGATGCCTTCGGTGACGGACCCGGGCTCCTTCTGATCGCGGGGACGGGGTCGGCAGCGCGGGCACGACTGCCCTCCGGTGGTGTGGTGCGCACGGGGGGATGGGGGGCGCTGGTGGGCGACGAAGGCTCCGGCTGGTCGCTGGGGATTGCGGGTCTGCGCGCAGCCCTTCGTGGGCGCGACGGTCGCGGGCCCCCGACGCGCCTGACCGCGACGCTTCCGGCCTCGCTGGGCTACCCGGAGTCCACCTCGCTGGTGCACCACCTGTGGGGGCTCTCCAAGGCCGAAATTGCGGCTCTCGCCCCCCTCGTCGTGGCGGCGGCCGATCAGGGCGACCGGGAGGCGGCCCGGATCGTGGACGAGGCGGTCGACCGGCTGGTCGAGCACGTGGTCGCGCTCCGGCGGGAATGGACCGACGGGGTCTCTCCCCCGGTGGCGCTGCTCGGAGGGCTCATCGTGCCGGGAGGGCCACTGCGGTCCCGACTCACCGAGCGGCTGCACGAGCTCGAGGTCTCGCCGCGCGAGGCTCCGCCCGACGGTGCGCGCGGGGCTGCCATGCTGGGGCTGCAGGATCCACCCGCGGGGGGCCGGGGCTGCCGACCCGCGGCCGGCTGAACGGTGCGACCGCTGCACGGCTGAACCGCCGAGTCGGACGGTCCGAGGGGTCAGCCCTCCCGGAGGGGCTCGGGGAGATCCGCGAGCCATCCGGCCTGCAGGACGCCCCACAGCCCGATCAGGATCGCCTCGGCGGCGTCGTGGCGCAGCGAGGTGGGTTTCGGGGCGCCCGACCAGGCGATCACGCGCCGCGCGAGGTCGCCGGCCTGCTCCTTGGCGGCGGTCCCCGTGCGCCGGTCCCGGGCGAGGAGCAACCGCTCCCTCCAGGCGCCCGCGTCGATCCGGTGGGCGGCAACCCCCCGCCGCGTCGCCTCCCGGAGCCAGGGATCGGCGACGGGGCCCCCGCCCTCGACCACCACCCGTGACAGGGCCTCGACCTCGTTCATCACCCCGTAGACGCCGGTCCGGAGGCGCTTCAGGGCCCCGAAGTTCGTAGACCGGTAGAGCTCCAGCCGGCCGTCGGCCCCGTAGATCGCGATCCCCGCGCGCAGCCCCGCATCGACGGCGAGAAGCCGGGCGGGGAGGGGTCGAGTGGCAACCAAGGTCGAGTCGAATCCGGGCTCGAGGGGCGATGGGGGACGGAGCGTCGGTCCCGGACGCTCAGGCGTTCGAAAGGTCCGGGTCCAGCCGCCGACTGTAGCGGTTGTCCTTGGACAGAACCGTGTTCAGCGTTCCCATCCCGTGGTAGTGCAGCATCGCCTGGCCCAGATAGACGGTCAGGGCGGCGTAGTGCTCGGATTCCCGTCGAAGGCGCTGTCCGATTCGAGCGGGGAGTGGCATCAGGAGGTCGCGCCAGTTGAACTCGCGCTGCCTCCTGCGGGGCGGGCGCTGGAAGCCCTTGACGTCGACCGAGATCACCCGGCCGTGCGGGGGGTTTCCGACCTCGCGGGTCACGAGGCTGAGCGGGTCGAGTCTGGCGTTGAACAGGAGGATGCCCACCGAGGTCACGGGGGCCGCGCCGGCGATCGTCCCCAGATTCGGAGAGTTGAAGGCCACGGTGGGGACCCCCCGCCGTTGCCCAACGAGCTGCGCCAGGGCTCCACCGAGCGAGTGCCCGGTCACGAACGACGGTCTTGGGTCCTGTCGGTCGAAGTACGCGAGGGCCATATTGATCTGGTCGGGCACCCGGTTCGCGAACTGGCCCACGGCGATGCGCGCACCGGTCGAGCCGGTCACCCGCTCGGCCATGCGCGGCAGGATCCGACCCATCACGAAGTCGTCTCCGACGTCGTAGTCCCGGGTGAGACTCTCGAGCGCGCGCCGGACGGAGCCCTCCTCGAGCACGGGGACCATCATCGCGTCGTTGATCAGATCATCCAGATCGTCCATGTCCGTGCCGCGAAAGGCGACCACGGTCTCGTCGCGCTTCGTGTACGTGCCGGCCGCGAACCCCTCGGCCCAGTTCTGCGGATCGCTCCGGGAGTAGCCGACCCCACGGGCGAGGCTGTTGTCCTCGCGACTGTAGACGTCCTCGGCAAGGGCTCCCAATTCTTTCAGTGTGGCCATGGACCATTCTCCGGTTCGGGGGCACCTCCCGGGTGGATGCCTTACCGGAGCAAGCGGAAAATCCCCCGGACGCCCGCCGGTTCCGCGCCGAAGCCGCCCATCGATCCGCCGCCCGCAGTACCGGTCCGCCGCCGGCAGCGACCTCACAGCCCGCTCATCCAGCCGCTGCCGAGCTGGTCGAGGTACGGGTCGTCGGGCGTGGACGGGGGAGGGGCGAAGGCGCCGCCGGTCCGGAGCTGGAGTCTCACCTTGTGGAGGGTGGCCTCGAGTGCCTGCTCCATCTGCCGCACCCCGTGCTTCCACCCCATCCGGTAGAGTCCGGCCCCACCCACGGCGCTCCCGGCGATCCCGATCCCCGCCCCGACGGCCAGGACGCCGCCCGCGATGAGCGCCGGGATCGCGAGTGCGCTGGTGATCCCGATTCCCGCCGCCGCCCCCATCGCGCCACCGGGGAACGCCATGAACCCCGCGGTGGCCAGCGAGCCCCACGCGTTAACCCGACGCCCCTTGCGGACCGGCATGAACAGCTCCACTTCCCAGGCGGGCGGTGCGGCTGCGGCTGCGGCCGAGTCCGCGTCCGGAGCGGGCGCGTCTCGCGGTACGTCGGCTCCGGCGGCCTTCTCCGGCATCCGACGGATCGTGACCAGAAGCCGGGAGGACCAGACCCACGCCGCACGGTAGGCGAGATCCTCGGTGTCCATCGACATGCCCGTCCAGGTGGGCACCTTGAAGGTCAGGGTGCCCCCCTCGAGCGGGTCGTCGCCCTCGAGATCCAGCAGTTCCAGTCGGCAGCCGGGGCCGGTCAGCACGCGGTCGAGGGCGGCCAGGAGCTCCCGGCCCTCTCCCCGCAGGACCCGACGGGCGACCAGGCTCCCCGTCGGCCCGGAAAGGAGTCGGTCGGCCATGCGGTCGACCATGTCGGGCGGATTGGCCATCTCCCGGCGCTCGTGGCGGAGCTCGGCCAGCGCCCGGTCCACGAAGTCGGGGTCGATCCCGGCCTCCCGCGCCGCATCCCGGACCTGCGTGACCTCGTACCCGTCTTCCGGAAACGCAGGGTCCCGGCTTCCATCGGTCGTTCGATCCACCCGGTCCGGGAGCTCGCGTGCCCGGGCCTCCAGCCGATGCGCGGCTTCGGCCTGCATCTCGGCGGCCCGTTTCCAGAGGCGGGCCGCGTCGGTCTCGGATACGCGGGGGGGCTCGTCCATACTCGCTACCGCAGCACCTCTTCGAGGACCGTGGCCGCGTCGGTCTTCTCGTCGCGGTACTTCACGATCACGGGGGCATAGAGCTGGAGCCCGTGCTCCTTGGCGAAGGAGCCCGAGGCGGGCCGACTGCCGGGCACGACCACCGCTCCCTCCGGCACCGAGAGAGGGTGCCCCGGCCGCGAGCGGTGCACCGTCTCGCGGACCAGGTCGTAGAGCGGGGTCGCCGCGGTCAGGATCACCCCGGGGGCGAGCACCGCGCGCCGGCCGACCAGGATCCCCTCGAAGACGCCCGTGTTCCCCCCGAGGATCACGTCGTCTTCGACGATCACGGGGCGCAGCCCCACCGGCTCCAGGACCCCGCCGATCTGGGCGCCCGCGCTCAGGTGCACCCGCGCTCCGATCTGGGCACACGAGCCCACCAGGGCGTGCGAGTCGATCATGCTCCCCTCGCCGACCCAGGCCCCGATGTTCACGTAGGCCGGGGGCATGATCACCACCTGCGGCCCCAGGTAGGCGCCGGCCCGCACCGAACTTCCGCCCGGCACGATGCGCACCCGCTCCTCGACGCCCCGGGTCTCCCGCAGGGGGAGGGTGTCGCGGTCGAAGAAGCGGAGCGCGCCCTGCGGCGTCCCCTCGGGAGGATAGGCCGTGGTCCGGCCGACCCGGAAGGCGAGGAGGATCCCGGCCTTCACCCACTCCACCGCGCGCCACTCCCCGGAGGTATCGGAGACGCGCTCCGCAGCCCGGATCTCACCCAGCTCGAGCGCGCGCAGGAAGCGGGCGATGGTGGCGCGGGCCCCATCGGCGTCGCGGATCGTCTCCTGTGCCGAGAGGCGCTCGATGTCGGCGCGCACGTCGTCGGTCATCGGGCCTCTCCGGCTCCGGGGTCCCCGAGCAGGCCGACCCGGTGCAGGACCGCCTCGAGCCGCGCCAGGTTCCCGACCGCAAGGGGGGCCAGCGGCGCCCGCACCTCGGGGCGCATCATGCCCATCAGGTGGCAGGCGGTCTTGACCGGAACCGGATTGGTCTCGACGAAGTTCATGCGCAACAGGGGCAGGAGGTGGAAGTGGAGCCGGCGGGCCTCGTCGAACTCCCCGGCCGCGGCCGACCGCACCAGTCGGCTCATCAGTTCGGGCGCCTCGTTGGCGGCCACCGAGACCACCCCGTCTCCGCCGAGCGCCAGGGCGGGCAGAGTCAGGATATCGTCGCCCGCCAGGACCAGAAAGCCCTCGGGTCGCTCGGCCAGCAGGGTGTGGATCGGGTCCAGCGTCCCGGTGGCCTCCTTGATCCCCACGATCTGGTCGAGTTCGGCCAGCCTCAGCGTCGTCGCGACCTCGAGGTTCACGGCGGTGCGTCCCGGCACGTTGTAGAGGACGACCGGGAGCCCGTCGGCGGCGTCGGCGATTGCCGTGAAGTGCCCCAGAAGACCCTCCTGCGACGGCTTGTTGTACGAGGGGGTGACGGCCAGGATTCCCGAAGCGCCCGCACCCTTCGCGTTCGCCGCGAGCTGACGGGCCACCGCCGTGCTGTTGGAGCCCGCCCCCGCGACCACCGGCACCCGCCCGTCGGCGGCCTCGACCACGATCCGCACGACCCGCTCCTGCTCCTCGACGCTCAGGGTGGCGGCCTCGCCCGTGGTGCCGCAGGGCATGAGCACGTCGCAGCCGCCCGCGATCATGCGGTCGACGTGGGCGCGCAGCGTGGGTTCATCAATCGACCCGTCCTCGTGCATCGGGGTCAGGAGGGCCACGGAGAGGCCGCGGAAGCTCTGGGGGTCGAAGGTCATGGGTGCTCGATCCTCGGTCGGTCGGACAGGTCGGATAGCTCGGAAGCGTCGGGCGCGTCGAAGGCGTCCAGGAGGTCCTCCATCGAGAACACCCCTGGGCGCCCCCGGATCCACTCGGCACCCATCACCGCTCCCCGGGCGAAGCCGCCACGGCCGCGCGCCTCGTGCCTGAGCTCGATTCGGTCGTCGGGCCCCTCGAAGCTCAGGGTGTGCATGCCCGGAATCTCACCCGCCCGCGTGACCCCCACCTGCAGGGTGGCGGGATCGACGGCGCCGGTGGAGGGCAGCTCGTGGCTCCACCGCTCCTTCGTCGAGAGGCGTTCGACGACGATCTCGGCCAGGCGCCGCGCCGTTCCCCCGGGGTGGTCCACCTTGTGCCGGTGGTGCGCCTCGTGGAGGACGGCATCGTACTCCCCCTCCCGTCCGGGGCCCTCGATGAGACGCGCGGCCTCGGCCACGATCCGGAAGAAGAGGTTCACCCCGAGCGAGAAGTTGGGGGCTTCGAGGAGGCCGATCCCCGACTCCTCGACGCTCCGGATCACGGCTTCCCTCCGGGGCTCCCACCCCGTCGTTCCGACCACCAGGTCCACCCCCGCGGCGGCGCAGTGCCGCACGTGCCCTTCGACCGCCCCGGCGACCGAAACGTCGATCGCGACCCGGGCGCCCGACCGCACCAGGGGCTCCGGGGAGTCGAGTCGGGGGATCGGAGCGGGCGTGTCGGGCCCGACCCCGTCGCCTCCGACCACCAGGACGATCGAATGCCCCCGGGAGCGGGCGGCGCCGGCCACCTCGCGGCCCATGCGGCCGCCCCCGAGCAGGGCCAGGGAGAGACTCGACGGATCAGGGGTCATGGTACGGACTCGGGTTCGGGGGACGGGATTCGATGAGGGCGGCGTGCAGGCGCCGGATGACCTCGGAGGCCCGCTCCTCGTCGACCACGAAGGAGAGGCTCGTGTCGGTCGCTTGCGAGATCAGGTGCACCGGAAGGTCGTCGAGCGCCCGGAAGACCTCCCCGGTCACCCCCGGAATCCGGAGGAGTCCGGCGCCGATCGCCGAGACGGTGGCCATCCCGGTCTGCAGCTCCACCTCGGCGAAGGCGTCCAGCTCGCTCAGGACCCGGTCGAGCGGGGCATCGCGGTCGACGGTCAGCGAGGTCGAGGTGTGCGAGGTGGCCACCAGGTCCACCGGCACCCGATTCCGGGTCAGGACCTCGAAGACCCGGGCCAGGAAGCCGTAGGCCATGAACATGGGTCGGGAGCGGACGGTGAGCAGGCCGACCCGCGGCTTGAAGGCCAGGGCGGCGACTCCCGGGGTGCCACGCCGGTCGATCCGGATCAGGGTGCCGGGGCGCTCCGGGTGGAAGGAGTTGCGGATCCGCAGGGCGACCTTTCGGCCGACCGCGTGCTTGGCGGCGGCCGGGTGAATGACGCGGGCCCCGAAGTAGGCGAGCTCCACCGCCTCTTCGTAGCCGAGTTCGGGCAGGATGCGGGCGGCCGGGATCTGGCCGGGGTCCGCCGAGTAGATCCCGTCCACGTCGGTCCAGATCGTGACCTCGGGGGCTCCCAGCGCGGCCCCGATGATCGCCGCCGTGAAGTCGGAGCCCCCACGCCCAAGCGTCGTCGTGCGGCCGTCGGCCGAGGCGCCCACGAACCCCTGGATCACCGGGGTGACCCCTTCGTCGACCAGGGGCAGGAGCCGGTGGCGCGAGAGCTCCACGGTTGCGTCGTCGTCGGGTACGGCGCCTCCGACGCGGTCATCGGTGCGGACGATCGATCGCGCGTCGACCACGCGGGCCCGATGCCCGAGGCGGGAGAGGGCCGCGGTCATGAGGAGCACCGAGAGGTCCTCTCCGGCCGACCGGATCTCGTCGCTCACGGGGTCGACGGCCAGCCCCTGCTCGGCCTCGAGCCCATCCTTGCCCGCGAGCCCCTCCCTGTCCGCCAGTCCCTCCCTGACCGTGTGCAGCCGAGCCCGGATCGCCCGCTCCAGCCCGTCGCGCCCCGGCCCCTCGCCCAGGATCGTGCGGGCGGCCTCGAGGTGGCGTCGCTCCAGCTCCTCGATCGGGGCGTACTGTCCGATCCGGAGGGCCTCGAGCTGGTTCGTCACTCCCGACATCGCCGAGACGACCACGACGGGGCTGCCCCCGGCCGCGAGCACGAGCCGGGCGGATTCGAGGATCCGCTCCCCGCCCCCCATCGAGGTGCCCCCGAACTTCAGGACCCGGATCGCGGACCCGGATGCGGGGGAAGAATCCTCGGTCAAATTGGCAGTCATGGGTGGCCGCAAGTCCTTGCTGTGTGGCAAGTTGGCAGATTTGCGGGGGGTGCGGAGCGGCACGGCCCCTGCAACACGAACAGGGCGCCTCGACCCGAGGAGGTCGGGGCTCCGAGGGTCAGGTGACGTCTCGGAATCTGTCAGCAAACCATCAAAGGAGAAAGGAAGAAGGAGGAAGCCATGGCCATTGCACGTTATCGCACCCGGACCGTATCGCCCTGGCAGCAGCTCGATGAAATGAACAACCGTCTGGCGCGGCTCTTCAACGAGTCCGAGACGGGCAGCCGTCGGTTCACCGACGCGTCCAACGGCGGAGACTGGATTCCCGCCGTGAACGTCGAGGAGACGCGCGACGAGGTGATTCTCTCGGCCGAGCTCCCGGGGATGAACCGGGATCAGGTCGAACTCGAGATCGAAAACAACGTCCTGACGATCTCGGGCACCAAGGAAGCGACCCGCCGGGACACCGGCCGCGACGCCAACCGGGACGATGGAACCGAAGACCGGCGCTATCACATGTGGGAGCGTCGCTGGGGCTCCTTCCAGCGGTCCTTCACCCTTCCGCGCACCGTCCGCGCCGACGAGATCTCGGCGAGCTTCAGCGACGGGGTGCTCGAGGTCCGAATGCCCAAGGTCGCCGAGGCCAAGGGTCGCAAGATCGAGATCGGAACCCCGGCATCGTCGGGCGAGATCTCGAGTGGCGCCACCCGCTGACGCCACGGACCCGCCCGGGTTCGAGCTGCGGGGCGCGCCGGCTCAGGTCATGACGCCAGCCGCTCCCGCAGCTCGGCCCGCAGCGCGGGCCCATTTGCCGCAAGCACGGGGCCCCCGTCGGCGACCGTGAGCGGTCGACCGTCGGGTCGGCTCCAGCACCCTCCCGCCTGAGCCAGGATCGCAAGACCCCCCGCGATGTCCCATGAGCTCAGGTGGCCCTCCCAGAAGGCATCGAGCGATCCCTGCGCCAGGTAGCAGAGGTCCAGCGCCGCCGATCCCCCCCGCCGGATCCCCGTGCACTGCGGCAGCACCCGACCGAACTCTTTCAGGTACCGGGGCAGCTCCGCCAGCCGCTTGAAGGGGAATCCGGTCCCGACGAGCGCCGACCGCAGCTCTTCGACCCCCGACACCCTGATCCGCTCGCCGTTTCGGAAGGCCCCCTCTCCCGGCGCCCCCCACCACCGCTCCCCGGTCGCCACCGCGGTGACCGCCCCCACCTCGGGTCGCCCGTCCACCACCAGCCCGACCGAGGCGCAGAACATCGGGTGTCCGTGCAGGAAGTTCGTGGTGCCGTCGAGCGGGTCGACGATCCAGAGGGGGGTGCGGGTCGGGGTCCCCGCGCTCCCGCCGCCCCCGGAGCTGGACCCCGGGTCGCCCGAATCCGCCGACTCCTCGGCCAGGATCCGGTGGGTCGGGTGCCGCTCGCGAATCACGGCGAGCGCGGCCACCTGGGCCTCGATGTCGACCTTCGAGACGAAGTCGGCGTGGCCCTTGTCGCGCACGGCGGCGCCCAGAAGCCCGGAGCGTGCGAGACGGTCCCGCCAGCGGGCGTGCACCTCGGCGGCGGCATCGGCGGAGCTGCGGGCGGTGGCGAGCCATTCGGTCCAGTCGGGATCGGGGTCGGTGGGGGCCACGGGGCGCT
>SLBA01000026.1 GCA_007126575.1 Gemmatimonadota bacterium | reverse complement strand
CGTGGCCGACATCCTCCGGCAGCGCATGTGGAAGCAGGCGTCACCGGGGAGAGTCGCGGCGTCGCTTCTCGAAATGAACGACTTCATCCAGGAACTTCCGACCCGACTGAACAAGACGCTCGACCTTCTCGCCAGCAACCGTGTCCAGTTCAAGGTCGATGCCTTCGACGAAGCATACATGATGGAGGGACTCCAGAAGATCGCCAACCGGATCACCCTCGGGCTCGTCATGGCGGCTCTCATCGTCGGAGCCGCCATGCTGATGCAGGTCGAGACGGACTTCACTCTTCTCGGCTACCCCGGTCTGGCGATGGTCCTCTTCATCGGTGCCGTGATCGGGGGGTTCGCCCTGGTCGCGACCATCGTACGATCGGACGAGACCTCGACCGAGAGCCACGATCGGACAGGGCCGGGGCGCCCCTGACCGGCAGGGCTACAATGGGCCCGTGGAGAGGACCTCCGGGCTCACCAGGGCCCGTTCACCGTGGCCCCTGACCTCGCGACCGATCGGAATCCGAGCAGCCGGGCGGTGCCCTCTCCCGGACGCGATCCGACCGGAATGAACCCCGCCTCGATGAGTCCCTGCACCTGATCCGAGCTCAGGGCGAGTTCGGTGCCGGGAAGCGCGATCGTTCCATCCTTTCCGGGGTGGAGAGCCAGGGGGAGTGAGTCCAGTCGGTCAGGATCCCCCGCGTGGAGTCCCCATCCGTTTCGGCGAAAGGCGGTGCCGAGAAGGATCGCTGCCAGGAACGCCGGGTTTCCCCACGACAACGTCCGGGTGTCGGGGGTTCGGCCGGCTTCCAGCTCCTGGAAGTCCATGGACTCGCACGGATTCTCACCCTTCGCGTACGGTAGCCGCACGAGGAACCGGGGGAGGCAGAGGCCGAGTCCGGCGGCCCCCGGGTGGGCACGAAGGCGATGCCACGCGGCCGAGCTCTCGGCTCCTGCCCCCTCGATCCCCAGAAGCGACGGGTCCGCTTCGGCCACGAAGGCCGTTCCGGTGGCCCGCGAGGCGGCCGCCAGCCCGATCAGCGCCTCGAGCTCCCGGGGGTCATCCCCAAAGGTGTGGTCGACCAGGGTCACCGCCCAGGGGGCGCCTCCAAGGAGCTCCCGGGACGTGCGGGTCAGGAGCGTCTCGATTCCCCCCGTATCGGCGGCCCGGATGCGCTCGGCCGGGTCGGCCTGGACGAGAAACACCTTGAGGTCGGGACCGGTCTCAAGCCGGTGGACCAGAAGGGAGAGCGCGCGCCAGCGGGACTCGAGCGCCTGGAAGCGGGCGTGGTGCAGCAGACGGCGGAGCTGGACGGTCGCTTCACGGTCGAGGGCATCGCGCCATGCCTCGTCGGCGGGATCTGGGTCCCGGGTCTCGTAGGGGCGCGTGATGCGGCGCAGAAACGCATCCAGCTCCGACGCGGCCCGAAGCGGGTCGCGGGCCCCACGGGTGGAGCCCTCACTCGCGGCCGGTGTGGCTGGTTCCCCCTCCGATGCGAGGATCTGGTCGAGGAGTCCGGCATTATCGGACTCGGCCCGGTCGCCCGCGGGGTGCGAGTCGGCCTCCAGGGGTTCTTCGGACGGTGTGGCGGTTGCATCGCGGGTTCGTTTCCCCCGAAGAGCCCGCAGCACCGGCGCGTGCGCCAGGAGCCGATCCGGGTGGAAATCCCTGATCGTACGGAACGCCAGGGTCTGCTCGGGGGCGTCGTCTCCACCCGGGATGTGCACCGCAGGCCGAAGGGCGCCCATGGCCCGGTCCAGGTCGTCGCGATCCACGGCCAGCGGGGTGCGCTCCTCGAACGGAGCGAGGTCGGCGGCCGGAGCCCCCTCTCCGACTCCCCGGAAGTCTCCCAGCACGAGAATGGCGAAGGGGTCGCCGGACTCGGCTCGGGTCGCGCGCCGCTCCACCTGGACGCGATCGTCGACTCCGGCCTCGAGCGAGACCGAGATCCCTGGATCCCGGCGTGGATGATCGGGGGGCATGGGGGCTCCTGGTCGGCGTGGACGGGCGGGGTCCCCGGAGAGCGGGGAGCCCAGGGGGATATTGGGGGGATATTGGGGTGAGGACACGCTCGAGCGCCAGTGCCGGTGCGAGCTCCCGCGGCCTGCTCCTGCGCCTCTCCCCGCGAGCGGATGGAAGTGACACGGGGGAGGGCGGATAGTAGCTTGTCAGCCGGATGTGCGAATCCGGGTCGTCGTCCAGCCATTGATCTGTCCGGGAATCTCTTCTTGATTATAGGCTATGATACCTGAGACCAGACCGGCACGCCGTGCGTACATCGAGACGTACGGTTGCCAAATGAACATATCCGATGGGGAGTTGATGGAGGGCATCCTCGAGGGGGAGGGCTACCAGATCGTGGCCGCCCCCGAGGACGCCGACGTCATCCTCGTGAACACCTGTTCGATCCGGGACCACGCGGAGCGGCGCGTCCTGGGGCGAGTGGCCCAGCTGAACGGGATCCGGCAGGAACGCCCCGATCTGGTGATCGGAGTGACCGGCTGCATGGCGCAGCGAATGGGAACCTCCCTGCTCGACAAGGCGCCCTACGTGGACCTCGTCATGGGACCCGATGCCTATCGCACCCTGCCCGAACAGCTCGCGCGAGTCCGTGCCGGGGGCGCCGACGAGGAGTCGGACGAGGCGGTGGCGGGGGCCCCCGACCCGGAGCGCAACATCGCCGCCGGAGCCGGCACGCATACGCGCCCCGCCCCCCGAACACCGACCCGACGGGGAGCGACCAAGGACCGAATCCAGCTGGCGGTCCTCGATCTCGACACCGGAGAAAACTACGAGGGGCTGGAGCAGCGGCGGTCCTCGGGACCGGTCGCATGGGTGCCGATCCAGCGGGGCTGTGACCATCGCTGCACCTACTGCATCGTCCCCTACGTCCGGGGGCCCGAGAAGAACCGATCGCCGTCGGAGGTGCTCGACGAGATCCGCGGGCTGGTCGAGCGCGGGGTCAGCGAGGTCACCCTCCTCGGGCAGACGGTGAACTCGTACCGCCATGGGGAGTGGGCATTCCCCGGGCTCCTGCGGAGCGTCGCCCGGCTCGACGGGATCCGGCGGGTTCGCTTCACTTCGCCCCACCCGAACGACGTGACCCCCGAGCTCGTCGAGGTCATGGCGGTCGAACCCGCGGTCTGCGAGCAGCTTCACCTGCCCGCACAGGCCGGAAACGACCGGACCCTCAAGCGGATGGTGCGACGCTACACCGTCGAGACCTTCCTCGAGAAGGTGGAGATGGTGCGCAGGGCGATTCCCGATATCGCACTTTCGACCGACATCATCGTGGCCTTCCCTGGGGAGACGGACGCGGAGTTCCGGGACACCCTCGAGCTGATGCGCACCGTGCGCTTCGACGATGCCTTCACCTACAAGTACTCGCTGCGCGAGGGGACACCCGCCACCCGACTTCCCGACGAGGAGTTCATTCCCGAGGACGAGGCACAGGCCCGCCTCGAGGAATTGATCCGGCTCTCGCGTTCGATCCAGTCCGAGATCAATCATACCGAGGTCGGTTGGGTCGACGAGGTTCTGGTCGAGAAGCCCGGGCGGGATCCGGGGATGCTCCTGGGTCGGACCCGGAGGTGGAAGACCGTGGTCTTCCCGGCCGGGGATCACCGCGAGGGTGACTACGTGCCGGTGGAGCTGACCGCAACGACGGGGGCCACCTTCCGGGGGGAGCCGGTCGAGGCGCCGGCGCTGGCGGAGTCCGCGTGAGCCGGGGGATCGGGGTCGCGGGTGTGGTCTCGGTCCTGGTCATGGTGATGCTCTTCTCGCGCTGGAACGGCGCGGAGCGCGTGACCCTCGACCTCGGCTTCTGGACGCTGTATCGGGTGCCGGTCATCTACGTCGCCTTCGTGTCGCTCCTGGTGGGCATGGCGGTGATGCTCCTGGCCGGTCTGCACTCCGATCTGAAGATCCGGAAGTTCCTGCGGGAACGCTTCGAAGAGGAGGGCCGGGACGAAGCGGGGTTCCGGGATCGCTACCAGCGGGACCTCTTCCTCGATGAGGAGGAGATCCCGACCTTCGCGAGTGTCGCGGAGGCCTCCGTCGGGGAATCGACGGAGAAAGCGGAAGGAGAGGAGGAATCGGGCCCCTCCCCGCCGTAACCCGTCTGGCGCTGGCCTACGGCGCCGGAATTGCCCTCCCCCTCTCCGGCATCTTCCCCCCGCCGGTCTTCCTCCTCCCCACCGCCCTGGCGCTCATCTTCGCATGGCGCCGCCCCGTGGCTCCCCTGCTGATCGCCCTGGTCGCCGGTGTGCTCGCCGGAGGCGCAGGGGTGAGTATGGACGCCCGCGATTGCCGACTCACACTCCCGGACGGTCACCGGTCGGAGGTGGTCGGCCGGTTCCTGGCTCGCCCGGACCCCGAGCGCGCGATCCCGTTCCGGGTGGAGGAGGGATTTCCCGATCGCTGCCGGGGTTCGGTGAGGGCGCTCTGGCCCCGGGGGGTGTCGGTACCCCCCACCGGCACCCGGATTCGCGTGCCGGCGCGCTGGGAGGCCCGGGATTTTCCGGAGGCGGGACGGGCCGAGTGGGCAGGACGGCTCCGTCTCGAGGCCGGGGCCGAGACGCTCCCGGCCGGGGGCGACCTGTTCGGCCGGATCATCGGCCTTCGGGGGCGGGTGGCGGATCGGATCTTCGCGCTCTGGGGACCCCGGGCTCCCATGGTCGAGGCCCTGGTCCTGGCCCGCAGGGAGCACCTCGATCCCGAGCTGCGCGGTGCCTTCGGGCTCTCCGGAACTGCGCACCTGCTCGCGATATCGGGGTTCCACGTGGGGGTCGTCGCGGGGCTTCTCCTGACCCTCCTGCGGATCGCGGGGCTTCGACCCCGGCCCGCCGGGGTGGGGGCGGCGCTGGGCAGCTGGATCTACGTTCTGGGGATTGGGGCGCCCGATGCCGCGCTGCGAGCCTCGGTGCTCCTGACGCTGCTCGCCCTCGCCCGTCTGCGGGGAACGCCCGTCGTGTCGGTGGGCACGCTGTCGAGCGCCTTTCTCCTTCTTCTCCTGATCGACCCCCGAGCGCTGGGCTCGGTCGGATTTCAGCTGTCATTCGCCGGAACGTGGGGGCTGGTTGCGCTTCGCCGCCCGATCGAGGAGTGGATGGACCGGGGCTGGCGTACCGTGGGGCACCGACCACCCCGCCGTCGTCCGGGGGCCGGGGCGGGCGAGCGATGGCTGCGCGGAAGCTCCGAGGGGGTGGTGGCCGGGATCGCGGCGACCCTTCCGACCCTTCCGCTCCTGGCGTGGCACTTTGACCGGGTTTCGCTGGTCGGAATCCCCGCAACGCTGGCGGTCGCCCCCGGCGTCGCCCTGGCGATCCCCGGGGTCGCGGTCTCGCTTCTCGCCTCGATGCCGGTCTTCGGTCTGGGCTCCTTCCTGGCCGGGGGCGTGGGCCTGATCCTGGCTGGGGTCGAGTGGGGGGTTCGCATCGCGGCGGCGCTCCCCGGGGCCTCGGTCTGGGTCTCGAGGCCGGTCCTCCTCTCCGGAGGTGGGGCGGCCCTCGCGACCGTCCTCCTGCTGCGCCCGCTTGCCGGACGCATCCGCAGGATGGCCCGCACGGCGCTCGGTGTCGTGGTGGGGGTCGGCGTGACCCTGCTGCTTCCCGTATTTCCCCTCGGGAGCACCCTCGACGTGCACATGATCGATGTCGGTCAGGGTGACGCGCTCCTGCTCCGACTCCCTTCGGGCCGCTGGATCGGGGTCGACACCGGCCCCGCCAGCGAGAACTGGGACGCCGGGGAGCGTCGGGTCGTTCCCTACATGCGCAGGCATGGCGTTCGTGCGCTGGACCTCCTGGTGCTGAGTCATCCGCACCTGGATCACATCGGTGGCACCGGCGCGATCCTGGATGCCGTCGAGGTGCGAGCCCTTCTCGATCCGGCGATCGCGGTCCCCTCGCGGCCGTACCTGGAACTGCTCCGGCAGGCTCGGGACTCGGGCGTGCCCCTGAGGCCGGCGGTGGCGGGCATCTCCTTTCGGGATGGAGACGTAGAGTTCAGCGTGCTGCATCCGGTCCCCGGAGAGTGGAGCGGTCCCGGAGGCGATCCCAACGATCTTTCGATCATCCTCCTGGTGGTGTGGGGGCGGAGCTCGATCCTGCTCACCGGTGACGCCTACGTGAGCGCGGAGCGGAGCGTCCTCGAGAGTCTGCCGCGGCTCACGGGGCTCAAGGTGGGACATCATGGAAGTCGGACGTCGACCTCGGTCGATCTGCTGGCTCGGACCCGTCCGGAGTGGGCGCTCATTCCGGCGGGAGACGGGAACCGATTCGGGCATCCCCACCCCGAGGTGGTCGAGCGGCTCGAGGCGCACGGGGTACGAATCCTGCGTACCGATCGGGACGGAACGATCCGGCTCCGACTTCGCAGGGACGGGCGCACCGAGATTCGGACGCAGCGGTGAGGGTTCCCTCGCCTCTGTACCTCATCGGTGGCTCCCCACTACGTTGACGAAGGCCGGACGCGCACAGCCGACGTCCACACCCCTCGAGCCCTGATCCGACAGCCATGACCGATACGCACATCGTCACCATCGAACGACACATCATCGAAGAGGAGCGGCGACGCAGGGCGAGTGGATCCTTCAGCAACATCCTGACCGACATGGCCCTGGCGGCGAAGGTGATCTCGCGGCAGGTGAACATGGCCGGGCTGGTCGACATCCTGGGGAAGGCCGGGCACAGCAACGTGCAGGGCGAGGAGGTGCAGAAGCTCGATATCTTCGCCCAGAACGTGATCTATCGAGCGATGGACCACAACGGCCACCTCTGCTGCATGGCATCCGAGGAGTTCGAGGACTTCATCCCGATCCCCGAGAAGTTTCCGGCCGGTGACTACGTGCTCGTCTTCGATCCTCTGGACGGATCCTCGAACATCGATGTGAACGTCTCGATCGGCACGATCTTCTCTCTCTACCGCAGGGTGTCGGACGAGGAGCGGGGGACCGTCGAGGACTGCCTGCAGCCTGGAATTCGACAGCTCGCGGCGGGGTACGTCCTGTACGGGTCCTCGACCATGATGGTGTATACGACGGGCCGGGGGGTGCACGGGTTCACCCTGGACCCTTCGATCGGAGAATTCATCCTCAGTCACCCCGAGATCCGGATTCCGGATCCGCCCTCGCGATGCTACTCGGTCAACGAGGCGTACCACGAGCGATGGAGCCCGGCGATGCAGCGCTTCATCGAGGAACTCAAACGGGGAGACTCCGGAGAGGGGGGCTTCTCGTCCCGCTACATCGGCTCTCTCGTCGCCGATTTTCACCGAACCCTTCTCAAGGGTGGACTCTTCATGTATCCGGCCGATCGTCGAAGCCCGAACGGAAAACTCCGCCTCGTATACGAAGCAAATCCCCTCGCCTGGATCGCGGAACAGGCAGGGGGTGGAGCGTCCGACGGTCGCGAGCGGATCCTGGAGCGAAAGCCCTCCGGTCTGCACGAGCGAACCCCGCTGTTCATCGGGTCGGCCGGGCTCGTCGAGCGTGCGGTCGAAACCCTATCAGAAATCTGAATGCACCGACGGCTCAGCGTCGACGTGGGGCGGCGAAGCTCGAAGGGGAGTGCCTCCCGAGGGGGTCGGGGAGACAAAGAAGATGGCACCGGACTTGCTCCTGAAGGGTATCCCGAGGTGATCCCGTCTCCCAGAACTCCGTCTTCCGGAACCCATGCGTCCGACCTTCGTCGTCCTGATCGCCCTGGCGGTCTCCCTCCTTCTCGCAGGGTGTGACTCGACCGAGCCCACCCCCCGCGGGACGCTGCAGGGGATCGTGCTCGCCGAGGGCAGCCCTCTCCCCGGGGTGATTGTCGAGGTCTCCGGTCCACGCACCGACCAGGTGACCACAGACGAGGCGGGACGCTATGCCCTCCAGGAGCTGCCGTCCGGTGCCTACGTGGTCTCGATCCGGAACGTGCCTTCGGATGCCGCGTTCCCCGCCACGTCCCGGGCCGCGGCGGTCCCCGAGGGTGGGTCGATCACCGTTGATTTTCAGGGCAACTTCATTCGGACGGCTGCGATCGTCGGGACGGTGACCTCGCGGGAGCAGGGTCTGCCCGGGATCAGCGTCCGCCTCGAGGGAACGGAATCTCGCACCACCCAGACCGACAGTCAGGGGGAGTTTCGATTCTCGGCCATGCGGGCCGGGAGCTACACGGTGGAGATCAGCGGGTTTCCCCCGACGGTGAGCTTTCCGACGCCCCGGACCGAGGTCGAACTGGCGACCGGACAGACCCACGTCGCGACCTTCGAGGGGATCCCCGAGCTCACGGCCTCGGTCGTCATCCAGAGTGTGCAGCGACGTACGGCCACTGGAGCGCTCGAAGGGGTGGATCCCGACGACGTCCGGGGCCGGATCGAGGTGAATGTGGCTATGGATCGCGGCCTCGACCGACCCGACTCCCTCCTGGTACTGCTGGGCGGACAGGTGGTGGGGCGGCAGTCTTTCCAGGAGTCCGGTGGCGACACCCTGTCGGCCGCGACGATCCAGGAGCTCAGCTTTCCGGTGAACACCGCCGCCTTCGACGAGGAGACCGGCACGCCCCGCTTCCTCAACGGGCAGCGGACCCTCACCGTACGCCTCGCGACGCGCGAGGGCGGAAGTTCCGCGTCGTCGGCGTCGACTCCCCTGACCCTGAGGAACCAGGACACCTTCATGGGGCGGGTGGAGCCCCAGGTGGGCCCGGTTCTCGGCGACGACGGAGAGGCCTGGGTGGGCGGGGACCTGGTGGTCGACGTCCGGCCGGTGATCTACTCACCGGGGCGCGATGTATCCACGGTTCAGCTCGAGCTGCGGCGGTCCGGTGGTGTGCAGGTCGCCCGGCAGAGTCTCGCGGGGAGTCCCCCCTTCCAGTTCGTCCTCTCGCCGGGGGCGACCGATGTGAGTTCGCTGTCGGGGTACCAGACGCCGAGGGGCGCGATCGACCAGCTTCGCGTGATCGCCGCCGGCTATTCCCAAGGAGGTCCGGTCGGTGGCCTTCCCGTCGTGGTTGCTGACTCGCTCCGGGTCGATCAGGTGGCTCCGGAGGCCACCTCCTTCGAACTCCCTGCGCAGGGGTCCCAGGCGACCTGCTGCAGTCAGAACTGGGTCGGGGCGCCCTTTTCCTTCGAGAATGCGGTCGGTGAGACCGAGGACACCGGGGTCGGGGGAGTCACCTTCAGGGTACACGCCGGTGACGCGACCCTGACGAATGCGCAGCTTCTGGGGACCGCACCGGTCGAGGGCGGGGCGGATCTTGCAGAGACCGGATCGAATGCGGTGTACCGAGCGATCGTGGTGCTGTCCGACGCCCTCTCGAACGAGCGGGTCGTCGCCCTGCAGCCTACCTCCGCGAACCCCCTGTCGAATGAGCGCGGGGGTGTATTCGGGGTGGATCGGACGCCACCGGTGGCGACACTGGTCGACGCAGCGGACGCCCTCGGCATTCGCGAGGTCAACCCGGCGTCCGGCTCCGAGTGGGTCCTGACTGCCGTCGACGAGCGGAGCGGAATCGCCACCACGCCCTTTCGCACCGTGGTGGAGCGCCTGGCCCCGCATCTGGGCACCGAGCCGATCTGTGTCTTCCCGGGAACGGAATCCTGCCTGCCCGCCCCCGATGGATTCATCCGGGAGCTCCCGGACTCGGGAGATGGCTATTTCCGCCTGACCGCGCGGGCGCTGGATCGGGCCGGAAATCAGTCCGAGCCTCTGATCGCATGGGTCCTGCGGGATTCCACCCCCCCCGAACTCCTCTCGCTGCAGGTTCCGTCGAGTGTGTCGGCAGGGGGAGAAATGACGGTGACGGGCCAGGCTCGAGACAATATCGACCTCTTCTACGGGCAGGCGGCCATTCGCTTCGGAGATCCGGGAAGTGCGGCCGGAATCCTTCCCTTCGCCCCTCCCGAGCTTCTGGGTCAGCCCTTTTCGGGTACCCTCGTCCCCGAGGCCAGCTTCCAGCTCAGGCTTCCCGTCGTGGTGGGACTCGAGCTCGTCACGTCGGCGGGAGCACCGTCGGGAACGGTCGAGCTCGCCACGCAGATCGTGGGCTCGGCGGTCGATGCGGCGGGGATGCGGGGTACTCGAACGGCCGCGCTGCCCGGTTCCCCCGAATTCCAGGCTCGGAGCTTTCGGGTAGAGACGCGGGGTGCGGCCGGGGGGGTGGCACGGTGGGAGCTCGAGAGCTCGGGGACCGTGGTCTGCGGTCCGGGATTGGCCGGCAGCGTTGCGGGGTCCTGCCCGGACGGGAGCGAGGAGTCGATCACCCTGTCCGCCCGGGCGAGTGGGGCCGGGGGCGAGCTCGACCGTCCCTTCTCGACGGTGCACATGCTCGCGCTGATGCCCGATGGCGCGGCGGTCTGGCTGGGCTCGTCCTCGACCGGAGCCATCGTCCAGGACGGTACCGGTGCCCAGGGACGGGTGTGGGAGTGGACGGTCGAGTGGGAACCGGACGCGCGGATCCCGGCAGGGGCGCAGCGTCTGATCGCCGTGGGGGTCGATGCCGACGGCGCCGCGCTGCGCAGCGCAGCCCTCACCTCGGTCGAGGTGGTGACCGGCGGGGGTTGAGGGTGATCAGCGCCGGGCCCTTCGCACCCCGGCAGACCTCCACATTCCGGTGGCCCTCCGCACCGCGCAGGCCCTCAGCACCCCGGTGGATTGGTCAGGGAGGCCAATCCGCGCTCGACATCGATCAGGGGCGCGGCGTAATCGCCTGAAAAACATGCATCGCAGAAGGGACCGAATTCCTCGACGCACGCCAGCATGCCGTCGAGAGAGAGGTATCCCAGGGAGTCGACCTTCAGTTGCTCCGCGATCTCGGGCACGGTGTGCATCGCCCCGATCAGCTCTTCCCTCGACGGCATGTCGATCCCGTAGAAGCAGGGATGGGTCACCGGGGGAGAGGCGATGCGGAAGTGGACCTCGCGTGCCCCCGCCTGCCGAAGAAACTTCACGAGTGAGGTCGAGGTCGTCCCGCGCACCAGCGAGTCGTCGACCACGAGCACCCGTCGGCCCTCGACGACCTCCCGGACCGGGTTGTACTTGATGCGCGCCCCGAAGTCCCGGTCCGCCTGCGAAGGCTTGATGAAGGTGCGCCCGACATAGTGATTGCGCAGGAGCCCCAGCTCGTAGGGGATCCCACTCTCTTCCGCGTAGCCGAGCGCCGAGGAGTTGGCGGAGTCGGGCACCGCGATCACACAGTCGGCCTCGACCGGGTGCTCCCGGGCGAGCTGCCGTCCGAACGCCCGGCGGGCCCGATCTACACTGGTGCCCCAGATCCGGGAGTCCGGACGGGCGAAGTAGACGAGTTCGAAGACGCAGGGTGCGGGCTTGGGGGCCGGTGGGAGGCTCCGGAGCGTCTCGACCACGCCATCCTCGATGCGGAGGACCTCGCCGGGGTTCACGTCGCGGACGAACTCCGCGTCGATGATGTCCAGGGCGCAGGTCTCGGAGGCCACCACGGCGCCCCCGCCCTTCTTGCCCAGCACCAGGGGGCGGTAGCCCCGGGGGTCCACCGCCGCGAAGAGTACCCGTCCCACGCTCAGTACGAGCGAAAAGGCCCCCTCGAGGTGCGTGAGTGCGTCGTCGATCTGTGCCTCGATCGTATCGTGTCTGGATCGGGCGATCAGGTGAACGATCACCTCGGAATCCGAGGTCGTCTGGAAGAGGGCTCCCTCTTCGACCAGTCGGTTCCTCAGCTCGTTTCCGTTCGTCAGGTTTCCGTTGTGCGCGATCGAGAGATCTCCCTGCGCGTAGCGCACCACGATCGGCTGCGCGTTCTGGATCCGACTGCCTCCGGCCGTGGAATATCGAACGTGGCCCACCGCATTCGACCCCACGAGCTGGTTAAGGTCGTCGGCCGTGAAGGCGTCGGAAACCAGCCCGCTCCCCTTCTTGACCCGTGCGACACCCTCGGAATCGATCGCGCAGATTCCCGCCGACTCCTGCCCACGGTGCTGAAGGGCGTAGAGGCCGAGAAACCCCAGTTCGGCCGCGCCCTCGATTCCCGAGACCCCGAAGACCCCGCATTCCTCGCGGGGCAGGGGGTCGAGCTGGGCCGACTTGATATCCACAGCGTCGCCCCGGTGGCGGCTCCCGGGTCGGTCCTCGAGCCCTTGGATCATCTCGAAGATGCCGCTGCGGGATGGGTCCTGCGTCTCGTCGCTCACCGGACCTCCTCGGCGGCCGTCTGTGCCATGAGTTCGGGAAGGGCTCCGAAGTAGCGCTCGCGAAGGGTCACGACCGGGATCTCGATCGAGCCCCGGGGAGCACGGATCGAGAACTCGCCGGCCTCCGGCCCCACCCGTCCGATGAGCTGAGCGGGCACGCCGTGGGAGCGGGCGATCTCGAGGACTCTGGACTCCTCGTCGGGAGAGCAGCTGAGGACCACCCGACCGGTGGATTCTCCGAATAAGAGGGCGACCGGTGCGATCCGGGCGTGGAGCTGCACATCGACGCCGAACGCACGCTCCCCGCTGACTGCCGACTCCGCGAGCGCCGCGGCCAGGCCGCCCTCGGAGCAGTCGTGCGCGGATCGGATGTGGCCCTTCTGGATCATCCCCAGGACCGCGTGCTGGAGTCGCCGTTCCGCGAGCAGGTCCACCGAGGGGGCCTCTCCCGCCACCTCACCGTGCTCCCGATAGAGGTACTCCGAGCCGCCGATCTCTTCTCTCGTCTCGCCCAGGAGGATGATCGAGTCCCCCTCCACCTCGAAGGCCGCGCGGGTCGCGTGGTCCACATCGTCGAGGATCCCGACCATGCCCACCACCGGGGTCGGATAGATCGCCTTTCCGTCGGTCTCGTTGAACAGAGAGACGTTTCCACCGGTCACGGGAGTCTCGAAGAGGGAGCAGGCCTCCGCCATTCCCAGCACCGCCTCCCGGAGCTGATGATAGATGTGCGGCTTGAGCGGGTTTCCGAAGTTCAGGTTGTTCGTGATCGCGGTGGGGAGGGCTCCAGTGCAGACCAGGTTTCGCGCAGCCTCGGCCACGGCGGCCTTCGCGCCCTCCCTCGGGTTCAGCCAGCAGAATCGGCCATTGCAGTCGGTGGTCGCCGCGATCGCGCGTCGCGTCCCGCGCAGTCGCACCACCCCGGCGTCACTGCCCGGGCGAACGACGGTCGAGGTGCGGACCGTCGTGTCGAACTGATCGTAGATCCAGCGCTTGCTGGCCACGTTCGGTGAGCCCATGAGCCGCATGAAGCCCTCGGTCAGGTCTCCTTCGGGCTCGAGGACCGCGCTCAGGTCGCGCCTGCGGGCCTCCTTCACGTCTTCGCCTTCGATGCCCTCGCGCTCGTAGGTCGGACATCCGTCGGTGAGCGGGAGCGCCGGAATGTTCGCGACGACCTCGCCGTCTTCGAGGATCCGGAAGTAGCCGTCGTCGGTCACGGCTCCGATGACCTCGGCCTCGAGCTCCCACTTCGCCAGGATCTTTCGCACCTCGTCCTCGCGCCCCGCCTTCGCGGCCACAAGCATCCGCTCCTGCGATTCGGAAAGGAGGATCTCGTAGGGGGTCATGCCCTCTTCGCGAACCGGCACGTCGGCCATCTCGAGCTCGACACCCGAGCCCGCGCGCCCGGCCATCTCCGAAGCCGACGAGGTCACCCCCGCCGCCCCCATGTCCTGGATTCCGACGATGTGCCCGGAGCGGATCAATTCGAGCGAGGCCTCGAGGAGCAGCTTCTCGGTGAAGGGGTCGCCCACCTGCACCTGCGGACGGCTCGATTCGTCGGAGTCCTCCGAGAGTTCCTCGGAGGCGAAGGTCGCGCCGTGGATTCCGTCCCTTCCGGTGCGTGCGCCCACCGCCATGATGGGGTTGCCCACACCCGACGCCTCTCCCTTGATCAGCTCCTCTCGCTTCATGAGTCCGAGCGCCATGGCATTGACGAGTGGGTTCCCGTCGTAGGCCCGGTCGAAGAAGACCTCGCCTCCGATATTGGGGATGCCCACGCAGTTGCCGTAGTCTCCCACGCCCTTCACCACGCCCGCGAACAGGTACCGGTTCCGGCCGGAATCCAGGTCTCCAAAGCGAAGGGAGTCGAGGACGGCGATCGGGCGTGCCCCCATCGTGAAGATGTCTCTCAGGATCCCGCCCACCCCGGTCGCGGCACCCTGATACGGCTCCACGGCCGAGGGGTGGTTGTGCGACTCGATCTTGAAGGCCAGGGCGAGTCCATCCCCCACATCGATCACGCCGGCGTTCTCGCCGGGCCCCTGGATCACCCAGGGGGCCTCGGTCGGAAGGAGCATGAGGAGGCGCTTCGAGTTCTTGTACCCGCAGTGCTCCGACCACATCGCCGAGAAGATCCCGAGCTCGGTGAAGGTCGGTGTCCGGCTGAGGATGCCGAGGACTCGCTCGTACTCCTCTGCGGAGAGCCCGTGGGCCTCGACCACCTCGGCGGTGATCTCCGGATCGCCGGGACGCGGACGGGGAATCATCGCCCCGCCCTGCGTGGTCGCGGGTGAGGACGACGTCGTCGAATCGCTCATGCCATGGCTCCTTCGAGGTGCCGGCGAAGTGAGGTGAACAGGCCCGCCCCGTCGGTGGAACCGAGGACCGGCTCCACCGCGCGCTCCGGATGCGGCATCATGCCGAGGACATTCCTCGAGGCGTTGACGATCCCCGCGATGTGATGCGCCGAGCCGTTCGGGTTGGCCTCGGGGGTGAGGGAGCCGTCGGCGTCCACGTAGCGGAACACGATCCGGTCGTCGCCTTCGAGCTCGGCCAGGGTCTCTTCGTCCGCGTGGAAGTTTCCGTCGCCGTGCGCGATCGGAATGCGAAGGACCTGGTGCCGCTCATAGGCCGAGGTGAAGGGCGTCTTCACCGTCTCGACGCGAATGTGCACGTCGTAGCTCCGAAAGAGGAGGCTCTCGTTCGGCAGGAGGGCGCCGGGGAGCAGCCCGCTCTCACACAGGATCTGGAATCCGTTGCAGATCCCGGCGACGGGGCCCCCCGAGCGAGCGAACTCCACGACCGCCTCCATGATCGGAGAGAAGCGTGCGATCGCACCCGACCGCAGGTAGTCACCGTACGAGAAGCCGCCCGGCAGCAGAACCGCGTCGACATCGCCGAGTTTCTCGTCGCGGTGCCAGCGGAACTCCGGTTCGAAGCCCCCCAGGGTCTTGAGCGCCTGGTAGCAGTCGTAGTCGCAGTTCGACCCGGGGAAGGTGATGACCGCGACTTTCATCCGTCACCGTCCGTCGCAGTGGGAGCCTCGGTGATCCTGAGGCTGAAGTCCTCGGTCACGGGGTTCGCCAGGAGCTTTCGGCACATCTCCTCGACCCGGTCGCGGGCGTCGGATTCGGAGCCGGCCTCGACCGTCAGGGCGATCAGGCGTCCCACCTTCGCCTCCGAAACCCCGTCGTATCCGAGGGATTCCAGGGCATGATGGACCGCCTTTCCCTGCGGGTCGAGGAGACCGGGGCGGGGCTTGATTCGAACTTCGACATCGAAACGGCTCAAGGGGATTTCTCCGGAGATTCAGGTTCGGTTTCGGGGGTCTCACCCGGGGCTCCGCTGTCCGGCGGAGGATAACGTCGGGGCGCCAGTTCGCCATAGTCCATCGTGCGCATCTCGGTCAGCCCGTCGTCCTCTTCGTCGAGAAGCGGATCCTGCTCGGGAAGGCGCTCGAGCAGCCCCAGCAGGAAGGAGCGGACCACTCCCTGAGCCGTGTAGGCGACCAGGAAGGGAAAGATGAAGTACTGCGGGATCGCGATCGCCGCGACCGCCGATGCGGCCAGGAAGACGGTCATCCCTCCTCGCTTCCAGTTCCGGAATCCGACCCGTGGAACCAGCTGGTAGGGGATGTGGCTCATCATCAGGACCGCGATCGCGATCATGATCACCCCCACCACCTGAACCGAGGGCAGGCCGCCGGTGAGCTCGGCCACGCGCGGGGCCGTGAAAAAGGGGTAGATCGTGGCCAGGATCATCCCTGCCGTGGGCGAGGGCAGGCCGTGAAACGCCCGCTTCGCCTCTCCGCCCTGTTCCACGTTGAAGCGAGCCAGGCGGACGACGGCCGCGGTCACATAGAGAAAGGAGAGGATCCAGGCCCAGGACTGGTCCGCCAGGAAGAGGTGGTAGAGGACCAGCGCCGGGGCGACCCCGAACGAGATCGCGTCGACGAGCGAGTCCAGTTCGGCTCCGAAGCGCGATCCCGTCCGGGTGAATCGGGCGATCCGACCGTCGAGCATGTCGAGGATCGCGGCGAAGACGATGAACCACGCCGCCAGCATGAAATCGCCCCGCGATGCCGCGACGATCGCGTAGAGCCCGAAGAACAGGTTCCCCAGGGTGAAGGCCGAGGGAAGGATGATGATTCCCCGCTGGAGCCCGGCACGATCGCTCACGGTCCACCGTCCGGGAATGCGGGTGCCTCGTAATCCTCGAGCGGCACCCCGGTCAGCCGCCGGAAGATCTCGAGATACCGGCCGGTGGTCGCGGCGACGACGTGGTCGGGGAGGGGGGGAGGGGGGGGCG
>SLBA01000040.1 GCA_007126575.1 Gemmatimonadota bacterium | reverse complement strand
GCGATCGACGCGCTTCACGCACAGATGGAGGCGCTCACCGTGCCCGAGCAGCGGGGTGCCGGCGGACCCCTCGAGGGGCAGACCTTCGTCTTCACCGGGTCGCTCGAGAGCATGACGCGCGGCGCGGCGAAGAAGCGGATCGAGGCGCTGGGCGCACGGGCGACCTCGTCGGTGAGCGGGGAGACGGACGTGGTGGTGGCCGGTCCGGGTGCGGGGCGCAAGCGGGCGAAGGCCGAGGAACTGGGCGTCGAGATCCTGGACGAAGCGGGCTTTCTAGCCCTTCTGGACGAGTTGGCGGGCGAATAGGGGGAACTCCGACCCCGGCCGGGGGTCGAGAACGCTGCGATCCTCACCCCCCGCTGCCCCAAGGAGCCCCGATGACACCCCACGTGACGAAGCTTCGCTCGATGGCGGCTCCGGGGGCGGGGTTCGCCCGGTCCGTGCTTTCGCTTCCGGCGATGGGAGCCGGCCTGATGCTCGGCGCGGGTCTCGCCGTGAGTGCGGCGACGGCCCCCCCGGCAGGGGCCCAGCTCGCCGACGACGCCTTCATCGAAGTCGAGGTCGCCTCGATCGGGGTCGAACTCTACTCGCGCGAGCCGCTGGCCCTTCTGCACTCCGACTGGAACGAGGTCCTCCCGATCTGGATCGGAGAGATCGAGGCCGCGGCGATCATCCAGGCGCTGCAGGGTGTCGATTTTCCCCGGCCCCTCACGCACGATCTTCTCGTCTCGGTCATCGACGAACTGAACGGCACCCTCGAAGAGGTGCGGGTCACCGAGCTGCGGCAGAACACCTACTTCGGGCTCCTGCGCATCCGCACCCCCGACGGGATGCGTGAGATCGACACCCGTCCGTCCGACGCGCTGGCCCTGGCGGTCAGAACGAACGCGCGAATCCTGGTTCACCGGGAGCTGGTCGAGCTTGCCCCCGAGCTGGACTTCATCGCGGCCTCGGGCGGGGCTCCGGTGGTGCGCCTGCGCGGAGTGACGCTCGGGTCTCCGGCCGGAGGTCGGGCCGGCGCGGAGGTCCTCCATGTGACCCCCGAGATCGAGGCACGCGGACTCGAGGCCGGCGATCGGATCCTCGAGGTGGCGGGCGAGGCGATCGACGGGCCCTTCGAGTTCCTGGAGACGATCATGGAGGTGCGGGGAAGCTCCTCGATCGAGGTGCTTCGGAGCCGGGACGGGGTTGAGGAGACGATCCTCCTGCCGCCCCCGCGTGGCGAGGTCCGGATCGGGCCCTGAGTCAGGCCGATTCGCCGGGATAGACCTCGTCGACCACCGTACGGTTCGCGGTCCACACCACCAGCAGGATCGCGGTGATCAGGAGGAAGGCCGCCCCGGCCATGACCGGGATCGAGATGAAGCCGAAGATCGCCAGATAGCGGGCGGTACAGGGCACGCCCGCCTCGCACATCCCGGCGTCGAGCCCCGGACGGAACTGGATCAGCACGTGGTAGCCCGCGATCAGAAGCCCGATCACGGACAGGGGCAGCCCGTACCGCCAGGCCCCCCGATCGGCCAGCAGGGCCCCGACCGCCAGGACCGGCACCAGCGGGTACATGGCGATCCGCTGGTACCAGCAGAGCAGGCAGGGGATGAACCCCACCGACTCGGACAGGTACAGGCTGCCGACGCTGGCGAAGGTGGCGATCCCCGCGGCGAGTCCGAGCAGACCCCGATGTTCGCCCGCGAAGTTGCGGCGCAGCCACCGACGGCCCGCAGGCAGCGCCAGCATCAAAAGCAGAACTCCCGCCCCCACGAACGCCAGGATCGTGAGGAGTCCGAGGGAGCGGGAGACCGTCGCGAAGTTCAACGGAGGGCAGCTCCGATGCGCTCGAGGCTGTCCTCGAGGTGGATACGGGTCATGCGGTCCGATACCCCGGAGTCGAGCGCCGACTGCACCTCGTCGCGCAGGAGCCGGAGCTGGTCACGCACGAGCGGCCGGATGTCGCTCTGCCCGATGTGGAGGTCGGCGTTCAGCGGCGGGTCGTTGTTCGAGCTGACCCGCAGGTTTCCACTGCCCGGCGGGGACCAGTGGTTCGACTCCGCCTCGTGCAGGAGGTAGTGCGCCTGGTCCAGGTACGCCCGCTGCTGGTTGCGGCGGTAGGTGTCGATTGCCGAGCCGGTCGTGACCTCGCGCCAGATGATCTCGCGGGCGTCGTCGAGCATGTCGGCCGGACGGTAGGTGGCGTCACCCAGGAAGGCCTCGTGCTCGATCATCCGGGCCAGACGGGCGTGGTTCAGGAAGCGCTGGACGGCGAGCTCCTGATAAGCCCGGATCCGCTCCACGGCCCCCGCGTGCTCGAGGCGGCGCAGCATGTCCATGTCGAGCGCCCACTCGGGCGTCTGCAGGATGTGTTCGTCGATGAATGCCATCGCCTTTCGCTGGTATTCGGGTTCGATCGGCGTGTAGATCCAGTCGTTGTCGCCGACTGTCTCTCCATACGACTTGTAGTGCGTCCAGGATCCCCCGACCGCCGAGGCGGCGTGCTCGGCGTAGCGGTTCCACTGGGTCAGGTTCTGCAGGTAGTGGGTCTCGAGCTCATAGTAGTCGTCGCCCTCGTCTAGGACCCAGTCCATCAGGTTCTCGGTCGCGGTGCGCAGGTTGCGCATTCCGTACACGGCGGCCTCGACGGGGTCGTCCGAGATCCCCTCGGTCATCCGGTAGGGGTCCCACTCGACATCCATCCCGAACTGCGCGGTGGCCGAAAGGTACCAGGGGCGGTCGGCACGCTCGGTGATCCACTGGTTGAGCGTCGCGACCTCGTCTTCGGGGGTCTCCGCCTCGAGGATGGGGCGGTAGCCGTACTCGATGGCCCACATGTCCCAGAGTCCGACCCGGCGCTCGGGATTCACATTGTCGCCGGGCTGCGCCACATAGTTGTAGCGGGTCCGGCCCACCGACGAGCCCGAGTGGCCCATCCGGTCGGTGAACTCGGCGCTCCGGAGCGAATCGACGGGGAAGACGAAGTTGGCCCGCTGGTTGTGGGGGAGGCCCTTGGCGTGGGCCATCTCGTGCGAGACCACGTAGCGGAGCGCCTCGCCCAGGTCTTCCTCGGAGAGCTGGTTCGTCTGGAAGTTGGGGTTCGCGGTTGCGACCTGCGAGACGAGCCACCAGCGGAGGCGCTCATCGAGGCCGTGGAGCATGTTGATGTGGCCCCGGATCACCTCGCCGGAACGGGGGTCCACCACGTCGCCCCCGGCATTGGCCGAGCGGGTGGGGGTCGCCACGTAGCGGAGCACCGAGAAGCGCGCATCCAGGAGGCTGAACTCCGGGTCCTCCTCTTCGGTGGGGGCGAGGCGGGCCTGGATGGCGTTGCTGAAGCCCGCCTGCTCGAAGGCCTCGTTCCACTCCTCGATTCCGGCAATGAAGTAGGGCACCCACTTCTCGGGGGTGGCCGGGTCGATGTACCAGACGATCGGCTCGACCGGGTCGACCAGCTCGCCGCGCGCGAAGGCCTCCGGATCCGAGGGCTCCAGGCGGTAGCGTCTCAGGTACCGGTTGGGCCGCACGCCCTGGAAGTCACTCGAGTAGTCGGTCACCGAGATGGCGCCGAAGGCGACCCGATGGTCCGCCAGCCGCGGCATCATCGGCTCCTCGGGCAACAGGATCATCGAGTGATTCACCTCGAACGAGACCGCGCCGCCCCGGGCGTTCGAGGGGGGCTGGTCCGCCGAATAGGTGCGCACGACCCGGATCTCGACGTTGATTGGGAAGGAGCGGGTCCACTCCATCCAGCTGCGATCCGAGGCGAAGCCCCGAACGCCCATCTGGGAGCGCCGGTTTCGGGGGAGCGAGAAGACCGGGTGGTCGCCCATGTACATGTCGGTCACATCGACCACACTCGTGCCCGAGCCCGACGCCTCGACCGCGAAGCTGGCCAGGATCGGAGCGAAGTTGGAGTTGTCGACCGCGAGCCGGACATTCGAGCCCTCGTCGGCGGTGTTGCTGTGCGATACCCCGCGCAGGTAGACCCGGTCGTCGCGCCGCTCCCAGCGCACGACCATGTTGCCGGTCATCCGGTCGCCCCCATTCGCCAGCCCCTCCTGCGCCTTCGCGAAGCGGCTCATGATCGCCATGTCACGGCCCATGATCGAATCGGGGATCTCGAAGAGGAGTCGGTCGTCGATCTGGTGGACCGTGAAGAGGCCCTCCTGCGAATCGGCACCCGAAACGACCTCGGAGTAGCTGCGCTCCTGGGCGTCGAGCCCGTTCGGGGCGGCCAGGGTCCAGACCATGAGCGGAAGGATGAATAGTGCGGCCAGGCGCCCCCGACGGGGGGCCGTGGCGGACTCGAGTCGGGTGGTCATGCGTGTCTCCTGCTTCGGGTGTCGTGACATGTGCCTGCGGTGCTGAGGGTGGTCAGAGGGCACGCTGGATCCTCTCCAGCGCTTCCTCGAGATGGATTCGGGTCATCCGGTCGGTGACGCCGGCTTCGAGCCGGGTCTCGATCTCGCCGCGCAGCAGCCGGAGCTGATCGCGCACGAGGGGGCGGATGTCGGACTGGCCGATGTGAAGATCGGCGTTCAGCGGGGGGTCGTTGTTCGAGCTGACCCTGAGGTTGCCGCTCGAGGGCGGGGACCAGTGATTCGATTCGGCCTCGTGGAGGAGATGCCGGGCCTGGTCCAGGTATCCGCGCTGGAGGTTCCGGCGGTAGGTGTCGATCGGTGCCCCGGAGGCCACCTCGCGCCAGACGGCCTCCCTGAGATCGTCGAGCATCTCGGCGGGCCGGTAGATGGCGTCGCCCAGGAAGGTCTCCTGCTCGATCATGCGGGCCAGGCGGGCGTGGTTCAGCATTCGCTCCACCCCCAGCACCTGGTAGGCGCGGATCCGCTCGACCGCGCCCGCATGCTCGAGGCGCCGCAGGATGTCGATGTCGAGGGCCCACTGCGGAGTCTGGAATACGTACTCGTCCAGGAAGGAGAAGGCCTCGCGCTGGTAGGCGGCCGGGACCTCTTCGTAGACGACGCCCGGTTCTCCGACCCGCTTGTTGTGCGTGAAGCTGCCACCGATCGCGGCCGAGGCGTGCTCGGCGTAGCGATTCCACTGCGTCAGCATCTGCAGGTGATGGGTCTCGATCTCGTAGTAGTCGTCGCCCTCGTCGAGGAGCCAGTCGAGGAGGTTCGCGTGCGCTGCCTCTAGATTCCGCATTCCGTATCGGGCGGCCCGGACGGGATCATCGCTGATCCCCTCGGTCATCCGGTAGGGGTCCCACTCCACATCGATTCCGAAGAGGGGTCCGCCGAAGCGGGCCCAGGGCTCGTCGACGTACTCGAGGACCCATGCGTTCAGGGTCTCGAGCTCCTCCTGCGGGGTCGTGGCCTCGAGGATCGGGCGGTAGCCCCACATGACGGCGAACTTGTCCCAGAGGCCGATGCGGCGCTCGGGATTCACCCCGTCGCCCGGCTGCGCCACATAGTTGAAGCGGGTGCGGCCGACCGACGATCCGGAGTGCCCCATCCGCTCCACGAAATCGGCGTCGCGCAGAGAATCGACGGGAAAGACGAAGTTGGCCCGCTGGTTGTGCGGAAAGCCGACCGCGTGGGCTTTCTCGTGCGAGACCACGTAGCGCAGCGCCTCGCCCATGTCCTCTTCCGAGAGCCGGCTGGTCTGCAGGTTCGGGTTCGCGGCCGCGACCTGGCTGAGCAGCTGCCAGCGCATCCGCTCCATGAGCCCGTGGTACATGTTCATGTGTGCCCGGATCACCTGGCCCGAGCGCGGGTCGACCACGTCGCCCCCCGCGTTGGCCGAGCGCGTCGTGGTGGCGACGTACCGGATCACCGAGTGGCGGGCGTCAAGGAGGCTGAAGTCGGGGTCTTCCTCTTCGGTGGGGGCCACGCGGACCTGGATCGCGTTGCGGAAGCCGGCCATCTCGAAGCCCTCGTTCCACTCCAGGATCCCCTCCTTGAAATAGGGGATCCACTCCTCGGGGGTGGCCGGATCGATGTACCAGACCCAGGGCTCGACCGGCTCCACGAGTTCCCCGCGGGCGAAAGCCTCGGGGTCCGAGGGCTCCAGGTGGTAGCGCCGCAGGTACCGCTCGGGGCGGACACCCTGAAAGTCGCTCGAGTAGTTGGTCCGGGTGAGCGAGATGTAGCCCACGCGCTCGTCGTAGAGCCGGGGCATCATCGGCTCCTCGGGGAGGAGGATCATCGAATGGTTCACCTCGAACGAGACTGCGCCTCCCCGGGCGCTCGAGGGGGCCTGGGCGGCCGCGTAGGTGCGCACGACCCGAACCTCGACATTGATCGGGAAGCTCCGGGTGAACTCGAGCCAGCTCCGGTCCCGCGCGTGGCTGCTCACCCCGAGCTGGCTGCGCCGATTCCGCGGAAGCGAGAAGACCGGGTGGTCGCCCAGGTACAGGTCGGTGACGTCGACCCGGTGCCGGCCGGCCTCACTCGACTCGATCGGGAGGCTGGCCAGGATCGGCGAGAAGTTCGAGTTGGCCACGGCCAGGGCGATCGGGGTGCCCTCGTCGGCGGCGTTCGAGTGCGAGATGCCCCGGAGGAGGATCCGGTCCCCGCGCCGCTCCCAGCGCACGACCAGGTTCGGCGCCATGTTGGCGCCCCCCATGGCCAGCCCCTCCTGTGCCTTCGCGAAGCGGCTCATCAGGAGCATGTCGCGCCCCAGGATCGAGTCGGGGATCGCAAAGTGGAGGCGGTCGTCGACCTCGTGGATGCCGAAGAGGGGGTCTTCGGCGGCGAGCGCGGTCGGGGCGAGCGCCGGGGCGAGGGCGAGTACGAGGGCGAGCACCAGGGTGAGGAGCCCTGTCCCCGCGGGTGGCCCTCCGGCGCTGGGTGCTCCTGGGGCGCTGGGTGCGCCGGGCGCTCTGGTGGCGCTGGACGCTTCGGGCGCACTCGGCAAGCTCCTCGCGCGGGTGGGCGAAGTTCCGGGGACGAGCGAGGGTGACTCCTGTCCCCGGATGAGGGGTGCGGACATACGGCCTCCATGGGAATGACGGGTGTCCAGTCAGCTTGGGGCTCCGGACTCCGGGGTGCAAGGGCGAGCGGGACCGAATGGTCGAGAAGGGTATGGTCACCCGCGCCCGGGGAGCACCCGCGTCCCCCCGCTGAACCACCGGCTGGACCAACGCTCTGCCGGGACCTTCTGGTCGGTGTTCCGGGTGATCCATTAGTTTGGGTGCCATGGAAAACATCGAGATCGCCGACCGACTGAACGAACTCGCCGACCTGCTCGAGATCAAGGGCTCGAACCCCTTTCGGATCCGGGCCTACCGGAACGCCGTGCGTACCGTCGGGGGGCTCACGCGTCCGCTCCTCCACATGGTCCGCGACGGCGAGGACCTGACGGAGCTCCCGGGGATCGGCAAGGACATGGACTCGCACATCCGCGAACTGCTCACGACCGGGGAGCTGGAGATGCTGGCCGAGGTGACGGCCGAGGTGCCGCGCGAGCTGGCGGTGCTGACCCGGCTGGACGGGGTGGGTCCCAAGAAGGCGCGAAAGATCTGGAAGGAGCTCGGGGTCACGACGCCCGACGAGCTCGAAGTCGCGGTCGAGGACGGGCGCGTCGAGGCGCTCGAGGGCTTCGGGGCGAAGAGCGCGGCGAAGATCCTGCGCTCGATCGAGGACCTGCGCAAGCAGCAGGGCCGGTTCCTGCGCCTCGATGCGCGGCAGCTGCTGCGGGGGCTGCTGGAGCATCTCGACGAGGCCCCCAAGCTGGAGCGGCTCGAGGTGGCGGGAAGCTACCGTAGGGGGAAGGAGACGGTCGGAGACATCGACCTGCTCGCGCTATGTGATGGGGGCGAGGACGATCGCCAGGCCCTGATGGATCGGTTCACCGGATACGCCGAGGTGGACCGGGTCGAGATGTCGGGGGCCACGCGGGGGAGCGTGGTGCTCCGCTCCGGACTGCCGGTCGACCTGAGGATCCTGGGCCGATCCGACTATGGCGCCGCCCTCCACTACTTCACCGGGTCCAAGGAGCACAATGTGGAGCTGCGCAAGCGCGCGCAGCGGCGGGGGTTGAAGGTGTCGGAGTACGGCGTCTTTCGGGTGCCCGAGGGTACCGACGCCGACCAGATGGAGCCGGGCGAGGGGGAGCGCGTGGCGGGCGAGACCGAAGAGGAGGTCTTCGCGGCCGTCGACCTCCCATGGATTCCCCCGGTGCTCCGCGAGAACCGGGGCGAGATCCAGGCCGCCGAAGAGGATGCGCTGCCGGAGCTCGTGACGGTCGATCGGATCCGGGGCGACCTGCACATGCATTCGACCTGGAGTGACGGGAAGGCCTCGATCGCAGAGATGGCCCGGGCCTGCCGCGATCGCGGGTACGAGTACCTTGCGATCACCGACCACTCGCAGGATGTCACGGTGGCCAACGGGCTGACCCCGGAGCGGGTGCGCGAGCAGTGGAACGAGATCGAGCGGGTGCGCGACGAGGTCGACGGGATTCACCTGCTTCGCGGGTGCGAGGTCGACATCCTTAAGGACGGCTCGCTGGATCTGCCCGACGACGTGCTCGAGGGGCTCGACATCGTGCTGGTGGCGGTCCACTCGCACATGGGGCTGAGCCGCGAGGCCCAGACCGAGCGGGTGCTTGCGGCGATCCGGCACCCCCTGGTGGACATCCTGGTGCATCCCACGGGGCGGCTCCTGAATCGTCGCGAGCCCTATCCGATCGACGTCGAGGCGATTCTCGAGGCCGCCGGGGAGCACGGCGTGGCCGTCGAGCTGAATGCCAACCCGCGTCGCCTCGACCTGCACGACCGGCACCTCTTCCGGGCAAGGGAGCTGGGGCTGCCGATCAGCGTCGCGACCGATGCGCACCGGGAGTCGCACCTGGACTTCATGGAGCCCGGGCTGGAGCAGGCCCGGCGGGGATGGGTGGGGCCCGGCGATGTGCTGAACTGTCGGAGTCTCGACGAGCTGACCGACTGGTTGGATCGGCGTTCGTGATCCTCTCGGTTCTCCTGCTCGCAGGGGGTGGGCTGCTCCTCTACCTGGGCGCCGAGTGGCTGATTCGAGGCGCGGTGGAGCTCGGCGGTCGGCTGGGAGTGAAGCCCCTGTTCATCGGGCTCACGGTGGTCTCGGTGGGGACCTCGGCGCCGGAGTTCGTGGTGTGCGTGCTGGCGGTGCTCCAGGGGAGCCCCGACATCGTGATGGGCAATGTGCTGGGCTCGAACATGGCGAACGTGGGCCTTATCCTGGGGCTCGCCGCGGTCATGAAGCCCCTGAGCGTCTCGCCTCGCGTCGTGCGGCGCGATCTCCCGTGGATGCTGCTGATCACGGTTCTGACGCTTCCCCTTCTCTGGAATCTCGGGCTGGGGCGGATCGAGGGGATGATCCTGATCGGGGTGCTCGGGGCCTACCTGGTCTCGCTCGTTCCGCACGCCCGAGAGGAGGGCGCGGCGCTGGTCGAGATCACCCTCGACGAGCCGGCGCCGAAAGGCCAGGCGCGTCCCGGCCGCATCGACTCGCTGCGTGTGATCGCCATGCCGCTGGCGCTGGTCGTGGTCGGCTCGCTGGCCCTGGTCGGGGGAGGACAGGGCATCGTGCGGGGGGCCAGCCGCCTGGCCATGGACCTGGGGGTCTCGGAGCTCGTGATCGGCCTGTCGGCGGTGGCGATCGGCACCTCGCTCCCGGAGCTGGCCACCACCGTGGTGGCGGCTGCCCGGCGGGAGTCCGACATGGCGGTCGGCAATATCGTGGGGTCGAACATCTTCAACCTCACCTTCGTGCTGGGGGGCACGGCGCTCGTGCAGCCCTTCGCACTCGTGCCGAGGATTCTGACGGTCGAGCTGCCGGTCACCTTCTTCATCTCGCTCCTGCTGCTTCCCCTGGCGATCCACCATCTCAACCTGACCCGGTGGAAGGGATGCCTCCTTCTGGCCGGATACGTGGCCGGATGGGGCTATATCTACATGATGCGGTGATGCGTTTCCCCGCTTTCGCGACGGGATGGGGGGACGTACCGTGGGGCATGATCGTAACGAATGAAGTCGTCGGGGCCGGCTCCGCGGTTGGTCGATACTGCCGTCGCTGGGTCGCCGTGCTGGTCGTGGCCGTCGCGGCCCTTTCCACCGCCTGTGCCGACCGCACGGGCTTCGACGCCTCGCTCGAGCCGATGGTGCGGGACTCCGCCGGGGTGACGATCCTGGAGTTCCCGGCCGCGGTGCTCGAGAGCGAGGCCCACTTTCGGTTGAGCGAGGAGCCCGAGGTGCGCCTGGGGGTCATGGAGGGCGATGAGGCCCTTCAGTTCTCGACGGTGCGCGACGCCCTGCGCACGCCCGAGGGTGAGATCGTGGTCCTGGACGCGCGGGGCGCTCCGGTTCGCCGCTTCGGCCCCGATGGTGCGCTCCTGGGCACCTTCGGCGCGCTGGGAGGGGGGCCGGGCGAATTCGGGGTGCCGGCCTCGATATCGCTGGGTCCCGAGGGCACGCTCACGGTCTGGGACTCCCGGACCCGCCGGTTCAGCGAATTCGAGCCGACCGGCGAGCTGGTCCGGGAGTGGGCGCCCCTGCGCGAGATGATGTCCGTGCAGATCCTCGCCACCCTCCCGACGGGGCCGAACGAGGCCGCGGCGATCGTCGAGGGCTTTCCGTCGGGCGTGACCGATGGGCTTCATCAGCCGCCCGCCAGCGTGGTCCGGGCATCAGGCGGGCCGGCCGACACCCTGTCGACCCTCGTCGGATCCACGATCGTGCTGCACAGCGAGGCCGGGAGTGGGGGGACGCTCATGGTCGCCATGCAACGCCCCTGGTACCACCCCCAGCTCCTCGCTGCATCGGCGCGGGAGGGGTTCTGGACGGCCGAAGGGGTGCGCTGGGAGGCGGAGCATCGTTCGCTCGAGGGCGCGGTCGATCGGGTGATCCGGGTTCAGAGTGAGCCGCGCCCCTTCGATCAGGGGGTGCGCAACCGGCTGCTCGAGTCCTCGCTGGAAGGAGCCACGTCCGAGGACCAGCGGCAGTCCATACGGACGACCCATCGGGACCGCGAGTACCCGGAGCTGCTGCCCTCGGTCATCGACCTGTTCATCGATGCGGAGGATCGCGTCTGGCTGGGCGCGCTCGATCTGGTCCCCCGCAACCATCCTTCGGGGGTGGGGACGACGGCAGAGCGGTGGCTGATCGTGGACCTCGCTCGGGAACGGGCGGAGGGGATGCTGCAGACCCCTCCCCGGAGCCGGCCCCTGTATGCCGACGCCGAGGGTGTGCTCCTGCTCACCCTGGACGAGTTCGATGTCCCCTACGTCGAGTGGCGCCCGTTCGTCGAGACCCCGGCCGACGGCTGAACCGATGGGGGCGCGCCGACCGCGTGGAACCTTCGTAGTCCAACCGGCCCGAACCGATGTCCTACACGGCAGCCAGCGCCTGGGAGAGGTCGGCGACCAGGTCGTCGAAGTCCTCGACCCCGACCGACAGCCGCACCATCGACTCGGTGATCCCCATCTCGCGCTGGTCCGCCGCGGGGATGTCGGAGTGCGTCATGGTCCCCGGGTGCTGGGCGAGCGACTCCGTTCCGCCCAGGCTCACCGCGAGCTTGACCAGCGTGAGATGGTTCAGGAACCGGAAGGCGGCGGCCTCTCCGCCGTCGAGGTCGAAGGAGACCATGCCCCCGGCCGCAAGACACTGCCGCTGGAAGATCTCGTAGCCCTCATCGCCCTCCCCGAGATGCCCCGGGTAGTAGACGCGGGTGACCTTCGGGTGCCGCACGAGCCAGTCGGCGACGCGCCCCGCGGTCTCGGACTGACGGGTCATTCGCAACTTGAGGGTCTCGAGGCTGCGCATCAGGAGCCAGCCGGTCCAGGGTCCCGCCATGCTGCCGAAGAAGGTGCGGGAGCCCTTGACCTCGTGGATCCGCTCGGCCGAGCCCAGGCAGGCGCCCGCGATCACATCGGAGTGCCCGCCCACATACTTGGTCAGGGAGTACAGGACGAGGTCCGCGCCGAGCTGCAGGGGGTTCTGGAAGATCGGGCCCAGGAAGGTGTTGTCGACCGCCACCAGGGTGGGGTTCGCGGGGTCCGAATGCTCCTTCGCCAGGGCCACCGCGGCCTCGATGTCGACCAGGTGGTTCGTGGGGTTCGCGGGGGTCTCGATGTAGATCATTCGCAGGGTGCCGTCGTCGGCCGCCTCCCGGGCGGCCTCGCGCATGGCGGCGGTGCCCCCGACCGCACGGAAGGAGCGGGTCTCGATCCCGAACTGCGGCAGGATCTCGGAGAACAGGTACTGCGTGCCTCCGTAGACCGGCTCCGAGTAGAGCAGGGTGTGGCCGGGGCGGAGATAGGTCATGACGGTGGTCGAAATCGCACCCATCCCGCTCTCGAACACCGCCGCGGCCTCGGCGTCGTCCCACAGGGTGAGGCGGTCCTCGAGAATCTCGAGGTCCGGGTTGTTCAGACGCGAGTAGATCAGGCCGAGAGACTCACCCGCCTCCTGCTCCCGCAGCCCATAGGCGACCTCGAAGAAGGCCTTCCCGTCCTCGGCCGAGTCGAACACGAAGGTGGAGGTCTGGAAGATCGGGCTCTTCAGCGCTCCTTCCGAGAGCGAGGGGCGGTACCCGTAGCTCATCATGAGGCTTTCCGGGCGCAACTCCCGGTCTCCAATGCTCCTGGCTCCGTAGCGGTCCTTCTTCGTCACCGGCGACTCCCGTCGAGAATGAGCGGTTCGTGGCGCTCCCGATCCCGATCGGTCGGGGGGGAAACGCTCGCTCGGAAGCTAGAAGGGCGACGGGGGCACGTCTACGGATCGGACGGGGGATCGAACGGGCGATCGCCGGGAGGGGCGATCGGGTCAGCTCAGCTCGACCGGGGCTTCGAGCCCATATTTCCGGATCTTGCGGGTCAGGGTCGGGCGGGAGATGCCCAGGAGTCGTGCCGCCTGGCTCCGGTTCCACGAGGTCAGCTCCAGCGTCGCCTCGACGGCCTCGGCCTCGATGGTCTCCCACGCCTTGCCGTCGCTGGGAATCCGGATCATCTCGGGAGCCATGTCGAGATCATGCGTGAGGGGCCGGGTGTCGCGCGTACGAATCCGCAGGTGTTCCTCACGAATCGAGCCTCCGGGCACGATCCCGGCGGCGTTCTCGAGCGTGCTCTTGAACTCCCGCAGGTTCCCCGGCCAGGGGTGGGTATGGAGGGCTTCCAGTGCCCCCGCCCCGAGCTCGGGCGGCTCCAGGTCCTCGGCCCTCGACCATTCTTCCAGGATCTGCTCCGCCAGGAGCGCGAGGTCGTCCATGCGGCGGCGGAGCGGAGGCACCACGATCCCCCGGTCGGCGATCCAGGGGGCGACCAGACCATGCAGGTCGGTCACATCGGCCACCTCGTGCTGGGGGACGCGCGTGGTGGCGATCAGCTGGAGGCCGGCCGGGTTCTCGGCGGGGATACGGTTGCGCAGCCGGGTGAAGATGCGCGGGGGGAGGCGGTCCGCGTCTTCGAGCAGAAGGGAGCCCGGCTCAGCGAGCGCGAGGAGGCCGCCGCGCCGGTCTGTGCCATCGGTGCCATCTCCGAACAGCTCCGTCTCGATGACATCGGGGGGGAGCGCGGTACACGGTAGGATCAGAAAGGGGGCCCCGGGAGGCCGGGAGCGCACATGAATGGCTCGCGCCAGGAGGGTCTTGCCGGTGCCGGTCTCGCCACGAAGGAGGATCACGGGTGGGGGGTCGGCGAGAAGCGCCTCGACATCATGCACCAGGGTCCGGAACGCCATCGATCCACCGATGAGACCCGGAAGAGGCGAGGATACAAGCTCCTCCTCGTCTCTGTGGGGATCCGGGGATGGGATCGTCATGGGTCGTCCGGGTACGGGTGTCGGAAACGGGAACCTGTCCGACGTTCCTGAGGGGCAACCGGCGTGCCAGCAGAGCCCGTGCATGGCGCAACGTTCCCGTTATCATTGAGGTTATCGGGTGCGCGGAGTCGACGGCGGACCCCGGAGGGAAATGGCCGGACTCGTGGGATTTCACGACGATTCAAGCAGAATGAGGGAGGTATTGACCATGATTCACCCGAGCCCCGCGTTCGGTCGGGAGCTGCCCCGCATGCTCACGCCACCTCCCGGAGCCCGGTCCTCGGCTCTCGCCGCGCGGCTGGCCGCCGTCGAGTCCCGGAATGTGACCTTCCTGGGGCCGGATTTTCCGGTGTTCTGGACCGAGGCTCGGGGCGCCAACGTTCGCGATGCCGACGGGAACGTGTACCTCGATCTGACCGGGGCTTTCGGGGTGTCGGTGGCCGGCCACGCACATCCCGCGATCGTCGAGGCGATCCGGGAGCAGGCCGGGACGCTGGTCCACGGGATGGGCGACGTACACCCGCCCGCCCTGAAGGTGGAGCTCCTCGAGGCGCTGGCCGAGCTGGCGCCCTGGCGGGAGTGCCTGGGGGTGCTGGCGAGCTCGGGCTCCGAAGCGGTCGAGATCGCGCTCAAGACGGCGCTGCTGGCCACCGATCGGCCGGGGATCATCGCCTTTGAGGGCTCCTACCACGGTCTCACGCCGGGGGCACTCGCCACCACCGCGCGCGACGACTTCCGGGGTCCGTTCCGGCGGCACCTGCACGATGGAGTCCGGTTCGTGCCCTTCCCCGACGTGCTCGAGGGGGAGGACGCCTCGGCCGGGGAGGCCCTCGAGGCCGTCCGCCGGGCCTTCCGTGAGGGGGAGGCGGCCGGGCGCCCGGTCGGGGCGGTGATCGTGGAGCCGATCCAGGGGCGGGGTGGGGTCCGGGTCCCCCCCGACGACTTCCTGCGCGAGCTGAGGAATCAGGTTCACGCCGAGGGCGCGCTCTTGATCTTCGACGAGATCTTCACGGGGTTCGGGCGCACCGGGCAGACCTTCGCTCTCGAGCACGAGGGGGTGACCCCTGACCTCCTCTGCGTGGGCAAGGCGCTGGGCGGGGGCCTGCCCCTGAGCGCCTGCCTGGGGTCCCGGGACGTCATGGACGCCTGGCCGATCTCGCGCGGCGAGGCCCTCCACACCTCGACCTTTCTGGGGCATCCGCTCTCCTGCGCGTCGGCGCTGGCGTTCCTGAGGGTGCTGGAAAAGGAGAAGCTGGTCGAGCGTGCCCGAGAGACCGGGGCGCGGATCCGAAGGGGTCTCGAGGAGGCCCTCTCCGACGAGCCTAGGGTGCGTGGGATTCGGGGGCGGGGGCTCTTCCTGGGGATCGTCCTGGGAGGGGACGCTCCACTCCCGGGTGCCGGCGCCGATGTGGCGGCCGCCGCGCTCCAGGCCGGTCTGATCCTGCTGGCCGCCGGGGACCAGGGCCATGTGGTCGAGCTGTCTCCGCCACTCACCCTGACCGGCCCCCAGGCCGAGGCAGCGGTGCAGGGGGTGGCGCGGGCGGTCCGGGAGGGGCTCGACGCTTGGGAGGCGTGAGGGCAGGCTCGGCTCCGGACCGTTTTCCGGCCCGGAATCCGCTCCTGGCGGGGTCGGCGGCTCACGCGCGCATTCTCGGGGTATGACAGCGGTACAAAATCGGTGGCATCCGCTCGAACCCAGGCCGACAACCCGATGATCTTTCCCATGCGATGGCTGCAGGAGCTCTTCGTCCTGACCCTGCCCCTGTGGCTTCCGGTCACGGCGCAAGGGCAGCTGCCGGACGTGCTTCAGGCCGGCCCCGATCCCGTGCCGGTCCTGGTGGTGCCCGGCTGGGGCGACAACGCTCCCGACGTGGAGCCGATTCGTCAACGTCTGATCGGTGCGGGGTGGCCGGAGAGTCGGGTCTCGACGCTTTCGTTCAAGGACCCGGTGGGAAGCAACGCGGAGCACGCCGCCGAGATCGAAACCGCCGCCCGGGTGCTTCGGGGGCTGACGGGCGCCGACCGGATCGACATTGTCGCCCACTCGATGGGGGGACTCGCGGTCCGCTACTACCTCAAGCAGGCGGCCGAGGCCGAGGCGGATGGCGTTCCCGTTCGCCGGGTGGTGTTTCTGGGGACGCCCCATCGGGGCACCGTGGCCGCCGTGCTCGCCTGGGGAGATGGTGGCCGCGAGATGGTTCCCGGAAGCGATTTCCTGATGGGGCTCCAGCACGAGGGCGGAGTGCCCGAAGGCGTCGAGGCACTGGCCGTGCGGACCCCGGTGGATCTGCGGGTGATCCCGGCGTCTTCGGCGGTGCTGCGGGGGGACAGGGTGCAGAACGTGGAGCTCTGCTGTCCCACCCATACCCAGCTGGTCGACGATGAACAGACCTTCGAGGCGATTCTGGACTTTCTGGTGAACGGCCCGGATTCCGTCCGGGACATGGGTGGGCGGCCCGTGGAGTGGCTGGTCGGGTTCTCGGGGGGTTGACCCCATTTGAGCGGAATGGTATCCTTTGGGCCCTCATCATCATTCGATGAGTTCTGCCCCCATCGTCTAGTGGCCTAGGACACCTGGTTCTCAGCCAGGAAACCGGGGTTCGATTCCCCGTGGGGGTACTTCCTGAAGCGGGCCAGCGCTTCAGGGTCGGTCGAAACCGGGGGTGCCTCACGGCACCTCCGGCGTTCAGACCGGACCACAGCAGGTCGCTTAGCTCAGCTGGTAGAGCACTACGTTCACATCGTAGGGGTCGCTGGTT
>SLBA01000080.1 GCA_007126575.1 Gemmatimonadota bacterium | reverse complement strand
CGGCTTCGGTCATCTGCTCGCGAATCGCCCAGGGGACTATCGAGCGGCTGTAGCCGTGCAGGATCGAGCAGAGGTAGTAGAAGGTGCCGCAGATGTTGAGGTGCGAGATGTCGATGTGCCAGTGCTCGTGGGGTCGGCCCGGCTGCTGGAAGCCCGTCCCCTTTTTTGAGGGCCGTCCCGGCCTCCGGCCGATGCGGTCGGCCACCTTGAGGACCCAGTAGGTGGTCGACGGGCTGACGGCGACGATGTCCCGGTCAAGCATCATGAAGGTGAGGCGTCGGTAGCCTTCCAGGGGGTGTTCGTCGTTGAAGGTCACGATGGCCTCCCGTTCCCAGTCTTCGAGCCAGAAGTCCCGGGGGATCTGGCCGTTGTGCTCGTTGGCGCGGCCGTAGCGCCGCTTCCAGTCGTGGTACTTGCTCGGGGCGATCCCGAGCCAGACGATGAGCGTGAGTTGGGCCAAGCCGGTGCGCCGGCTCCAGTGGCCTACGAAGTCCACGACGGCGTCTCGAGGGTCGGGGGGAACCCACCGGCCGGTCAGCTCCCCCCATCGGCTTCCATGAGAAGGCCCTCCCTGTCAAGGGTACCAAGCCGTCGATCCTGATGAGGGTGGTGGACGGTCACGTCCGCCTTGCTTCCATTCGCAGTCGAGCCCTCCGGCGCGCTGCATGTTGATGTCCGTCCCGCTCGGGCGCTGCCATCTTTTTTCCGACCTTGAGAAGGTCTAGCCATGGGCGCAGTCACCCGGACGAGGCGTGGACGTATCTTGACCGTTGTCCAACCCTGTTTCGCATCAGCTTTCGATGTGCCGTTCAGACCAAAGCTGCGTTCGGCTCCTCCTTGGCCTTCGCGGCGCGGAGCGGCTCATAAGCCTCCCCTGTCACCCAAAGCCTGTGGAGGAGCACCGCTAGCTTCCGAGCGACGGCCACGGCTGCGTGCTTCCTTCCACGGGCCTCGCCCCGCTCGATAATCTGCTTTCCCCATTTCCGCAGATCGCAGTCCGGTCCGAAGGGCCCGAGGATGTAGTGAGCAGACTGTACAAGGAGTCGTCGACACATCTTGTCCCCCGTCTTCGTGATCCTTCCGCTGCGTTCCCGGCTCCCAGAGTCGCGCTGCCGGGGAACGAGCCCGAAGTAGGGTCCCATGTCACGACTCCGCTTGAAGCGATCGGGGTCTTCCACTGTCAGGATGAAGCTCAGTGAGGTCTTTGGCCCAACGCCTGGCACCTGTCGAAGGAGTCGGGTCTCTGGATACCGCTCCTCGCAGAGTTGCTCGATCTGCTCGTCAAACGCCTTGATCTCCTCGGTGATAACCTCGATCTGTCGGACGAGAGGCTTGAGAGCCGGTCGAAGGGCTTCGGGGATGACGTGTTCCATGCGCTTCGCGAACACCGCCGTCCCGCAACTCGGAAGTCGCTCACCCCATGACTTCACGGCTCCCCGGACGTGGTTGATCAGTTTCGCCCGGATGCTTACGAGTTGCTGGCGGGCACGCAGTACCCCACGATCTGCCTGCGCCTGCGGACCTCCATGCGTCACGGGTGCCAGCAGTTCCGGGTCCATCCGCCCCACCCGCGCCAGGTACTCTGCGTCGGCCCGGTCCGTCTTGCGGGGGTTTTCGTAAATGAGTCTCAGCTTCCGAGGGTTTGCAACCACCACCTGGTGGCTCAATTCTGCCAGCAGCCGGCTGATCCAGGGAGAATGCGTCCCCACCTCCAAGACGACCCGCGCACGCTCGATCCCTCCGAATCGTCGTCGCAGGGGAAGTTCCCCAGTGCGCACCTTCCCTCGCTCGACGACCTCTCCTTCAGAATCCAGAAGGCAGATCTCGCAGTATCGGTCGCCCAGATCGAGTCCTACGGTCAGCTCCGGTGCCAGCTCCTTGCCTTGTCCCATGTGTCCAACCTCCGCTTTGGGCTTTGCGCCCGTTCGCCCTTGTCCAGGGAACTCTGCTCGGTATCTCCTGAAGGGGGTTGGTTGGCCTTCTCATGTCAATCATTTTTTAGGAAGACGAGTTCACGGGTGACCTCGGCGATGACCTCGTCCTTCTCCCGGGTCTGGTCCTGGAGCTTCTGGAGCTTCTTCTTGAGCTCTCGCTCCTTGCGATCCGGGGTGCGATGGAAGACCTGGGCCCCGTGCTCGAAAAGCTGCTTCTGCCACGTGTAGAACTGGCTGGGACGAATGCCGTGACGGTCACAGACGTCGGAGAGAGGCACGTCCTCCAGGAGATGCTCTCGAAGGATGCGGATCTTCTGCTCAGCGGTGAAATTGGACCTGCGCTTCCGGCTCTTGCTCATGGCTGCCTCCTTGGAATGGGGGTGTCATAACTCCCGGAGTGCCAAAAAACCAGATCCAGCTGGGGCATTACAGATCTGCGTAACCCTATAGAGGACAGGTAGTTAGAACGGGACACGGAGGGTTCGACTCCCGCCGCCTCCACCGCAGGATGGAGCTCAGCTCCGGATAATGGCTCGGGGACTGAGCTCAGCGCACTGGGGTTGCTCTCTTTGTGTACTGACTTCACTCGTGAAATGGCAGAGAAATGGCACAGCCGTGGACCGCGGGGCGGCGTGCGATCGGCTCTGCGTGAGCGGCGGGTCGATGAAGTGACGTGACCCCGCCGAGCCTGCACTCACAGAAATGTGCCTCCGGTGAACCCGGAGCGATTCAAACGATTGGGCTAGGAACGGGGGTCAGGTCACCGGGGCGGCTCACGCAGTCGCTTGAGTTGAGCCGGGGCGGTTTACTTGCCGTGAGCTATTGGCGCGGGCTGATCTGGATCTGCCGGGTGACCACAATCGTATCGGGGTGTGTGTCCATCTCCCACCATCTCGGCGTCTCGGCTTCCAGCCCTTGTACCTCGACGAACATGGACCCCGCCTCATCGGGTACGAGGTAGGCGACGTGCTCGAGGGGAACGAGGACATCCGCACAAGGCCCTCCCGGACCCGCGGGCCGACGGTTGTACAGTCGGATCCGTACGGGATCCAGAGAGGAGTCCACCTCGGTTTCGGGGGTCCAGTCACACATGGCGAAGGTCCGGGCGTGGACCTGGACAGTATCCCCGACTCGCCCTTGCGCCGGAGCGGAGACCTCGATCGGATTCTGGCGTTCTCCGTCCAGCACGATGCTAAGGACCGCCAAATCTTGAATAGAGTCAGCTTCAGAGGGTGAATCACACCCCGGAAGCCCCGCCAGCACAAGGGATAGACCCAATATCGCAGTAGTAGTTCGGCGCATGGCTGCCTCCTGGCCTTCAAGCGTCAACAAGGGTGGACATCGTCCCCTGCGAAGCAATACAGGGTGGTCTCGAAATTCGATGATCCACTGGACGAAAAATCGAACCGGATTCCCTGGATCGTGGAGTAGGTGGCGGAGTTGGCGTTCGATTCGTCGAGACGTCCGAAGTGCACCCCAAGCAGATAGACCCAATCCCAAGGCCCCTCTTCATCCGCGGTTCCCCCATCTAGAAAGTACGGTCCGCCACTGTCACCACCGGTAGAATGCGCACTGGTAACATTCTGACAAGCCAGCATCGGAGCATCGGGGGTCGCCACCTGCGGAGGAATATACACACACCGATCGGTGATCTGCCCACGGGTCCATCCCGTGACCATCCCCATCTTTGACACCCACAACCCCACAACCTGCTGGGAAAATGGAAGATCCGATGCGACCCCGAAGTACGGGCGATTCTGGTCCACAGTATGGGAGCCGATTCCGGGATAACCAGCCAATAGCGTTCTGGCAATTCGCCCGTGCCGGGCGCTCTCCGGATAGTCGAACTCGGTCCATTGAGCATCGCCGTATCGACACCCGAAAGGAAATGGACAATACGCGACTGGCAGACCCCATGCCCCTGCTCCGAACTGGAACCCCACGACGCCAGCCTTGTCCCATGCCTCCGAGCCGACCACCGGACCTGTGGTGCTCTGTTGCAGGTCTCCCGAGTCTGATTCGTAGGGATTGCTCGAGCAGTGTGACGAACCAATCACCCCCGCGACTCCATCAACAGTTGCGGTCACACCCAGAGTACACCCAACGCGGCCCACAAAGCGACCCTGGACTCCACCCGGGATCGTATCCCAGTCATCTCGAATCGATTGCTGCTGCTCAGCAGCTGGAGATGGGCTGATGACAACTTTCAGGCCATCTTCCGGAATGCCGGCGGTAGTCATCAGGGGACGGATCTCCGATACATGCAGGCTCGAGGGCACCCCGATCCTGAGCGCATTGTGGACCTCGTCGATGGTGAGGTAGGAGATGAAGGCCATGACACCAGCATCGTTGACTACGGCCAACGCGATTTGCAGGAACTCCCAGAGACTTGCATAGGAGTAAGCCACATCTTGGATCCGAACCCGCGCATCACTCCGACCGAGTTGATGCGCCGCTCCGGCCTCCGGGTGAACGATAGTACGTAGGCTCTCGACGTAGGACACCGCCCTGGACTCATGGCTCCTGGATGAGAGAGCGACCGTCGGCACACCATCCTGGTCGAGCCACCAGCCGGCAAAGCCGGGGAGGCTGGTGCCGGAGAGCGCCGCCCATGCCTGGTCAGGGTTCACCGACCCGCCCGCACCGAACGGACCTGACGACATCGGATCGGGATCGACCGGAAGCGAATCGATGCCACATGCAGTGATGGTCAGCAAGACCATTGTTGTAGCAGTTACATGCGACAGCGGAGTGACGAGTCTTGAACCCAACAACCATAAGTGTCGTAGTGTAGATGTTGGCATTTTCGCACTCCCGATCAACCACGTTAGAGGTGAGGGCTCGCTGTAGCGCTTCAGAGCCTTTCAATTAGGGCCTGTTCACACTATCTGAGGCCTGAGTGTTTCGACGATGAGTACGAAGTGGATGAACGCGGTG
>SLBA01000075.1 GCA_007126575.1 Gemmatimonadota bacterium | reverse complement strand
GCCCGGTGGTTCGGCCTCCCGGAATTTCACACTGTTCCCCTCCGGGACCGGCGACACCCTGGATCAGGTGAATGAGTCCGGAAGTGGAACGACCAATAGCTGCCCAGGACCGCAATCGCTCTACCAGAGCTTCACGCCAGGGCTCTCGCCCCTTACCCGTGTGGAGGTCCGGGCGCGGGCCGATGGGGGTTTTCCGGTCGAAGGTACCACCTCTACGTTCAGCATTCGGGCAGGGAGCCCCGCGGGGCCCATCCTGTTCAGCGCTCCCGTTCTTGTAAACGCCGTGAGTACGGGAGACGTATGGATCGAGGTTCCCATCGCTCCCGCCCTCGTGGTCGACACCGGCACGACCCTGGTGATCGAGTGGGCCGAGAGCGACCAGTCACAACTCTCCTGGTATGTTGGTGGGGATGACTATGCCGGGGGTGTCGCGTTCGCCTGCGGTGGTGCTGAGTTGCCCGGTGCCGACCGAGACTTCCGCACGTACTCCTTCGTCATCCCCTGACGAGAGCGCTCGGGGGCAGGAAGTCACAGGGGCGGGCCCAGCGCGAGGGGGCCCGCCCCGCTTTCCCTGGGGGCAAGGGGAGCGCATCGGCGGGCCGGAGCGGCCGCGCCGGTTTGAAAATTCTTGACAGGACCTCACTCCCGGTGGCAATCTTGACGAGCGGCTGAAGAGGTTTCAGGAGGGTGTCCGCATCACCGGCCGGTCTTCGGCCTCTACGCAGGATGGACCGTGGGCCTGATCAGCGACTTGAAGGAGCGCCGTCTCTTCCAGATTGTGGCCGCCTACGCGGCCGCTGGCTTCGTCTTGCTCCAGATCGTCGATCAGCTGATCCAGAACGACATGCTCCCGGCCTTCGTGTACCCCCTCACGGTCTGGTGGTATGTAGTCGGGTTCATCGCGGCCATCATGGTGGGGTGGTTCCATGGCGAGAAGGGTGCACAGAAGGCGCCCCTGATCGAGATCGTCGTGATCGCGATTCTCGCGGTGGGGCTGCTCGGGCTCTCGGGATTTCAGGTCTCGAGGTACCTGGCCGAGGGCGAGGTCCGCGCCGCGGCGGCGGCCAGTGAACTGGACCTGAGACGGATCGCGGTCACCTACTTCGAAGACGTCGGAGGGGATGGAGAGAGCCAGTACCTGGCCGACGCCTTCACCGAGGAGCTCATTCAGGAGCTTTCGACGATCCGGGCGCTCGATGTGGTCTCCCGAAACGCCGTCGCGCCCTATCGCGTGAGCGGGGTCTCGGTGGACAGCATCGCCCGCACCCTGCGGGCGGGTACCGTGGTCTCGGGTACCGTCGAGGAGGATCGGGGCCGCGTACGGGTGAACATCCGCATTCACGACGGCCTCAGTGGGACCGAGTTCCGTCGCACCACTCTGGAGCAGTCTGCCGACGAGCTTCTCACGACCCGAGACGCGGTCATCGAGGAGACCGCCGGCTTCCTCAGGGAGTGGCTGGGTGAAGAGATTACCGTGCGCCGACGCCAACGCGCCGTGACCGACGTGTCGTCCTGGGCACTCCTTCAGCGCGCCGAGCGGGAACGCAAGGAGGGCGAGCGACTCCTTGCGGTGGAGGGGATCGAAGCCGCCTTTGCGGCCTTCGATCGGGCCGATGAGCTGCTGGAGCGCACCGAGGTGGCGGAGCCCGGGTGGACGGAGCCGACCGTGCTCCGGGCCGAGATCGCCTATCGCCGGTCGCGCGTGTCCTTTCCCCCGCCCGAGGCCGCCGAGCCGTGGATCCGGGTCGGACTGGAGCACGCCGATCGGGCGCTCGCCCGGGAGTCGGCGCACCCCCGCGCCCTCGAGATGCGGGGCACGCTGAATTACTGGCGATACCTGCTCCCCCTGATTCCGGACCCTCAGGAGAGAAACCGCGTCCTGGCGGCGGCTCGTGCAGACCTGGAGCAGGCGGTCCGGGTGGACCCGACCCTGGCCACCGCGCACGCCACCCTGAGTCACCTGTACGCCTGGATCGACGAGATGAGCTCGAGCGTCCTGGCGGCCCGCCGCGCGTACGAGGAAGACGCTTACCTCGAGACCGCCGGCGAGGTGCTCTGGCGATTGACCACGGGACTGTACGATCTGGAGAGTTTCGAAGACGCGGATCGCTGGTGCCGGGTCGGCGCCGGCCGGTTCGACCACGACCATCGCTTCTTCCAGTGCCAGATCCTCATGATGACCACCCGTGCGGCTGAGCCGGACATCGATCGGGCCTGGGCCCTGGTCGATCGCGGGAATGAAGTCCTGCCCGAGGCGGACCGGCAGCTTCAGAACGCCGTGAGCCTGACCTACGTGGGGGGCGTGCTCGCACGGGCCAACCTTCCCGACAGCTCAGACACCGTACTTCGGCAGGCACGAGATCTCTTCCGTCCGGAACTCGACCCCCACCGTGAGCTCTACAAGCTCGAGGCCGCGATGCGAGCTTCGGCGCTCCAGGATCCCGAGGAGGCGATCGAGCTCCTGAAGCTCTACGCCGTGCAGAACCCGGGCTACGACTTCAGCCATCACTGGTGGTGGCGCTCGGTCCGGAACCACCCCCGTTACGTCGAGCTCACGGCCTTCCAGGCCGACCACTGACACTCGGAGCCTCTGAGGCGTTTTTGAGGCGTCACCGCGTCAGCGGCGGCCTTCGCGCAAACGGACGGTTGCGATCACGGGAAGGTGATCGGACCCGAGGTCCTCTCCGACCCACGCATCGATCACCTGCCAGCTGCGATCCACGAGGATGTGGTCGATCCTTGGGCGAATCCAGCCGTTCAGACGCGTTCCCCCGTAGCCACGCCCGACCTCTGTGAACGCATTCGTCCAGTCGGACCAGGCGTTTCGGTAGGCGCGACTCTCACGAGGGGTGTTGAAGTCGCCGCCCACGATACGGGGCGTGCCGGCGGCCTGGTCGACCCACCGGCGAGCCTGTGCCAGCTCGATCGTCCGCATGTAGGACTTCTCGGCGATCAGGGGGATGGAGCTCAGGATCTGCCCGGACCGGAGCAATTCGAAGCCATCTCGCGGAGTCTCGAGGTGGACGTTGGTGACCTGGATCGGGGTGTCGGCGAGTCCGATCCGGTAGGTGGCCACGAGTCCGGACCCTCCGGCGGCCCGAAGGGCGGTGCGCTCCATCTCTTCGACCTCGTGGATCGGGAGTCGGCTCAGTACGCAGAGGCTCGCGCGGGAATCGCCGTACCAGAGGGGTGGCGCTGACGCATCGGGAGGGCCCGGCGGCTCCCGGATGAGCTCCTGGATCTCGTCGCGAAGGATCCCCCCGCACTCCTGGAAGAGGAGGATGTCGGCCTCCCAACGCTGGGCCATCCCCGCGGCGGTGGTGGCGAGCCGGCTCCCTCCCTCGACGTTGTAGGTCACGACGCGGAGGTCGGTGACAGGGTCGGGCTGAGCGAGCAACCCACGCCAGCCGGTGCGCATCTCGATGATCGGCCCCGCCAGCAGGGCCGCGAGCAGGGCGAGGGGCACGAGGAGCGCGCGGTCCCACAGCATCGCCGCGGGGATCAGTAGGGCGAGGGGCAGGGCAAGCACCCATCGGGGCCCGAAGAGGAGGGTCGTGGCCGGCCACCAGAGGTCGCTCAGTCCCCACAGCAGGAAGGCGGCCGTCAGGGTTGCCGCAGCGAAGAGGACAACCCCCCACCAGAGCACGCGGTGGTGAGGCCGGTCCGATGCGGGGCCCCCGAGATTCTTCAGCCAGGTCGTGATCCTGCGATGTCGCAGCGGGTCGACCACGGTTCGGCAACTCGGACATCGAGCGGACCTCCAGAACCGAAGGCCGCGGGCGAGACGCACCCTGTGCGTTCCCGAGCGGCAAGCGACAACGACGCTTCGGGCGGGCGGCGGCGGGGGAGCCGGGGTCACGTGATCGGGCCCGGAGTCGCCTCGGGTGGAACCGGGCGGGCACGAGCCTGGGCGTCCTGGGCCACCTGGCGCCCCTCGTCCACATCCACCATGTACAGGACCGCGCCTCCGACCACGAAGAAGACCATGATCGAGAGGATCCCGAGGCGAGGGGAGCCGGTGGCCGCACCCACCGCCGCGAAGACCGTGGGCCCGATCATGCCGGCGAACTTGTCCATCACCCCGTAGAAGCCGAAGAGCTCTCCCGACTTGTACGCGGGGATCAGGCTTGAGTAGAGGGAGCGCGAGAGCGCCTGGGTGCCCCCCTGAACCATCCCCACGAGCACGGCCAGGGCCCAGAAGTGGACCGCGGTGGTCATGAAGTACCCGAGCACCGTGATCCCGGAATAGACCGAAAGCCCCACGAAGATGGCGGGCTTGGTGCCGATCCGGCCCGCCAGCATCCCGAAGAGGAAGGCGAAGGGGACGCCGATGAACTGGACCATCACGATCGCACCGATCATGTGTTCCTGGCCGATTCCGATCCGTTCTCCGTAGAGGGCCGCCATACGGATGATCGTCCCGATGCCGTCCCCGTAGATCAGGTACGCGATCAGGAGGATGAAGGCATTCCGGTAGGAGCGGAGTTCATGGAAGGTTCGCTTGATCCGGTCGATCGCGAAGCGCACGGTGCTCGTCTCGAGAACCTCGCCCGGAGCGAGTTCGGCCTTGGGCTCCGATACCTGTCGGAAGAGCGGGATCGAGAAGGCCAGCCACCAGATCGCCACCGCCACGAAGGAGAGGCGCACGGGGAGCGTACCTTCGTCCGGGAGCCCGAAGAGCCCCGGCATCTGGATCATGAGCAGGCAGAAGGCAAGGAGGAGGCCCGCCCCCAGGTACCCGACCGCGAAGGCCCCGGTCGATACCCGGTCGACCTCGCCGGATCGGGCGATGTGGGGCAGAAGCGCATCGTAGAAGACGATGCTGCCATTGGCCCCGATGTTCACGAGCACGAAGAAGAAGAGGCCGAGAAACCAGTTGCCCTCCTGAGCGAAGAATAGCAGCCCGCACCCCGCGATCCCGAGGGCGGCGAAGGCGCCGAGCAGGGGCTTCTTGATCGCGGCCCGGTCGGTAATGGCCCCCATGAAGGGGGCGACGACGGCCACCAGGACGATCCCGAGGGTGGTGGCGATCGAGAATCCCCAGTCCGCCTGCTCCGAGGTGAGATCGACCGCGAGGACGGATCGATAGTAGATGGGGAATATGGCGGCCACGATCACCGCCCACATCCCGGTGGTCGCCCACTCGTACATCGCCCAGGCCCGAAGCTCCGGCCGGTGGAGGCCCAGACGCTCCAGGAGGGGCATGGGCTCGCTCAACTCCCGATTCGGCCGCACGGGGCTAGAGGCTTCCGATCATGATGGAGGGCTCCCGGGTGGATGAGGTGCCGGAACCGGTCGCCGGTTCGGCGCAGAGGCTGTCCGTTCTCGCGGTACCAGTAGCGCCCCGGGGAGGGATTGTCCAGAGAAGCCGCCTCTACCGGACCGTCACCCGCTGATTCGGACCAGGAGGGAGAGGTGATAGACCATCAGGAGGGTGTAGGCCACGAAGATCAGCTCGATCACCCTGCGGACGGGGATCCGGCGAAAGAGCGATCGGTCGACGAACATCACCAGCACGAAGACCCCCCCGGTCGTCAACGCGCTCTTTACGTTCGCGAAGAGTTGGACGTCGCGGTCGATCAGGGGAGCGAGGACGGGATTCCACTCGTGGACCTGGCCGGTCTCGATCAGAAGCAGGGTGAAGATCCCATCCAGGGTGCTGAAAAGGAGGATCGTCACGACGAGAAGGAGGAGGGCCTCGTCGCGCTGCTCCTGTTGCCCGGTCACTTGAGTCGGCTCGGACACCCGGTCTCTCCACTGAAGGATGGTCGAATGGTCGACCCCTTCACAACACAGCTTCCGTGCCAGACGGCGGTTCGGGGCATTCGCTTGGCAGGCCGGGGCTCCTGCGGCTCACGGGTGCCGAGGTAGCACCACGAGCACCGGAAATAGCTGTGGTGCTTCGGCGGCACCCGGCGCATCCGATGGAAAGGTTCGTTCCACCGAAACCGGCTGAAAAAAAGAAACGCCCCCTGGTGGGGCGCCGGTCGAGGTCGGGGAGAGACGACCGGCTCGCCTACTGGGAACCCTTGCCAAAGAGTACCACAGGCACCGTGCGCGCCATGATCTTGACGTCTTCGAAGGGCGAGACCCGCTCGACATAGTCCAGGTCGAGGCGGACCTTGCGGCGCACATCGTCGAGACACTGGTCGTAGTTGAGGTTCACCTGAGCCAGGCCCGTGATTCCCGGAAGCACCCATTGCCGGCGCTGATACCCCTCGACCTCGTCACGCAGCCGCTGGAAGATTTCCGGCTGCTCGGGGCGGGGGCCCACGAGGTTCATGTCGCCCTTCAGGACATTGAAGAGCTGGGGGAGTTCGTCGAGACGGAATTTTCGGAGAATCGAACCGACTGCCGTCACTCTCGGGTCATCGCGGCTGGCCCATCGCTGGGGGCCGGAGGACTCGGGGTCGTGCACCATCGTCCGAAACTTGTAGATCCGGAAGATGCGGCCACCCAGGTCACGGCGCCGGCGAGGGTCCACGGGAACGTCGGCAGGGTCACGACGACGGTCGACGCCCACACGCGGCTGCGAGAAGATGATGGGGCCGCGTGAGGTGAGGCGGATGGCCAGCGCGATCACCGCCATCAGGGGGGCGGTGATCAGGATCAGAACCAGCGCCGCGGACACGTTCAACGACCTGCGGCTGAAGAGCCAGTCGGTGAATATCGACCTCTGCCGGTCCGACGACCTCCGGTTGTCGTCCGAGGCCTGGATCAGGGGTGGCACCGAACTGCGAGTCGGCTGCGTCGGGTACTGGGAGCTGAACCCGGGGCTCCCCCGATATCCGGACTTGCTTTGTTTGTGGGCTCTGGACATCCGAAACCTCTTCCGCTTTCTCTGCCGTGCGATCTCACGTCGAAACCCTGACCCGGTGGACGGTGAAAAGATTTAGCAAGATGCACGCCACGAAGTCGGACGAGGCTGGGGATTTCCCGGAAGTACAATGGTGGCAGGGCGATCACGCCCCCCGCGCCCGTCCGGGCTCGACGGTTTTCCTGTGGTGTCGCCGATGGCTTTGTTGCAACCCTACATGGGCGGTGCCGACCCCCGGACACAGCACGCGGGGGTGCGGGCCTCACTCTCCTCTTCCGGGTTCTTTCAGAAGGTGAGTGTCACGGTGTGCGCCTTGGCCATCTTCGCCATGTCCGCGGCGCCACCCATGCGTGCGAAGTCGGCAAGTCGGTCCTCGGTGATCCCGCGCGCGGCGGCGCACGGAGTGCAGACGACCAGGCGGAGATCGTGTTCCAGAAGAAACTCCACGACCTGGCCCACGGGTGGAAGCCCGACCGCTTTCACCTCGTGGAGATCCAGGTCGCGGTCTCCCAGGTACGTCGCTTCCTGCATCAGGAAGATTTCGGGGGGCTCCCCGGGGAACTCACCGGACTCGATCGCGCCCTTGAGCGCGACGAAGGGCAGTGCGGCGAGATTCGGCTGGTCGGGGCCGCGCGTCGCGATGATGAACATTCGGGTCTCCTAGGCTGTGGGCTCAGGTCGATCGAAATCGAACCGGTCGAATCTGAAGCTACTGCCGATGGGTCGATCCGTTCCGTTTCCGAGGCTAAAAGCTCGGCCGCGGGAGCCCCCCGTGGGGCATGACTCAGAAGTGGTAGTGGGCGCCGATTCCGAAGTTGAAATACGAAGCGGTGAACCCGGACCCGGCATCGTGCGTGATGAATCCGAGGTGCGGCGTCATGTGGAGTCGTGGAGCAATCGGCATGTCCATTCCGGCTCCCACCTCGAAGCCGAGGTTTCGATCCCCGCTGGTGTCGTCGGTCGACAGGGCGTGTGCGACGATGCCGGCTCGACCCCAGAGCAGGGCGTCGGGCGGGCTGGGGAAGATGAACTTGAGGCCGCCGGCGATACCGGAGCTTCTCAGTCCCCCGTCGAGTTCACAGTCCGATCCGCACGAGAACCCGTGCCGATTCAGGCCCACGTAGGCGGTGAGGTTCGGACGGAAGGTGGCCATCAGCTCGGCCCCGAACCCGAGCCCGGCTTCGGCGCCGGCATTCGAAAGGTCGCCCGTGGGGAAGGTGACTCCGACCCGACCCTCACCCGAGAAGCTCATCTGAGCATCCAAGCCGTCGGCTGGAAGGAGGAGGGCAATCGGCACGACGAGCATACCGATGAAAGCAAATCGACTGGGCATATGAAGACTCCATCAAGGGTTCACATGATTGTGAGATGGTCGAAGAGCGGACCGAGTCAACCAAGTACAGTATTTGTGCCGCGACTCGGTACTATCCCGGTAAGCCCTTGTCGTCACGGCACTTGCGTGGTCAGGCTCCCCGCCCCTCATGGAGCTTTCTTCCCGGTGCTGGACGCGCGAAACGGGAAAAATATTCCTGCCCTGGCTCCGCGAAGGTGGCTGAAACCACCGGAACCTCGGCCGGGGCGACGGGTCGATATGAATCCGGGATGGCCCCACCGGGCGCAGGACTCGACATTCGACGCCGGGACGCGGGGCCCGAAGGTGCACGGATGTGGATTCGGAACGACGGCGCGGCAGAGATCGGGGGATGTGCGGTGAGGGAAATGGACGTTGGAGTCAAAGGCGGCGGGGGATTCCTGGCGGTTCTCGCCCTGTTCGCCATCGCCCCCGTCCTGTTCGCCACCGCCCCCGTCGAGGCCGGTGCCGAGGCCCTCACGGTCCAGGTAAGCCAGGAGTCGGTGAGTCCACCGGCGGTGTTTCTGGACTGCCAGTCCCGTCGCAACTGCAACCGATCCCAGTTTCAGACCGAGATCGAGTTCGCGACATGGGTCCGTGATCGCTCCGACGCCGACGTTCACCTCATCTTCACCAGCCAGGGGCTCAGCGGGGGAGGGCGCGAGTACACCCTCGATTTCGTTGGCCAGGGGCCGCTGGAGGGCCTCAACGACGAGTTGACCTTCATCGAGGACGGGCAGGACGTTCAGGCGGAGGTGATGGACGGTCTGGCGCGCACCCTCCGCCTGGGACTTCTCCGATTCGCACTCCAGAGTGGGATGGGCGACAACCTCGATGTGGAATTTCTCGGCGATGCGGCTCCGGAGTCCGGTGGAGACGTCGAGTCCGACGCTCTCGAGGAAGGGGACGCGGGCGTCTACGACCCATGGAATTACTGGACGTTTCAGGTCGCCCTTTCCGGAAACGCCGACTTCCGCGAGACCCGTACCTCGACCCGCGTGAACCCTCGGATCAACGCCGACCGGGTGACCGAAGACTGGAAGATGAATTTTCATGGCCGGCTGGACTTCCGCCGTGAATCGAGAGACCTGGCCGACGGTCGGGTGGTCCGGGACGACCGAGACGACTGGAGGATGTCCGCACTCGTCGTGAGGAGCGTGAGCAACCACTTCTCGGTCGGGATCGACACCGACATGCGGAATTCGGTCGCCCGGAACCAGCATGCGCGCGTGCAGTTCAACCCCGCCGTCGAATACAACTACTTCCCCTACGCGGAAGCGAACCGACGGCAGTTGATCGCGCACTACTCCGTGGGCTTCGAACACTCGAATTACATCGAGGAGACCATGTTCGGCTCGCTGCGGGAAACGCTTCCCCAGCACCGCCTCGGTGTCCAGTATCGGGCCCGGGAACAGTGGGGGAACGCGGGGCTCGGGATCGACGCCAACCAGTATCTGCACGATGCCGACTTCTACAGCCTGGGGGTCCAGGGGGATGTCAGCTATCGCATCGTTCGCGGGCTCGAACTCAATGTGTCGGGATCGGCGTCGATCGTGAACGACAACATTCACACCCCCGCGGGTGACATCTCGGACGAGGACATTCTGCTCGGACGACAGAGCCTGCCCTCGTCGTACCGTTACCGGACCTCGCTGGGACTGAGCTACCGCTGGGGCTCCTCGTTCGCCAACGTCGTGAACACCAGGTTCCCCGGTTCGGTGCGCTGAATCGCCCCCGGCCCGCCGCCGAAGTGGACCCGGCCCCGTCGTTCAGCGGGAACGGGCCTGAACCGCAGTTTCCGAAGCCACGACGGCGGCTTTCACCGCCTGGATCGTCGACGAAGTGAATCTGCGTCTGCTGGTGAACCAGTCTCGAACCGACCGGGTGGCACCCTGAATCCCGTCCGCCTCGTCCGCCACGGCCGCGGCGATAAGGGCTCCGGTTTCGGGAAAGCGCCGAGTGAACGACGCCCCTGCAGATGCGTCGAACGCCTCCGAGATGGAGACCATCTCGTCGTCGGTGACGTGAGCTGTGCGCATTTCCCGGAGGGTCTCGGCCGCGAGCAGCAGGTTCCGCCAGCTCCCTGCGGGCGCGGGAGTGGTATCGACGAGCCGCTCGTGAAGTCGGAGGAGGTGCTCCTCCATGAGCCACCGCGGCATGCCCCGCGTCGAGAGGAGCCGGCTCAGCCACAGAACGTTCGCCAGGGCCGCCTCCTGGGGCGCCCGAGCGAGGGTGACCAGCCACGCGCTGTCACTGCGGGTGAAGGCCGCTCCCCGGGAGCCATAGCGTTCGGCGTAATAGGGGAAGCGGTTCCAGGAGTCCTCCCCTGCCCGCAACGCCGCCTCGAGTTCGAGGGGGTCCACGGTGATCGGGTGGTCGCCCGCGCTGGGATTCAGGTCCTGCAGAGGAAGGGTTCGAAGGTCTTCGGGCTCCGGGTGGAGCGCCTGGACGACGGCACCGAATCCCTCGAAGGCCTCGACCGCGGCCCGGATGACCTCTTCGGTCTCATCTTCCGAGAGTTCCATTGCATGGAGGCGCTCCAGGAGCCGTTCCCACCCGGCCCGCGCCCGCTCCCGCTCACCGGACAGGTACTCCGCCCCCGAAGCCCTGCGCAGACCGAAGGCATCTGCGGCCCACTTCCCCAGGGTCGGACCGCCCATCACCGATCCATGAAGGACGTAGGCGGTTCCCAGGAGCGAGGCGGGGGAGCGTCGGGCCCTCGCCCGAATCTGCTGGGCCATCAGGTGGGCGCGCACGATCGCGCGGGGATGGGGGTGCCACCCGGCCTCGCGGGATTCCCTGGGTCGAGCGTGCTCCAGGGAGTCGAGATCACCCTGGAGGGTGTTCAGGCGAAATCCGTCCTCCCCACCGAGAGCGGACACGCGCGGGTCATGCGCATCCTGGATCCCTTCGGTCAGGGAGCGAAGGATGATCCGGAGCGCCACGAGGTATCCGCGATAGGCGTCGAGGCTGAGGCGGCCCTCCCGGAGCGCGTGAAAGAAGGGGAGGTCCTCGGTGCGCCGATGTACCCCGCGGGTCTCCTCCTTCAGGCGCGTGCGGACCGGTGTCGGATTGAGCGTCATCGGAGGAGCGGGTCAGTCGGCGACATGGCGGATTTCCCGGAAGAGCACTTCCCATTCGGCCAGCTTGTGGACCACCGGGCAGTCCGGGGCCGGGTCCGGGGGCTCGCCCCCCGTCAAAAGAAGCACTCGCTCGAGGAGCGCCGGCTGATCCCGTTGCAGGAGGGGAAGGAGCTCGAGAGCCGTGAATCCGCCGAGGTTCAGGTCCAGTAGGACGACGTCGGGGGTGTGGCCGCTAAGGACCACGGCCAGCCCCTCGGCGTTCCGGATCTCACGGGCATCGATCTCGTCGACTCGCGCCCCCGCTCGCCGCAGGATCCGGGCGAGTACGGAGAGGAGCGCGGGCTCATCGTCGACCAGAACGAGTCCGAGTCCATCGAGCGGTCGGGGGGACGCGACGGCCTCGGGGCTCCCCGAAGACTCCCAGCTGCGTCGCAGCGACCGATGGCTGCGACGAGAAAGGAGGGGCACGGTGACCTGGAATTCCGCTCCCCCGAGCGCCTCGGACCGGCCGCTGTATTCGAGCGAGCCACCCAGGCTCTCGAGGGCCCATCGGCCGAACGAGAGCCCAAGTCCCATCCCGCCGCCCTCTCCCCGGATGAAGGGGGTGAAGAGCTCGTCGGCCATGCTCTCGTCGACCCCGCGGCCGTCGTCCTCGACTCTGAGCACGGCGGTACCGGGCCGAAGCCCCGGCTCCAGCGTCAGCCGGACGCGGGAGTGCGCGTGGCGGCCCGCGTTCCGAAGCAGGTTCCAGAGCGTCCTCGAAAAGAAGCTCCGGGGGCCGGCGACCTCGGCCGACGACTCCAGCGAACTCCGCAGCACCGTGTTCACCGACGGGGCGCTCTGGACCCAGCGGTCCACGGTGGCCTCGACCGACTCGCGAAGTGAGAAGGTCACCTCGGGGGAGCGGGGGCCTCCCCGAAGCTCGTCGAGGATCTCGGTGATCATGCGGCGAAGCTCCTCGGTATCCTCCTGGATGCGTGGAAGTTCGTCGCTGGGAAGTCGACCGCGTGCCGCCCCTTCGTTCGCGAGCGCCACACGTCCGGAGATCGTGGCGAGCATCCCCGCCAGGTCGTGCAGGAGCTCGGCGGAGATCCTTCCGAAGGCCGCCATGGCCTGCGCGTCGGGAGGGGCTCCGGCAGGTCCCTCCGCGGGGTCGGGTGTTCGGGGATTCGTCACCATGTCAGACTCGATCCTGGTCGAGGTCCCGAAGCGAAGCCAGTTCGTCGAAGAAGGCCTGGGAGACGGTCTCGAAGGCCCCCATCTTCCGAAGCTGCGTCGGGGAGTGTGGAACCACGCTCTTCAGCGCCCGGCGGAGGGCTTGATCTCCGGAATACCCGCAGGCCAGCGACACGCTGAACACCGAGTGCCCGGGATCGTCGAGGAGCGCGGCGGCGAAGAGCATGCGCATCCACAGGAGGAGCCGGCGGGGCGTCGGCAGCTGGGAGCGCTCGCACCATCGCAACATGGTCGAGGGGGAAAACCGCAGCGAGCGGGCCATGTCCTTCGGGTAGCCCCCGACCATCACGGTGGCTACGGCCGCATCGAGAATGCTGCGTGCCCTTCCGGTGAGCTGGATCGTCGAATCGTGCGCGAGGAGTCGGCGCAGCGGCTGCGCCCGGGCGCTCAGGAGCCGGCGGCGAAGGGCCCCCTGGCTCGTATCCTCGTAGATCTGCAGGACCTCGGCGATCCCCCACTCTCCCAGAAGCCAGAGATCCCGGTACCCCGAGGATTCGGTGTCCATCGCGACGATCACGGTAGCCGACGGGAAGGACGTCAGAATGTCGTGGAGTTCGAGCGACGGTCCGTCGCCCTCCGGTTGCCCCTGGTACGGATCGACGAGTGCGATCGCTGCCGGAGGCGCCTGCGAGATCCCCTCCCTGAGCTCATCCCAGTCGTCGACCGCGATCAGTCGGAATCGGTCGCGGGCGGCGCGACGAACCCGTTCCCGCAGAAGCCGGTTTTCGTGCATCAGGAGGAGCGGACGGGGTTGAATACGCATCTAAAGACGGAATATGATATGATTTTGACGAAATCTATGTGGGCACATGGCAGACGGTCCCCAGATCTTCAGTGTGTCACCCCCGCCGTGCAGCGGGGAGCCCATCCTTACGTGCAAAGGGGATCGCACCATGTCCGTCACTCGAATTCTTGCCCTGTTCCTGGCCATCGCCTTCTTCCTTCCGGCTTGTGGCCTCTCGTCTCCCACCGATCTGCCCGTCGATGACGGGGTCCAGATGGAGGCCGCCTTCGACCAGCAGAGCGGGGACGATGGCGACGGCGACGATGACTGCGACGAGGACGAAGACGGCGAGGTCACCTGTGGCTTCGGCGGCTTCCTCGGCTCCGGCGGCTGAGGCACCGAGGGTGGGGAGACGGCCGGGAGCATGGTCGTCTCCCCTCTAGCCGGAGGCTGCGAGCGCCGACTTGCGGAGGCCCTCGACGATGTTCACCTCGAGTTCGTCCCGGCTGCGTGATCGGGGAGCCGCGGGGAGCTCCCGCAGGTGGATCGCGGCCTTCTCTTCGGCGTTGACCGCGTCGAGGACCGACTCGGCCATGAAGCGCACCTGGCCCTCCAGTCTTCGGCGCGCGAGGGATTCGGCTTTCACCGCTGCCTCGCGCGCTTCCTCGTGCCGTCCCAGGATGAGCGCTCCCCGGGCGACTTCGACCCAGGCTTCGGCGAGTCCGGCGTGGTCCGGAAAGGCGCGCAGGCGCTTTCGGGCCGACTCGAAGACCTCGGGGGCGCCGGCTCCGGCAGCGGCGCGCGCCAACGTGCCGTTCACCGTCGACTGCGCCGAATCGGGGAGGCGGGGGAGCACACTCTCGAGCACCTTCATCGAGTTCTCGTAGGCTCCCTTCATAAGCCAGACGAAGGCGATGTCGTGAGCGATCCGGGGGAAGCGCTCGTGCTCGGGTCCGTAGAGCGCGACGGCCTCGGCGGCATACTCGTCCCCCTTCTCCTCGTTGCCGAGATGGTACTCGACCACGAAGAGGTCATGGAGGGCCATCGCCCTCACCTCCTTGAGCCCCTGGCGCGCCGCCCTGCGGTAGGCCTTCAGGAAGCTGCGCCGTGCGGCCGGAAGGGCCCCCTTGCGCAGCATCATCGTCCCGTGGGCGATGTAGGCCCGGATATAGGTCTCCCAGTCCCGGCACTGCCGTGCGAGCCCGACCACTCGGTGAAACCATGCTTCGGCGCGCGGATACTGCGCCAGGTCTCTCGAGGTCTTCATCACCGCGAGGGCGAAGCGGGGGTTCGCGGGGCAGGAGACCGCGGCCGCCTGCAGGAATTCCAGCGCCGTGCCCTGTGCTCCCTCCCCCTCGGCCCAGCTCGCCACCCTGGAGCAGGCCAGACCGATCCGCTCCGGATCCACACGGTCGGGTCGCGCGATCACCTCGAGCAGCTCCTCGAGCGGGCCCCGCAGGTCGTGGTCCTCTTCGGGGAGGACGGCCAGGATTTCGGCCTGCCGTCTCGGGGCCAGTTCCTCGGGGAAGAGCGCCACACGCTCCGAAGGGGAGACGTCGGCCCACAGGAGCACGGAGCGCAGCTGCTTCCAGAGTAGGAGCCCCAGGTCGCTGCGGAGCTCCTCGAGGACCGCCAGTCCCTCGGGCCCCAGTGTGTCCGGTCCCCGGAGGACCGGAGGGGGAATGCGCCATCTGCGCTTGACTTCCTGGGTCTCTGCTTTCGAAGGGGCCATCTCGATCTCCTGGGTCCGCGGTGACTCAACCTACCCGATTCAAGTAGAATACGCCTGAAGCTATCGGCGCTGGCACCCGCCCGTCCAGTCCGCCGAGCCCGAACGAGGCTCCGACCGAGACGGGTCGACTCGAGAGGGGTCTGTAACTCCTTGTGAAAAAACGATTTAGGGGGCAGGTCGCCCCGGGGCCACCCCCGATCCACACCGGTGGGGGGCTTTCCCTTTTCCGGCGGGAGGGAGAGACTACCGGCGGGCTCGCGCCTCGATCCGGGGCGAGACCGGGCCCCGGAGCCGGGTGCGCCAGCGCGGAATGGACCGACGGGAGGAGGGCTGATGAGCGGAAAGCTGATCGACGGCAGGAAGGTGGCGGAACTCCTGAGAGCGGAGGTCCGCGAAGACGTGGAGGCCTGGGTCGCAGCCGGGAACCGCCCTCCCTTCCTGCAGGTGGTCCAGGTGGGAGCCGATCCGGGCTCGACCACCTACATCGGCGCCAAGACCCGAGCCTGCCGCGATGTGGGGATCGACTCCGCCACGGAGCGTCTGCCCGACACCATCTCGGCCCGGGAGCTCCGAAACGCGGTCCTCCGGCACAACGAGAACGACCAGGTCGACGGGATCCTCGTCCAGCTCCCCCTCCCCGGGCACCTCTCCTCGCACGCGGTGATCGAGAGCATCGACTACCGAAAGGACGTCGACGGCTTCCATCCCATGAACGTCGGCCGCCTCTCGCTCGATCAGCCGACCTTCCGGTCGTGCACGCCGGCGGGGATCTTCGAGCTCTTCAAGCACTACAGCATTCCCGTGAAGAGCCGGCACGCCGTTGTGGTCGGGGCCAGCAACATCGTGGGCTCCCCCATGGCCACCATGCTCTCCAGGGAGAACACCTCGGGCAAGGCTACCACCACGATCTGTCACAAGTTCACCAAGGACCTGACGCAGCACACGATCAGCGCCGACATCCTGGTCGTCGCCGCCGGTCAGCCCAACCTGATCCGTGGCGAGATGGTCAAGGAGGGGGTGGTGGTGATCGACGTGGGGATCAACCGGATCGCCGACGACACCGAGGACCGCGGATACCGGCTCGTGGGAGACTGCCACTTCGAGAGCGTCCGCGAGAAGGCGAGCTGGATCACCCCGGTCCCCGGCGGGGTGGGCCCCATGACGGTGGCGATGCTGATGAAGAACACCCTCCTGGCCGCCAAGGGCTCGATCTATCCGAAGCCGGAGTGATCCGGGCCCGACCGCCCCTCCCGCATATCAGTCCCCGTCGGGCTCCACCTCGGGCTCCACCTCGATTCGGAAGAGATCCCGCGCGGTCTCCCACGCGATGTGCTCCCGATCCTCGTCGCTGACCTCCATCCCCTCCAAAAACCGAACGTAGCTTCGCATTCCGGCCAGCGGCCAGTCCGTCCCGAACAGGAGTTGGCGCCCGGGCTGACCCATGTACACGAGCATGTCCTTCACCCGCTGCATCACGTAGCGCTCGAACTCGTACTCGAAGTCGCCCAGGGTGAGCCCGGAGATGTCGGCGTAGACGTTGTCGTTCTTGTAGAGCACCTGCGCGCAGTCCTGAAACCAGGGGTTCCCGAGATGACACATCAGGAAGCGCACGTCGGGAAAATCCACCGCCACGTCGTCGACCAGGAGCGGGTGGGCGTGTCGCACCTTGGCATGCGCCGAGTAGGTGTCCCCCGTATGGATCATCACCGGCACGTCGTGCTTCGCGGCGATCCGGAAGACCGACTCGAGTGAGGGGTCGTTGATCGCGTAGTGATCGTAGCCCGGATACAGCTTGATCCCCTTCACCTGTCCATCGCGGATCCGCTCCTCCATCCGGAACAGGTCGGTCCGCTCCTCGTCGTAGCGCCAGCGGAGTCCCTCGACCAGGCTGATCCTGGGGTGGTCCCCCACGGCCTCGATCAGCTCGTCGATGTGCGGGCGGTGGGCATTCGCGGTGTACGAACTCAGCACCACCGCATGATCGATCCCCGCCTCGTCCATCGAGGCCAGCAGCGCCTCGGTCCGCTTCTCGATGGTGTTCGGGCGCGCCTCGTCGTAGTTGTTGAGGTGCGTGTGGCAATCGATGATCATGCGGGGCATTCAGCCTCCTTCGTGGCTCGGACTCGATTCGGTGTCGGAGAGGTCTTCCGTGGGGGCCTCGGGGGATGGGGGCGATCCCCGGTCGCGAAGCACCCGACCGTCGCGCGCACTCGCGACGGGAGCGCCCCCGGTCCAGCTCAGGGTGCCGTTCACCCAGACCCCGGCCATCCCCTCGGCGAGGGTGTGCGGGTCCTGGAAGTCGGCCCGGTCGATGAAGGCCTCCGGGTCGAAGACCGCCAGGTCGGCGGCCCATCCGGGCAGGATCCGACCCCGGGGGACCTCGACTCGGGCGTCGTCGTCGAGCCCGATGATCGAGGCCGGGAGCGCCGACATCTTCCGCACGGCCTCCTCCAGGGTGAGCAGACCCTCGTCCAGGACGTACTGACGGATCACCCGGGCGAAGCTTCCGTACCCTCGCGGATGGCCCATGGTGGGGCTCCCGTCCGAGGAGATCGCCACGTGCGGGTCGGTCAGGAAGACGCTCATCACCCCCGGGTCCATCACGAAATAGGCCGCCCGTGCGCCTCCCGGACCGAGCTCGACGAGCAACTCCTCGAAGGGGCGCCCCTCGGCCTCGGCGGCCTCGGCGAGGGTCCGCCCGGCCCAGGGGCCGGTGCCGAAGAGGGTGGCCTCGGGACCGTTTCGCGCATTCACCCGGTCTCTCAGGTGTGCGGCCAGTTCATCGCCCCGCTCCGCCCGCACGGCGTCGTAGTCGTTCGGGGGGCGAGCCCAGTCGGGAAAGAGGATCGCGATCCCGGTGAAGCTGGCCAGGTAGGGGTAGACGTCGCCCGTCACCCCCCCGGTACCGTCGGGGGTATGTGCGCTGCCGCCCGCGGTGGCTGCCCGGGCCTCCTGAATCATCGAGAGGATCCCGGTCGCCTCGCCCGGGTCCGAGCCGAGCACGACCTTCATGTGCGAGACGTGCACGCGGGCCCCGGTGCGCCGCCGGACCTCGAGCAGCTCGTCGACGGCCCCGGCGACCGCACCCGCATCCTCGGTCCGCATGTGGCTCATCACCACGCCATTGCGGGCTGCGACGGGGCGCGCCATCGCGGCGAGCTCCTCGTCTCCGGCCAGCTGACCGGGGGTGTACTCGAGTCCGAGGGAGAGGCCGAAGGCTCCCGCTTCGAGCGCCGTCTCGACGAGTCCGACGAGGGGGGCCAGCGCCGCCTCGTCGCTGCCGGTCCCGAAGCCGAGCCCCGATTCTCCACGCAGGGTGTTGTGCCCCGCCAGGTACGCCACGTTCGGGACGACGCCGGAGCGTTCGACCTCGGAGAGGTGTGCGCCGAGCTCACCCGCGGGGGGGCTGGAGCCGTCCTGACCCAGGAGTATCGTGGTGACCCCCTGCGCGAGGAAGTTCTCGAAGGCCGGAGTCGAAAGGGGGTCGCCGTGCGCGTGCGAGTCGATGAATCCCGGGGTGATCACCATGCCCGTCGCGTCGAAGCGCTCGAGGATCTCGAGGGTGTCGGGATCCACGGGGCCCACGAAGACGATCCGGTCGTCTTGCACGAGCACGTCGGCCATCCGGGGCTCGGAGCCGGACCCGTCGACGATCCGTCCACCCGCCAGGTGCCAGTCGACGGGTCCCGTGACGGGGGGGGCGTGCACCTCGGCCCCGGGGTCGTCGGCCTCGACATCCCGAGCGTCCGGGGGGTCGCCCCCGCACCCGGAAAGGACCAGCCCCGCCAGCGCCGAAATCAGCAGGTGCATCGGGGGGACGGTGCGTCGGCGGGCCTGCATCCGCGCGCTCACTCGAGCTCCTTGAGCAGACCGACACGGAGCGCGAAGCGCACGAGCTCGGAGCGATGGTTCAGCCCCAGCTTCTGCATGATGCGCGAGCGGTAGGTGTCGACGGTCTTGGGTGAGATGTAGAGCTTCTTGCCGATCTCCGACGACGAGAAGCCCTCGGCGGTCAGGGCCAGGACCTCGCGCTCCCGGGCGCTCAGGTCCCGAAGCCCCTGTCCATGATCGGCATCGTCCTCGTTGGTCCGGTACTGCTTCAGAAGGAGGGTCGTGGCGCGGGCCGGCAGGTAGACCTCGCCACGTGCCACCACGCGGATCGCCTCCATCAGGTCGGTGTCGGCGCTCGATTTGGTGAGGTAGCCCGAGGCGCCCGCATCCACGACCGGGACCAGGTACTCCTCTTCGGCATGCACCGTGAGCACCAGGATATGGACCCCGATGTCGAGCGCGGCGATCCGCCGGGTCGCCTCGAGGCCATTGGTGCCGGGCATCGACAGGTCCATCACGATCACGTCGGGCCTGAGCTCGAGGGCCAGGTCGACGGCCGCGTCGCCGTCGGGCGCCTCGCCCACGAGCACGACATCGTCTTCGAGTTCGATCAGCGCGCGCAGCCCCGCGCGAAAGATCGCGTGGTCGTCGGCGAGCAGGATTCGGATCGGGTCAGCCATGCTGGACATCCTGGTGAGCGATGGGGTGGGCTGGCATGGGGGTGGGGCCGGGTTCACGACGAACCGTCAGGTTGATGCGGGTTCCGCTACCCGGGACGCTTTCGATCGACAGATCTCCACCGACGAGCCGGGCTCGCTCCTGCATCCCGATCAGTCCCAGCCCCGATCCGTCGAGGAGCTGCGAGGCGGCATCGAAGCCGCGACCGTCGTCGGCGATGGTTACCCGGATCACGGGGCCTTCGCCCGCCATCTCGAGGGAGACGCGTTCGGCCCCCGAGTGCCGGATCACATTCGCCAGCGATTCCTGGACGATCCGGTAGACGACGAGCTGGGTCTCGGTGTCCAGCTGGGGGCCCACCGGCTCCAGTCCGATGCGGCCCACGAGTGGCGAGGGCTCCACGACCGAGCGGAAATGGCTCCGCAGCGCCGTCTCGAGCCCGGCGTCGTCGAGAGCCGGAGGACGAAGCCCTCGCGAGATCCGGCGGACACCTTCCATCGCCACCCCCAGCTCTCGTTGCATCTCGTCGAGGAGCCGGACTCGCTCCCCCTCGTTCCGGGCGTTGCGGAGGAGGCGCAGGCGGATCAGCAGGGCGGCGAGACACTGCGCCGTGTCGTCGTGGAGCTCCCGGGCGATGCGCTGCCGTTCCTCTTCCGCAGCCTTCAGCGCGCCGGAGCCCAGGCGCCTCAGCTTGCGCTGGGCGGAAATGTCTCGGATCGCCGCGATCACGAAGTCGCCCTCGGGGGTCGAACAGGGGCTCAGCGAGATCTCGACCGGAACCTCGCGACCATCGGAGCGGAGGGCCCGGAGCTCGATGCCGGCCCCCATCGGTCGCCGATGCGGGTTCGAGGCGTACGCTTCGCGCATCGCCTGGTGCGGCCCCCGCGAGTCCGGGGGAACGACGCGCTCGACGGCTCCCCCCAGGAGATCGTCGCGCTCGAACCCCAGAATCCGGAGAGACTGCGGGTTGGCTTCCCGGATGATTCCTTCGGAGTCCACGATCAGAATGCCGTCCGGTGCGGAATCGAAGACCGCGCGAAAGGCGTTGAAGGTGGGGGTGTCGGAGTCCGAGGCCATGCAGAGTCTCCCCATGCGGGTCGTGAGCGAGCGTCGATCCGGGATTCGGGCGGTGGCGTGCGACCGGTGTGGAGGATTTCCCCACACGGCTCTCAGCCAGATCCCGACAGATCGACCGGCCGGAAGATGCAACATTTCAGGGTCCACCACCACCGAGGGGAACCGACCGGTCGGAGATCGAGATGCCCATGGAGCAACGAGCCGCAGGTGATACCGGGAGCCGGAGCGGCTCCGAGTCCCGTCGTGAGACCGGGGTGCCCGGGTGGCTGACCCGACCGCTCAGGGCCCCGCTTCCCCTGAAGATCGTGGTGGCGAACTCGGTGCTCGCAGTGGCGGCGGCCGGCTGGGGCGCCCTTGTCGCACCGACCCTTTCGGACCCCCAGATCCTGGCCTGGGGGTCGGTGGGACTCCTGGCGCTGGTCGCGCTCAACTGGCTGCTCGTCCACCTTGCCCTCCGCCCACTGCGAGACGTCGAACTCGCGGCCCGACGGGTCGAGGAGGGCAATCTCGACACGACGATCGCCCTCTCGCCCCTTGCCGACCGGAGTCTTCAGCGGCTGACCGGCGGTCTCAACAGCATGCTCGCGGCCCTGGCCGCCTCGCGGGTGCGGCAGCGAGAGCTCTCGGCCCGTCTTCTCGACGCCGAGGAGCTCGAGCGAAAGAGGATCTCGCACGAGCTCCTGGACGAGACCGCGCAGCTGCTCTCGTCGATCCTTCTGCAGCTGAAGCTGGTCGCCCGCTGTCTGCCCGCAGAGGCGGCCGGCAGCGAAACGTCGGGGTCCCGTTGTCAAATCGCCCTCGAGGGGGCCCGACGGGAAGCCCTCTCCGCTCTGGCCGGGATCCAGCGGATCGCCCGCGGGCTCCGCCCACCGGAGCTCGACGAACTCGGGGTGCGCAAGGCGATCGAGGCACACCTTCGACAGCGCTTCGAGGGGACGGGGGTCACCGTCCGGGTCGAAGGCGGAGATCCCGATTCGCTCCTGGCTCCCGACCAGTCCCTGGTGCTCTACCGGGTGGTGCAGGAGGCCGCGGCCAACGCCCTCGGTCACGCGCACGCCTCGACGCTCGTGGTCCGTATCGGACGCGGCCCCGACGCCCTCGAGGTCGAGGTCGAGGACGATGGTGTCGGGTTCGATCCCGGGCGGGTCGCGGGCAACGGGGTCGGACTGCTGCGCATGCACGAGAGAGCCCGCTTCGTCGGAGGCACCCTCGAGGTGGACTCCCGAAGGGAAGGCGGCACACGACTCCGCCTCGAGCTCCCCCTCGCCGCCGGCCACGACTGACGCACGCCCCGGAGAGGTCTGGGCGTCAGTCCGCCTCGATCCGGTACCGGACGAGCCAGGGGACCCCGAGGTCGTCGGGCTCCGACACCCAGACCTCGTCTCCGTGGCTCCACAGGAGGCGGTCCTGCACTCCCAGGATCAACCGCCCGCGCAGCTCGCCGTCGGCGCCGACCCGGAGCCACTCCACCTGGGTGGCGGACTCCGGGCCCCGCAGCCGGATCCACAGGGTACCGTCATTGCCGAGCCAGGTCGCCGAAGCGAACGGCTGGTGCGAGGGGAAGTCCATTCGGGTCTGGATCCGGTCGCGCAGCTCCTCCCACCCCTCCGGGGGTGACGGGGGGCTCCCTCCCGCGGCCGTGAACCCGCCCCCGCTCCGCGCGGCACGCGTCGCGATCGAGTCCAGGTCCTCGGCGGTGTAGGCGACCGGACGCCAGCGCAGGCTCCGGGCCCAGACCGTGTCGCTGCCGGGATGGACGCGGTAGATCTCGACCTCGTGCACTCCGCCTCCCGAGGGCGTGGGGGCACGAAACTCCACGTATCCGTCGTCGGTCCCCTCGAAGTAGGGCAGGGCGGGAGGTGGAGCGGGGATCCGCACCCTGCGATCGCCGAGCTGGATGATGTCGGGCTCCGGGATCCGGGCGATCTCCCGCGACCAGATCCGGGGATTGGGCTTGTCGAGGAGCCCGAGGGTGTCGAGCACCTGGCCCTGCAGGCCGTACCGGACCAGGGGCACGGGGATCCGGTCACCGGGCGCCACCCCGGTCTCGGGATCGTCCTGGCGGACCATCACCCGGACCAGGTGCCCGGTCAGGGTGCCGTCCTCGCGGGGCACGATGGGGAAGATCGTTCCCCGGCCGCTGGGCAGCGGCACCTCGAGGGTCTCGATCCGATGCGCGCCCAGGACGGTGCCGTCGGCCCGGAAATTGGTCAGGCGCTCGTGCCCCCCGTCCATCGCCCACAGGGTGTCCCCCACCCACCCGATCGAGGGGACCATCCCGAATTCGCCCGGTCCTTCGCCCCGCGAGCCGAACCGGTGCAGTGGGGTGCCGTCGGCCTCGTACACGCGGATCTGGAGCCCCTGAGCTTCCACCACGGCAAAGGTGCCGTCGGGGCGCTGGGCGACCGACGAGGGCTGGCTGAAGCCCACGTCAGGGTCGTCGACGTCACCCAGGCGGAGCTCCTCGACCAGGGTCAGCGCCGGCAGCTCGTTCACCGGTGGGTCGGTGGACCGCTCGGCGTCAGAGCACCCGGTGGGGGCCAGAAGGGCGAAGACGGTCGCGGCGAGGGTGGCCGACCGACCGACCCCGCCCCGCCGGCTTCCGGGGATCCGGGGGGACAGGGGGTGAACCGGGTTTCGCATGGGCCCTCCGGCTGTGGGTCAGAGCTCGAATTCGATGCCCTGCGCCAGCGGCATCTCGTCACTCCAGTTGATGGTGTTGGTCTGGCGGCGCATGTAGGCCTTCCAGGCGTCGGAGCCCGACTCGCGGCCCCCTCCGGTCTCCTTTTCGCCCCCGAAGGCGCCCCCGATCTCGGCTCCGCTCGTGCCGATGTTCACATTCGCGATGCCGCAGTCCGACCCGCGGTGACTGAGGAAGGTCTCGGTCTCGCGCAGGTTGAGCGAGAAGATCGAGGAACTGAGCCCCTGTCTGACCCCGTTGTGCATGGCGAGGGCCTCGTCGAATTCCCGGTAGCGGATCAGGTAGAGGATCGGGGCGAAGGTCTCGTCCTGGACGATCTCGTAGTCGTTTTCGACCACTGCGATCGCCGGACGCACGTAGTGGCCGGGGAGGTCGTCGAGGGGCTCTCCTCCATAGATGACTTCTCCCCCTTCGGCTTCCACCTTTCGCAGCGCCGCCTGCATCAGGTCGACGGCGGTCTGGTCGATCAGTGGCCCCACCAGGGTGCCCTCTTCGAGAGGGTCCCCGATGCGGATGCTCGCATAGAACTGGAGGAGGCGGTCCTTCACCTCGTCGAAGACCTCGTCGTGGACGATCAGGCGTCGGGTCGAGGTGCACCGCTGACCGGCCGTGCCCACCGCGCCGAACACCGTCGCCCGCATGGCCATCTCGAGGTCGGCGTCCTTCGAGATGATGATCGCGTTGTTGCCCCCGAGCTCCAGGATGGTGCGCCCGAGTCGCGAGGCCACCGTGCGTCCCACCTCGCGGCCCATGGGGATCGAGCCGGTCGCCGAGATGAGGGGGAGACGCTCGTCGGTCGAGAGCCACTCACCGGCCTCCCTGGCCCCCGTGATCAGGTTGAAGATGCCTTCCGGAAGTCCGTTGGCCTCGAGGACCCGGGCGACGATTTTCTGGACCGCGATCCCGCACAGGGGGGTCTTCTCGGATCCCTTCCAGATGACCACGTCGCCGCAGACGGCCGCGATCATCGCGTTCCAGGCGTAGACGGCGACGGGGAAGTTGAATGCCGAGATGATCCCGACCGGACCGAGCGGGTGCCACTGCTCGTACATGCGGTGCTTCGGCCGCTCCGAGTGCATGGTCTTGCCGTAGAGCATGCGCGACTGGCCGACCGCGAAGTCGCAGATGTCGATCATCTCCTGCACCTCGCCCAGCCCTTCCTGGTGGATCTTGCCCATCTCGGTCGAGACGAGGCGTCCGAGGGGCTCCTTGTACCTGCGGAGCTCGAGTCCGATCTGTCGCACGATTTCGCCGCGCTGGGGCGCGGGGGTCATGCGCCAGACCGCGAAGGCCTCTTCGGCCGCTTCCACGACCCGGTCGTACTCCTCGCGGGTGGTCAGGCGGACGTGGGCGAGCGTGGAGCCATCGATGGGGGTGTGGCTGGCCAGAAGCTCGGCCGAGTCGTCCGCGAAGAAGGCGCGGCCGGTCGAGGTGCCGGGATTTTCACTCTGGATGCCGAGAGATTCGAGCAGGTCGGTCATGGGCGCGTGGCTGTGCGTTGGGGTTCGGAATACGGGACCGGATTCGGATCGGCCGGATCGGTCCCGACGAGTCACGGTTTCAACCTCGCATGCACCGGCCGCAGGGGAAAGGCGTTCGGGTGACCCTTCACTCCCGTCGCGAGCCCCGTCGGCCCCGCAAGCCGATCGCTCCCCGAGCGCCGACGAAGTAGAAGGGTGCGACCAGCAGGCCGAAGAGGGTGAGCGTCGGGTCGCGTCCGGCCAGAAGGGCGAGGATCGGGGGCACGATCGACGTCAGCAGCAGGAGGAGGGCGGCGAAAGAATTCCCGCGGTAGGAGGCCCTCCCCAGCAGCGGCACCACGACGGCGCCGAGCAGGGCGACTCCCGCGAGGATCCGGGGGGCCGTGATCACCCCGGGAGCGTCGACGCCCAGGAGGAGATAGGCCCCGGTCGCCAAGAGGATCGCGCTGTGCGCAACGGACGCGATCAGGGCGAGCAGGACCCTCCTGTGGGCCTTGCGGATCGACGGGGCGAGTCGGGTGCGATCGGGCGTTCGATTCCGGGTCATGACGGCGTTGGGTCCGGGTGGGCATTGCTTGACAGGTGGTGGGTTCGGAGAGTAAAGATGGGAGAGAGGCGTGCGTGCACAAAGTGCATGCGCGGCCCGTTTCAGCGTACGATGCTCACCCCTGTGCACGCTTCAGTTGTGCACGCTTCAGTTCACCCTTGCGTACGAGCCCACTGGCCGCTCATCGGCACCTCGGGGACCCGGTCCCCGGCCCCTTCCCCTATCCGGCAGTTCATAACACATGAGATCAGGATCCGCTACGGGCTCCGAGGCGCTCTTTCGCCGTGTCGTGGACACCGCCGAAGAGGGCGTATGGGTCCTGGTCCCCGGTGGGGAGATCACCTTCGCGAATCCCCGAGTGGCCGAGCTTCTGGGGGTGTCCGCCGACCGCCAGGTGGGACGCTCGGTCGGCGAGTTTCTGGCGGATGGAGACGGTTCGGGCCTTCTCCCTCGACCGGAGAACCGGGAGCGGGGGTCGGAGCCGAGGCGAGTCGAACTGCAGGCGGCGGATGGTCGCCGGGTATCCGCGCTCCTTCGATCGAATGCACTCCCGGACAGCCCGGATGGCCCGAGCGGAACGCTGGTGATGCTCACCGACCTCACCCATCGCGTGCAACTTGAGAGGGAGCTGGCCACACTCAGGTCCGCGGTCGAGGATCGAATCCCGGATCGGACCCGCGAGCTCGCCGCCGCCAACCGGAAGCTCTCGGAGTCCGTCGCCGAGATGGAGGCCTTCACCTACTCGGTGTCGCATGACCTGAGGGGTCCGTTGCGGGCGCTCGACGGATTCAGCCAGGCGGTGATCGAGGACTATGGGGACCGGCTCGACGAGACCGGTCTCGAGTACCTGCAGCGGATCCGGGCCGCGAGTCAGCGGCTGGGCACGCTGATGGACGACCTGCTGGCGCTCTCGCGTGTGGGACGGGAGTCGGTCCGCCGGGAGGAGTTCGACATGGAGCCGATGGCACGGGCCATCATGGCCGACCTGCGGTCGCAGGAGCCGGATCGCGCCGTGGAGTTTTCCGCCGAGGGCGACCTCGAGGTCGAGGCGGATCCGAACCTGATCGGGATCGCCCTCGAGAACCTTCTGGCGAACGCCTTCAAGTTCACCCGGGATCGTACCCCCACCCGGATCACACTGGCCCGCTGCTCCATCGGTCGCGAGTCGGCGGCTGCCCCCGACACCCCGACTTTCGAGGTGCGGGACAACGGCGTCGGATTCGATCCGGAATTCGAAAACAAGCTCTTTCTGCCCTTTCAGCGCCTGCACCCGGCCCGGGACTTCCAGGGGAACGGGATCGGGCTCGCGACGGTCCGGCGGATCATCGAGCTGCACGGGGGAGAGGTCGGGGCAGAGGGCCGGCCGGGTCAGGGTGCCTCCTTCCATTTTTCACTTCCGACGTCGTTCGAGGCGCGTGGGGTCGAGCCGGAGTCCAGTTCTGACGGATCGCCGGAGTCCGGGCGGCGCGACCCCGAGGCCGAAGGGAGCCACGATGCCTGATCAATCCAGCCAGTCCCAAAATGTGGTCCTCCTGGTCGAGGACAATCCCGACGACGAGGCGCTGACGCTTCGGGCCTTCCGGAAGAGCAAGGTCGCCAACGAGGTCCATGTCGTTCGTGACGGGGTCGAGGCGCTCGAGTACCTGTTCGGGAGCGAAAACGACGATCGGCCCGGGCCCACCCGCTGGTCGCGAGCGCTTCCGCGCCTGATCCTTCTGGACCTGAAGCTGCCCCGCATCGACGGCCTCGAGGTGCTGCGTCGAATCCGGAGCTCGGACCGGACCCGCATGCTCCCCGTCGTGGTTCTCACCTCGTCGGACGAGGACCGGGATCTCGTGGAGTCCTACCAGCTCGGCGCGAACAGCTACATCCGCAAGCCGGTGGCCTTCGAGCAGTTCAGCCGGGTGATCGAGGAGGTGGGGCTCTACTGGCTGATCATCAACCTTCCCCCGCCGGTCGGGGGAGGGGAAGAGGCCTCGGGATGACGTCTCCCCGGCTCCTGCGGGTGCTGTTGATCGACGACTCTCCGGATGATGCCTTCCTGCTCACCCGCGAGCTTCGGCGTGGCGGGTTCGACGTCGATGTCGACCGGGTGGAGACCCGTGAGGAGCTGATCGATGCGCTGGCGCGGGGCGGATGGGACCTGATCCTGGCCGACTACCACATCCCGGGGCTTCCGGTCGAGGAGCTGATGAGCGTCCTGCGGGACCACGAGGAGGACGTGCCCTTCCTGGTCGTCTCCGGGACCGTGGACGAGGACACCGCGGTCGAGGTCATGACGGCCGGGGCCCATGACTTCCTCTCGAAGGACCGCCTCGGGAGGCTGGTCCCGGCGGTGGAGCGGGAGCTGCGTGACGCCGCCATCCGTCGCCGCCAGGCCGGAACGCAGCGGGATCTCGAGGCGAGCCGGACTCGCTTTCGAGACTTCGCGGAGCACATCCGCGACGTCTTCTGGGTATCGGATCCCGAAAAGGTCTCGATCGAGTATGTGAGCCCTGCCTACGAGGAGGTCTGGGGGCGGAGTCGCGCCGCGCTCTACGCGGACCCCACGGAGTGGCTCGATGCCGTGCACCCCCAGGACCGGGATCGGGTGCGGGACGCGCTCGAGCTGCAGATCCGGGGCGAGTACGAGCTCCGCTACCGCATCGTCCGTCCCGACGGCGACATCCGGTGGGTCTGGGACCGGGCCTTCCCGGTTCGCGGTCCCGAGGGCGGGGTGGACCGGATCGTGGGGGTCGCCGAGGACGTGACCGAGCAGGTCACGCTCGAGCAGCAGCTCCTGCATTCGCAGAAGATGGAGGCGGTCGGGCGGCTGGCCGGGGGGGTCGCCCACGACTTCAACAACCTTCTCACGGTGATCGGGGGACGGGCCGATCTCCTGAGTTCGGACCTCGGTGCCGACTCGGTCCTGCAGGAAGACGTGGAAGAGATCCAGCGCGCCGTGCGCCAGGCCTCGTCGCTGACTCGCCGACTCCTGGCATTCAGCAAGCGCCAGATTCTCGACCTCCAGGAGGTGAGCCTCGAGGCCATTGTTCGAGACATGCAGGGAATGGCAAGACGGCTGATCGGAGAGGAGGTCGAGCTCGAGGTCGACCTGTGTTCCGAACCCAGCCGGGTGCGTGCCGATCCCGGGCAGCTCGAGCAGGTCATCCTGAATCTGGCGGTGAATGCACGCGAGGCACTGGGCCCGGCGTCGGGTACGATCCGGATCTCGACCGACCGGAGCTCCAGCGCGTTCGAGCCGATCCGCCGGGGGAGCGGGGGCGACGAAGCCGAGGTCGCGTACTGCACCCTCTCGGTGACCGACGACGGGTCCGGGATCACCGACGAGGTCCTGAATCGCATCTTCGAGCCGTTCTTCACCACGAAGTCCCAGGGCACCGGCCTCGGTCTTTCGACCGTGTTCGGGATCGTCGATCAGCTGGGCGGACGAATCGACGTGGTGAGTGCACCCGGCGAGGGGACCACCTTCACCGTCCATCTGCCGCGGGTGATCGGGTCCGAACGGAAATCCGATCGTGACGACGCCGGTGCGGTGCCTGCCTCCTGACCCGAAGCTCTTCCGGGTGTCCCCGCGGCTTGCTCCGCCCTACCTTGGGTCGTTTGGGACATCCCCTACGTTCGCACAGCTCCAGAACAGCGAGATCGTACGCCCATGATTCATTTCACCCTGATGACTCTCGTCCCCGCTCTGCTTCTGAGTCCGCTTCTCGGCGATGCCCCGGGTAGCGATGCTGGGTGGGGGACGCCCCACGTCGCGCAGGCGGACAGTGCCCACGGCGATACACTCCACTCCCACTACCGGGTGGCGGTCGCCCGCTTCTCGCACGAGACCTGCACCTTCTGTCCGGGCGGGGATACCCAGGTCGAGGACTGGCTCGTCATGGGGGAACTGCAGAGAGGACTGGACCTGCTCGATGGGGGAGGTTCCTACGTGCAGGGCTTCGTGGACCGTGCACGGGACTACGGAGACATCGAGATGATCGGACTCTCGTCCCCGCGGGGGGTGTTCGGGGGGTCCTCTCGCAGCTGGAACACCGAGGAGACCTTCGATTACTTCGTGGGCCGGATGATCGAGGAACTCCGCGACGCGCTTCCGGTCGACGGCGTCTACCTGGCGCTCCACGGCGCGATGGCGGTGCGCAATATCCCGCGTCCCGAGGCGGAGATGGCTCGCCGGTTCCGCGAGGTGGTCGGGCCCGATGTGCCGATCGTCGCCGCCTTCGACCTCCATGGGAACGAGGACGAGGTGTTTATGGAGTGGGCCGACGGCGCCTTCGTCACCAAGCGCTTTCCGCACTACGACGCCTACCGGCAGGGGGATCGTGCGGCCCGGTACCTGCGCGCGGTGATGGCCGGGCGCTATACGCCGACCACCGCCACCAGCCGCCCGCCCGTGATCACGCCGACGGTGCTGCAGTGGACCGGAGCGTCGCCGGTGATGGATATCATGGAGCGCGCGCGGCGATGGGAGGATCGGGAGCCCGGCGCCTATGTGAGCGTGTTCCTGGGCTTTCCCTGGTCCGACGTGCCCGACGTGGGCACCACGGTCCACGTGATGACCGACGATGACCAGGCGCTCGCCGACGCGATCGCCGAGGACATGGGCGAGTTCATCTGGCGGGTTCGCGAAGAGTACGCGTCGGGAGCCTTTCCCCTGCCCGACGAAGCCGTCCGGTTGACCCGGGAGGCGCTCGACAGGGGCGAGGGTCCGGCCGTCCTGGCCGACTACTGGGACCGCCCCGGCGACGCGACCTGGACCCTGCGGGCCCTGTTGGAGCAGGAGGTCGACGGGATCCTCTACGCCGCGCTCAGCGCACAGCCGACCCTCGACGCGATCTGGGAGGCGGACCTCCAGCCCGGTGACCCGTTCGTGGGCGAGATGGGCGGGTACACCGGCGAGCAGGCCGGCGAGCCGGTCGAACTGAGCGGCACGCTGCGCTGGCGCGGTAGCCGCTGGGGGTATGACCAGGTGGCGGTGATCGACTTCGGGGAGCGAAGCAGCATCATTCTGGTGCCGGCCTACCAGCAGGTCACCACCCTCGGGGCGATCCGTTTCGCCGGAATCGAGCCCGACGACTACGACGTCTTCGTGCTCAAGACCCGCGTGCACTTCCGCCGGGGCTTCGACGAGACGGGGTATGCGCCCACCATTCACATCGTGGATGCTCCGGGCGACTGGTTCGGCACGATCCGGCTCGACGCCCTCGAGTACGAGAATGTCCGCCTCGAGGACTTCTACCCGTATGGAGGCCGGCGATGAGAGGAGACCCGGCCGAGGCAGCCGACTGGGGAGACGGCACCCGCTGCGTGTGGGCCGGAGAGGCCTCGCTCGGCCCCGATGGCGCCACGGTTCCCCCGGTCTATCACGGCGTCACCTACGGCTATGACGACATGGCCGAGTGGAAGGCGGTGGCGCTTGGCGAGCGTCCGGGCCACATCTACTCCCGCAACACCAACCCGACCGTGGAGCTCTTCGAGCGGAAGGTCCGGGAGCTCGAGGGCGCCGAAGCCGCGACGGCCTTCGCGACCGGAATGGCCGCGATCAGCGATACCCTCTCCGCCCTCCTCGCGCCGGGGGATCGGGTCGTCTCGATCACCGACACCTACGGGGGCGCGAACCGGATCTTCACCGAGTTCCTGCCGCGGCTGGGGATCGAGGTGACGCTCGTGCCCACCCACGACGCCGAGGCTCTGGCCGCCGAGATCGATCGGGGGTGCTCGCTGGTCTACCTCGAGACTCCCACGAATCCGACGCTCAAGGTGGTCGACATTGCCCGCATGGCCGGGTCGGCGCGGGCGGTCGGGGCGACGGTCGTGGTCGACAGCACCTTCGCCACCCCGATCAACCAGCGCCCACTGGAGCTCGGTGCCGACCTGGTCCTGCACAGCGCGACCAAGTTCATCGGCGGACATTCCGACGCGATGGGCGGTGTCGTGGCGGGCTCCGAGGCGCTCGTGGGCACGATCTTCCGGTACCGCGAGATCAACGGGGCCTCGCTGGACCCGATGTCGGCCTTCCTTCTCACCCGGGGGCTGAAGACGCTGGAGCTCCGGGTGGAGCGGCAGAACGCCAACGCTCTCGAGGTTGCCCGCTTCCTTTCCCATCATCCCGCGGTCGAGGCCGTCTACTACCCGGGGCTCGAAAGCCATCCGGGGCACGAGGTCGCGCGTCGGCAGATGCGCGGATTCGGTGGCGTGCTCAGCTTCGCCCTCGCCGTGGAGGTGGTGGAGGCGGCGGAGGCCGTGGGGATCGGTGCGTCCGGGGAGGCCGCCAAGGCGGAAGCCCTCGTGGCCCGCTTCCTGGGGGGGCTCGACCTGGCCCATCGTGCGGCCTCGCTGGGCTCGGTCGCCACCCTCGTCGGGCCCCCGTCCACCACGAGTCATGTGGAGCTGACGAGGGAGGCGCGTGCTCGGGCGGGGATCCCCGAGGCGCTGATCCGCTATTCGGTGGGGATCGAGAACTCTTCGGATCTCGTGGCGGACCTCGAGCGTGCCCTCGGCCGGATCGGGGATCGGGCTTGATCGAATCGATCCTTCTCGGGGGGGCGCTCGGACTCATCGCGGGACTGGTGCCCGGGGCCTTCTTCGCCATCGTGGCCACGACCACTCTCGAGCGGGGGTTGAAGAAGGGGATCCAGGTCTCGCTCGTTCCCCTCGCCACCGAGATCCCGGTGCTCCTGGTCTCGGTCCTCCTCCTGACGCAGCTTCCCGGAGGCGTCCTCCGATGGGTGGGAATCACCGGCGGGCTCGTTCTGCTCCACATGGCCTGGAGGGTATTTCACGACGCCCGCGACTCCGATCCGCTCGCAGGGGGCGATGTGAAGCCCTTCGCCGGCCACCTCACCCGGGTGATCCTGGTCGGCGTCCTCTCCCCCAGCCCATGGGTCTTCTGGTTCTTCATCGGAGGGCCCCTGGCGGTGAGCCGCTGGCACGTGGGCCCGGGCCACGCGATCGCCTTCGTGGGCGCCTTCATGGGCTGCTTCGTTCTGGCGATGGTCCTGCTCGCGTGGGGGGTGTCGACCGGCCGGGGCTATCTGAACGTAAAGTGGTATCGAAGGACGCTTCGAGGCGCGGGGGTCGCCCTCGGACTGATCGGAGCCGGGCTGATCTGGCAGAGCTGGGAGGGCAACTTCGCCGACCTGATCCAGGCACCCCAGGCGATCGAGGAGCGGGTCGACGAGGTGCCTTCGTAGCGTCCTGAATCAGAGATTCGCTGAAGCACCGACCCGCCTCTGGCGGGCGCCCGCGGGCGGGCCATGCCGCGCTGGCCGTTCAGCGCAGAAGCAGCACGACCAGGGCGAGGGCGAGCCCGAAGACGAGCACCGCGAGGGGACCGCCCCGAGCGGATTTCAGGTCGTGGTCGGCGAGGCGAAGTGCCGGCCCGAAGAGGCGCCCGATCCAGCCGATCCCCCGTCCGCCCGCCGCCGCCAGACCGTCGATGACCGCCTCCTGGTCCGGTCGGTGGATCCGCTGGATCGCCCACTCGATCGGTCGGAGGAGGTCGCCGGCGGGAATCCTCACCGATCGGAACGATCCGAGCCACTCGCCTCGGCGCAGGACGGTGAATCCGGCGAGTCCCCCCAGGAGCACGGGAGCCAGCCCCGCAAGCCATCCGTCGAGGAGGCCGGGGAGAGCGGTGTCTTCGGCGACCGGGGTGTAGATCCCCATCCAGGCCGCCCCGACCAGACCGATCCCGACCAGCCCGGCCCAGGGGAGCAGGAGTCCGCCGAAGCCGGACCCGTCGATCCCCTCGGGCCCGGCCTCCGCCAGGCTGTCCCTGCGTCGGCGCTCCAGGGTGACCAGGAAGCGCACCATCAGGAGCGTCGTGCCGAAGGCCGCCACGAGCAGGAGCGGGTCGACGACGGCGTAGTGCACGCCCCCCAGTTCGCCGAGCCCGTCCTTTAGGGCGTTCTTGGCCAGGCCGCCGCTCGTCAGAGGGAGCCCAGCGAGCGCGATCGCCGGGAGGGCGGCACCTGCGAGGATCCGATATCGCCACGCATCCTCGGTCGAGCCCGCCGCCAGGGGGGCCCGGTCCGCGAGTCCCACCGAGAGGAAGAGGGCGCCCTTGGCCAGCCCGTGGTGCATCGCGTACAGGGCGATCGCGGCCAGTGCCAGAGGCGCGAGCGCCGGATCCCCCACGAGCAGCGCCACCCCGATCGCCATGTACCCCATCTGGCTCACGCTGGAGTAGGCCAGGACCGTCTTGGGGTCATCCTGGGCGACCCCCATCAGAACCCCGTAGAAGGCGGTGAAGACCCCCATGCCCAGAAATCCCAGCGCCAGGACCGGGAGCGCCGTCTCCTCGGGCAGGACCCGCACCCAGCCCAGCAGACCCGCCTTGATCATCGCACCGCTCAGGAGCGCGCTCGCCGCGGTCGGTGCCACGGGGTGCGCGAGGGGGAGCCAGAGGTGGAGGGGGACGATGCCGGCCTTCACCCCGAGCCCGATGGCGAGAAGCAGCCCGGTCGCCAGGATCGGGAGCCCCGAGGCGTCGCCCCCCTCGAGGAGGCGCCAGCTCCCCTCGATCTCGACCCCGAAGGTCGGCACCCCTCCCAGGGCGACACCGAGGCTGAGGAGTCCGGAGAGGAGCGCCAGCTCCCCGAGCACCGCCATCACGATATAGATCCGTCCGGCCCTCCGCGCCGGGCGATCGCGCGCGTGTGCCACGAGACCGTAGGCCGCGAAGGTCATGAGGGCGAAGAAGAGGTAGAAGGTCAGCAGGTCCGCCGCGAGGACGAGCCCGAGGTTGCCCGCCATGGTCAGGGCGAAGAAGAGGAAAAAGGCTCCGGAGCGGGGGTCCGTCCGGTGGTAGGCGGCGGCGAACCAGCCACCCGCGAGCCAGAGGAGGGCCGTGAAGAGGAGAAAGGCGCGACCCAGGGGATCGAGCGAAAACTCGGCCCCCGTGAAGAGCATGGGGAGGGCGAGTCCGGGCTCCGACCCTTCGGCGCCACCCGACAGCAGCGCCAGGAGGAGCGCCGGAAGCGCGGACCAGGGGACGAGTCGCTCCCCGAGCCGGTGGCCCGAGGGGAAGGCCCAGAGGAGGCAGAGCGCGAGGGGGACCCCCCAGGCGAGGCCGACCAGGGTGGTGAGGGTCGACTCCATCAGAGCGCCCCCCGCTCCACGATGAGCAGGGCCCAGCCGAGCGGGCTCCAGTCCGATGCAGCGAAGACGCCCACGGCGAGCGAGAGCGCGGCGGTGATCACGGCGGGAAACACCATCCTCCAGTCGGCCTCGAGTCGATGGTGGGGCCAGGGGTCGGACCAGGACTCCGAGGGCTCGTCGAAGTAGGCGGTGCGCAGGATGGGCAGGAAGTACGCGGCGTTCAGGAGGCTGCTGGCCAGCAGCACGAGAATCACCCAGGGCGCGCCGGCGCCGAGCGCCCCGAGGCCCAGATACCACTTCGAGATGAATCCGGCCACCGGGGGCAGCCCGATCATGCCCAGCGCCCCTACGGTGAAGGCGGCCATGGTCAGCGGCATGCGCCGGGCCACCCCTCCCATGGCCCCGACGGTCTTCACCCCCAGCGTCTGTGCGATGATCCCGGCGCAGAAGAAGAGGGTGATCTTCATGATGCCCTGGTGCACCAGATGGACCAGGCCCCCCACCTGCGCCAGGGGATCGAGGAGGGCGACCCCGAGGGCGATGTACGAAAGCTGGCTCACGGTGCTGAAGGCCAGGATGCGCTTGATGTCGGTCTGCGCCAGCGCACGCACCGAGGCGTAGACGATCGTGAACGACGCCAGCACCGCGACCAGGGTCGTGAGTCCCATCTCCCAGCTCACTTCGATCCCGAAGAGCGAGTGGATGAGCCGGATGATCCCGAAGGCTCCCGCCTTCACGACCGCTACGGCGTGCAGGAGCGCGCTCACCGGGGCCGGGGCGACCATGGCGGTGGGGAGCCAGCCGTGGATCGGGAAGATCGCCGACTTCACCCCCATCCCGATCAGGAGGCAGAGGAAGAGGAGGAAGTAGCGGATCGGCTCGGCCTCGACGGCCATCGGGTCGACCACCCCGCCCGCGGCGAAGGCGACGGTTCCGGCGGTGACCTCGAACCCCACGGCGCCGACCACGAGGATCGCCCCCGCTCCGAGGGTATAGGCCAGGTAGGTGCGACCGGCGCGGATGGCCTCGGGGGTGCCGTTGTGGACCACCAGGGGGTAGGTGGCCCAGGTGAGCGCCTCGTAGAAGATCACGAAGGTGAACAGGTCACCCGCCATCGCGATTCCGGTGGTCGCGGTCACGCAGAGGCTGAAGAAGGCGAAGAAGCGGGTCCGGCTCCGCGAGGCCTCCATGTACCCGATCGCGTAGACCGTGGTGACGAGCCAGAGCACGGCCGAGAGGGTCACGAAGAGGAGTGCGAGGGCGTCACCGGCGAGCGAGAGCTCGAGCCCCGGAAGGATCTCGAAGGCCCACTCGTAGCTGGCCCCAGCCGCCACCCCCTGGAGCATGAGGCCCACGAAGGCCACCTTCGCGAGCGCCCCGGTCATGTTGAGGGTGTTGCGCAGGAGGGTCTGCTCCTCGCGCAGGAACATGATGAGCACGCCCGGCACGAAGGAGCTGAGGACGACCGCGAGGGGGAGCCCGTCCCAGGCCCAGATGGGGCTCACCATGGGAAGGGGCCTCCGACCAGGAGGAGTTCGACCAGCTCCAGCGCCCGGACCCCCAGCGCCATCGCTGCCAGAGCCAGAAGGGCGGCGGCCCACTCCATGCGCCGCGGCACCGGCCGGAAGTCTTCGGGGGCCTCATCGCGGTCGAGGGCGTACCGGAGCACCTTGAGCACGTACGCGATCGTAAGGAGCCCCCCGACCGCGATGACCGCGATCCAGGTCCAGTGCGCGGTCTCGAAGGCCGAGCGCAGGAGGAGCCACTTGCCTACGAAGCCCGCCGAGGGGGGGAGCCCGGCCAGGCTCAGCCCTCCGACTCCGAAGGCGAAGAAGGACATGGGCAGGCGGTGCGCGACCCCCGAGATCGAGGTGAGCCGGTCCTCGGCGACCGCGTAGCTCATGTTCCCCGCCGCCAGGAACATCGCGGCCTTGGCCAGGGCGTGCGAGATGGCCAGGAGGAGCCCCCCCGTCCATGCGTCGGCGTTCCAGAGCCGCGGCTCGGGGATCAGGAGGGGAAACATGACGAACAGATAGCCGAGCTGGGCCACGGTGGAGTAGGCGATCAGGCGCTTCAGGCTGACCTGGCGCAGCGCGAGGATCGAACCCCAGAGGATGGCTCCGCTCCCCAGCACCCCCAGCAGGATCAGCCCCTCGGGGGACCCTCCTCCGTACACCGAGAACCAGAGCCGCACGAGGATGAAGAAGGAGCCCTTCACGACCAGGGCCGAGAGGATCGCGCTCCCGGGTGCGGGCGCTCCGGCGTGTGCCGGGGGGAGCCAGGCGTGAAAGGGGAAGAGGGCGGTCTTCGCCGCCATTCCTACCGTCATCGCCGCCAGGGCGATGGCGGGGATCGGCCCGGAGGGACCGATCGCGGCGAGGCCCTCGAGCGAGAGGGTGCCGTACTGCACGTAGAGGAGCGCCACCCCCAGGAGGTAGAGGAGCGACCCGATGAGCGAGACGAGCAGGTACCGCATCCCGGCAACGGTGGCCTGGCGGGACACGGCGAGGGTGACGATCGCGGCCGCCGAGAGCCCCAGGATCTCGAGGGTCACGTACAGGTTGAAGAGATCGGCCGACAGGTAGATCCCGTTCAGCGCGGTCCAGAGGAGGAGCCAGAGGGGCGCGAAGAAGCGGGCACCCCGTCCGGCGGGAGAGTCGCGCACGCTGAGCTCCGAGAGGTCCCCGAAATAGGAATTCGCGTAGAGGCTCGTCAGCGCCCCCACGAGCGCGGTGACCGCGAGCATCGCGACGCCGAAGCCGTCGATCCAGAGCTCGATGCCCAGCGGCTGTCCCCATCCGCCGAGGGGGTGACGCCCCGGGCCGTACAGGGCGACCGCCCGCCAGAGCCCGGCCGATCCGACCAGTGTGCTCAGGGACCCCAGGACGAGCCCGGCCCGGAGAAGGGCCGGGCGGGCGCTGAGGGCGACTACCGAGGCCAGGAGGGGCCCGAAGATGACGACGGTGCTCCAGAGCTCGAACTCGGTCATCGGGAGGCCTCGCCCGCCGAACCTCCGGATCCCTGGTCCTCTTCGTCACCGTCGGGCAGGAAGGGGAGGCCGGACCGGGCGATCACGCGCAGGGCGATCCCGAGGGCGAGCGCAGTGGCCGCCACGGCGACCACGATCCCCGTCAGCACCATCGCCTGCGGGAGCGGGTCAGCGATCTCGGGTGTCCGGCGTGACGGAGCGGCCAGCAGGATCAGGAAGACTCCCGTGCCCATCAGGTTGATCGCCAGGACCTTCCAGAACAGGTGCGCGCGGGTGAGGGCGGCGTACAGGGCGATCAGGGTGATCACGATGCCCGCCAGCATATAGAGGTCGACGGGATTCACGAGCCCTCCTTCCCGCGCAGCGCCCGCCCGAGCGGGTCGCCCGAGGGATCGACCGATTCGAGCGCCGGGTCGGGCTCGGGGACCGCCGGGACGTCGACGAAGAGTTCCACGAGAACGACCGCGATCGAGACGGTGAGGAGGGCCTCGATCCCGAGGATCATCGGATAGGCCCAGCCCTCGGGGTAGTGCAGGAACTGCCCGGTGAGGGGGAGGACCGCGATGCCCGCCAGGATGAAACCGGCCATCCCCCCCGCCACCATCGCCCGGACGGGGCGCGAGGCGGCGGTGGGCGGGGGTAGGACGCCCGCCACCGTCAGGAGCACCCCGGCGCCCGCCAGGAGGGAGCCGGCCTGGAAGGCGCCCCCCGGCTCCGTCGAGCCGACCCAGGTCAGGTAGACCGCGGTCACCACGGTGACCGGGACCGCGAATCGCGTGAGTGCGTGCAGCACCGGGTCCTCGTCGGGCTCCCCGCGGGCCCGGCCGAAACGGCGGCTTCCCCGGTCGAGCGACCAGACCCCGGCCATCGCCGCCACGAGTACCGCGATCTCGAGGAGGGTGTCATAGCCCCGAAAGTTCAGGAGCACCCCGGTGACCGGGTTCTGGACCCCGGTTTCGGGCAGGCGCGCAGCGATCTCGTGGGGCAGGAAGGCGGGGCGGCGGCCGGCTCCGAGCAGGGCCCACCCGGCGCCCAGGACCAGCAGGAGGACGCCCCCTCCGAGCACTCCCTTGAACCAGGCGGGGGGATCCCGCGACCCGTCGTCTTCGAGGAGCGGGGACTTCGGGCCGTCGCCGATCCGCTCGGTCAGTCGCTGGTACGTGTTCAGGAAGAGGGCGCCGGTCACCCCTGCGCCCAGCGCCGCTTCGGCCAGCGCGATGTTCGGAGCCCCGAGGCGTACCCACGCCAGGGAGAGGGTCAGCCCGTACGAGACGAACAGGACGATCGCCTCGAAGAGATGTCGGGTCAGGAGGAGCCGGGTGGCGAGGCCCACCAGGAGGAGCACGACCGCGGCGTCGAGGAGGAATCCGAGGGCCGTCATCGGTCTTCCCCGGCGGAGGTCACGCCCGCGGAGGAGCCCCCGGGCTCGCGAATCGGTTCGATTCCGGCGGCCAGCGAGGAGCGGGCGAGCAGGTGGCAGACGGTCGCCGCGGCCGAGAGCGCCAGGATCCAGATCAGGACGAGCTGCAGGCGGGCGGGCCAGACCGGGTTCTGGAGCACGAGGCCGGCCACGATGAGCCCGAGTCCGAGGGTGTCGGCCTTGGTCAGGGCGTGGAGCCGGCAGTACAGGTCGGGGAAGCGGAGGAGTCCCACGGTGCCGGCCAGGAAGAAGAGGCACCCCGCAACGATCAGAATCCCCGAAGCGACCTCCATGACCAGAGTGAGGGTGAGGTCAGCCGGCATGGTCGGCCTCGCCATCGCTCGAGCCCTCGGCCCGGATCCACCCCCGCTTGACGAAGGCCACCGAGATCACCACCGCCAGGAGCGCGAAGATCAGGGCGACATCGCGCAGGCTGCCCTCGTCCGATGCCTCGGCCAGCAGGAGGAGGATCGCCACCCCCGAGGTCCCGAAGAGCTGGGCCGCGACCATCCGGTCGGCGGGGGTCGGACCCCGGATCACACGCAGGAGCCCGGCCCCGACATTCAGGATGAGGAAGAGGGCGGCCCCGAGGAGAAGGTGACTCATTCCACCTCGGGCGACGCGTCGAGAGTCAGCCCGAAGAGGCCTCCGACCCTGCCCTCGAGCTCGGAGAGACGGTCTTCGGTCCCCGGATCCCGCGAGAGGAGGTGCACGGTCACGCGGTCGTCTGTGAGCTCGGCGCTGAAGGTCCCCGGAAGGAGGCTGATCGTGTTCACGAAGAGGGTTCGGGGAGCCCCCGCGGGCAACCGGATCCGGTAGCGAAGGGTGTCGGGTGCCAGGGGGAGCTTCGGCGAGAAGGCCCTCAGGCTCACATCCACCCCTCCCCGAACGGCGCTCGTCAGGAAGTAGGGGATGAAGCGAGCGAGGCCAAGGGGGTGGATCGTCGGAATCGGGACCCCGGCAAGCCCGGCGAAGGCGAGGGTCGCCAGGACGAGGGCCAGGAGGCCCGCGTACCACCCCGCCAGCCCGGGACCCGTGAGCGTCCACCAGAGCAAGGCGAATCCCAGGGCCCAGAAGATGGCGCGTCGCGGCATGGCTTGGCCCGCTCCGAGTCGGTGGTTCCAGTGAGAATGAACCCTACACAACCGTACACGGGGGTCACTTGTTCCGCCGGGCCGTGACGGCCGGATCTCGGGATTCGCACCCGGGCCGCATGGAACGGCGGCTTTCGACGCGAGTATCGTGCACCTCTACCGAGACCGACGCTCCTCCTCTCGACCTCAGCCCGCTGCCGCCATGGAATGGACCATCGATGACGCCCGCCAGCTCTACAACGTTCCGGGATGGGGCGTCGGGCACTTCGACATCAACGAAGCGGGACACGTCACCGTGCACCCGACCCTGGATCCCGATCGGGGTCTCGATCTGTACGAGATCGCGACCGACCTCGAGGCGCAGGGGCTGAGCCTGCCCCTTCTGCTCCGGTTCCCGGATATCCTGAGGACCCGGATCGAGACCCTGGTCACCCGCTTCGCCAACTCGATGACCGAGTACGAGTACGAGGGCGACTACACCCTCGTCTACCCGATCAAGGTGAACCAGCAGCGGCGGGTGCTCGAGGAGCTGGTGGCGGCGGGAGACGAGCACGGACTGGGCCTCGAGGTGGGGAGCAAGCCGGAGCTGCAGGCCGTGCTGGCGCTCACCGATCGTTCCGACCACCTGATCGTCTGCAATGGCTACAAGGACGAGGAGTACCTGTACCTGGCGCTGATGGGGCAGAAGCTCGGGCACGAGGTCATGATCGTGATCGAGAAGATCTCCGAGGTGGACCTCCTGCTGAAGCTGGCCGAGGAGATGGAGATCCAGCCGACCGCCGGGATTCGGATCAAGCTCTCGGCGGCCGGTGCGGGTCGATGGTCGGACACGGCGGGAGAGAAGAGCAAGTTCGGGCTGTCGGCGTCGGAGCTGATGCGCGTGGTCGAGAAGCTGCGGGCGGCCGGCCGGACCGACATCCTGCGGATGCTCCACTTCCACCTGGGCTCGCAGATCCCCGACGTCCGGAACATCAAGGAGGCGATGACCGAGGTCGCCCGGTATTACGTGGAGTTCCGGCGACTCGGGATCGACATCACGCACATCGACGTGGGGGGCGGGCTGGGGGTCGACTACGACGGTACCCGCTCGACCGGGCCGGCGAGCGTGAACTACTCGATCCAGGAGTACGCCAACGACATCGTGTACGCGCTCGCCGAGAGCTGTCGCGAAAACGAACTCCCCATGCCCCACATCATCTCGGAGTCGGGGCGGGCCCTGACGGCGCACCACACCCTGCTCCTGGTGAACGTGGTCGACCTGGAGACGCAGATCGTCGAGGACCGTGACGAGATTCCGGACGAGATGCACGCGGTGGTGCACGACCTGGCCGAGACCCTGCACGGGATGGACGAGCGGTCCCTGCGCGAGGTGTTTCACGATGCCTCGTACTGGAAGGAACGGATGCGCTCGCTCTACAACAGCGGGGTGCTCAGCCTTCCCGAGCGTGCGCTGGCCGAGCGACTCTACCTGGCGATCGTGACGCGGGGGGTGGAGCTGGCCCACCGCGATCCCGAGGAATGGGAAGACATCCTGCCCGAGATGGAGGGGACCCTGGTCGACCGGTATTTCTGCAATTTCTCGCTCTTCCAGTCGCTCCCCGATTCCTGGGCCATCGACCAGCTCTTTCCGATCATGCCGATCCATCGGCTGACCGAGCGGCCGACCCGGCGGGGCACCCTCCAGGACGTGACCTGCGACTCCGACGGGAAGATCGAGCGCTTCATCGGGGACCGAGAGGGGCGGCAGGGGCTCGAGCTGCACACCTTCGACCACGCGGAGCGCTACATCCTCGGGATCTTCCTGACCGGTGCCTACCAGGAGATCCTGGGAGACCTGCACAATCTGTTCGGCGACACGAACGCGGTGCACCTGCGGCTGACCGAAGAGGGGGGGTACGACGTGGCGGGGCTGATGCACGGCGACACCGTCACCGACGTGCTCAACTACGTCCAGTTCGACAGCGATGCCCTGATCGCCAATTTCCGGCGAAAGGTGGCCAAGGCCTCGTCGCTCCCGAGAAGCGAGGCGAACGCCTTCATCGCGGACTACATCGCCGGGCTGGCGGGATATACCTATCTCGAGGGCGAGGTGCGATAGCGAGGCCCGGCCGGCGCGAAGGACGGTGCCGACGGATGGCGCCGAAGCACGGTGCCGATGCGAGGCGGGCAGACAGACACGCGGAATCGTTTATCTTTGGAGGACCCCTCCCGCAGCCCCCCGCTTCGGGACCCCGTCTCGCCCCGTACCCGCCGGATGAACCCGTGAGTGAAACCTCCGATCTACCCGAGTCGCTCCTTCTCGAACACCACACCTGGCCCGAGGTCGAGCTTTCGATCACGCGGGGCACGAACGGAGTCGTGGTCCCCGTGGGCGCGATCGAGCAGCACGGCCCCCACCTTCCGCTCTGCGTCGACGCCGAGCTGGGAACGGCCCTGGGAATCCGGGTGGCGCGCAACCTGGGTGACGCCCTCGTGGCTCCGACGATCCGCGTCGGGTGCTCGGAGCATCACATGGGGTTTGCGGGCACCGTCTCGATCCGGCCCGAGACGCTCAGGGCGATCTGTCACGACTATGTGGTGAGCCTGGTTCGCCACGGCTTCACCCGGATCTACTTCGTGCCCTCGCACGGCGGAAACTTCAAGCCGCTGGCCGAGATGCTCCCCGAGCTTCAGGAGGCCGCCGCGGCCCTCGACCCGAAGGCCCGGGTGAGCGCGTACACCGACCTGCTGGGACTCGTGGGGGTCTGGAAATGGGTGGTCGAGGAGGAGGTCGGGCTGGGGGCCAACGTCGGGGGACACGCCGACATCGCCGAGGCGTCGGAGATGCTCTTCCTGCACCCGAACCTCGTCCGGGTCGGACGGGCCGAGCCCGGACTCAAGGGCGACCTCGACCAGTCGATGGTCGACCGCGTCTTCGAGCGGGGGCTCCGGTCGGTGACCGCGAACGGGATCCTGGGTGACCCACGGGGGATGGATGCCGACCTGGGGGGGATCCTGCTCGACGCCACGGCGCGGGTGATCGCCAAGGTCTTCATCGAGGACGACGGCGACGAAGAGATCTGACCCTTTCGGAAGGCTGTTGAAGAAATACAGGGCGCACCGGGACAGGGTCTTGCGCGACCCACGCGCGGGGCGCGTGTGTGCCCGGGTCAAGGCGGTTCGCTGAAGGCGATGCACTAGCATCGGTGAAG
>SLBA01000086.1 GCA_007126575.1 Gemmatimonadota bacterium | reverse complement strand
GCGTTGCGATACTTGCTGGCGGTGCGCTCGTAAGCGGCCATGGCCTTCTGGAACTCTGGATCATAGGGCGTGAGGAGGACACCCTCCTCCGTCTCGACGACAAAGATCTCGTCGCCCGCCTGGACATGAAGGCGATCCGCAATGTCTTTCGGGATCGTGGCGCCGACGGAGCCGCCCATTTTTCGGAGGGTGACTTTTCGCTGCATGGTTCGGAATCCTGAGGGGGAGTGAAGTGGTTCTCAAGAGTAGCATCACGGTGCTACTTTAACAAGGAGTTGGAGAAATGGCTTCAGAGCGGCCAATCGAGTAAGGCGACGGGAGGTCGGAGTTCGCATAAGCGGTCACGTTAGGCGCCATAGCCAAGACGGCCCAGGACCTCTCCCACGATCCGGGCATCGCGACTGGACGGCCCTGACGCTCCCCCGGGGGCGAGTCTGCTGGAGCTGGGAACGCGCGGTTTCGTGGGCTGGGTTGCGGGCCCGGCCCGGATGCAGTCTCCGCATCGAGCGTCGGCGGGGCAGACCTCGCTTCGATCGGGCCCTTCCACCGGCTCGCTCTGAGCAGCCGGCGCTGGCCTGATGACCGGCCGGCGTCGAGGATCCCAACGGGTGGGAGCGCCCGCAGTGTCCTCCTGGATGCTCTCCCCTCCCCCGCCGATCCATCGCCGCCTCGGGCCCGCGACGGCAAGGTGGCCCGGGGGCCCTCCGAAGCCCGGCCTGCCCTCCTCGAATCGGTCAACGCACCCCGCTTGCGCCATTCTGCCTTCGGTCGATACGATGACGGGACGATTCGTTGGGAGCGTCCCGGCGCTCAGATTCGGCTCCGGCGCCTAACTGCGACGGTTGCCGGTTCCGGGCCCTGGCGGGCCCTCCACCCAACTCCCCTGCGTGTCACGCCTCGTGCTGAACCGCGCACGAGCCGCGCCACTTCGGGAAGTTCGGCAACCCCTGATTCGTTAGACGAAATACCCGCTGCTGGGTTAGGTGAGGGTCGAGGCTCGGTTCAGAAAGACTCGACGGCCTCGACGGTGATCCCTGCTTGAGGCTTGTCGCTAGGGCGGGGGCCCACTTGGATCCGAATCTCGAGGTCGAGACGATTGAGGCATTTCTCGAGTCGGTTCATGCTGAAGCGAGCGAGTTTTCCTCGGACCAGGTCGGAGACGTCGGGTTGGCTGACGCCTATGAGTTCGGCCGCCTCCGCCTGGGTTAGATCTCGTGCCTCGATGTTCCTGCGAATCAGGCGGGCGAGTTCGGCTTTTGCCAGGCGTTCCTCTGCATCGCGCATGCCCATGTCCTGGAAGATGTTCCCAGAACTGTCGTGAATTTTCGTTGTGTCACTCATTGAGGGATTCTCCTCCCCGGGGTGGTCACCCGCCACCGTAGTGTGAGCGGTAGTGTCGTTCGGCCAGTTGGAGTCGAGCTCGCAATACGTTCTTGTCCGGCCTGGGTGTAGATCGACCGCTGGAAGATTTTTTCTTGAACACATGAAGCACGTAGACGGCCTCTGGGAAAGAGACCGTGTAGCCGACTCGGAAGGTGTCGCCGTCGAAGTTCTCCACCAGCTTCATGATGGCTCTTGGTAGCCCTTCTCCGAACGGTCGCGCTCCCTCCGGATGGTCTCCGTATTGTGCGTCCATGAGCGCGGATCCGAACACATCCTGTACGTCCTCCGGCATGCCCCGGAGATCCTTGAGGCTGTTGGCGACGAAGTGAAGGGGTTTACGGGTCGGGGGTGGCATCGCAAATTATAGCAGTGTTGCTATTTCCGGTCAAGGGGTTTGGCGGGTCGATAAGGTGAGGGGTTGAGCGGAGTCCTGAGGAGTTGAGCATCCGACGGGCAGCGGGTACTTCGTCTAACTGACGCTTTGCCGGCTGCGGCCGCTCCGCGGCCCCCGTCCCAACTTCCCTGAGAGTCGCGGCTCGTGCGCTCGCACGACCCGCGCCACTTCGGTAAGTTCGGCAACCTAGGATACGTTACGCGAAATGGCGTTCAGCGAGGGATGTGGGGTAGATTGAATCCATGAGCCAGACCGTGTTGGATCTAAGAACGAAGGTGTCGGACATCATGCGCTCGCATGGTGTCGTGCGGGCCGCCGTGTTCGGGTCGTTTGCCCGAGGTGAGGAGGGCCCGGAAAGCGATGTCGACTTCCTTGTCGAACTGGAGGCTGGTCGGACGCTTCTAGACCTGTCTGGCCTGCGGCTCGACCTGATGGATCGGCTGAAGCGCGAGGTGGACGTCGTCACCTATCGCGCTCTTCACCCGAAGCTGAGAGACCGGATCCTAGAGGAGCAGGTACCTCTTCTATGAGTCGCTCTGCGCGAGTTCTCCTCGAGGACATCCTTGAGAGCATCGGTCGGATCGAGACGTACGTGGAAGGAGTTAGCAAGGCCGACTTCGAGAACGATACGGAGAAGCAGGATGCGCTGGTTCGCCGCCTGGAGATCATCGGGCAGGCCGTGAAGGGACTTCCTCAGGATCTGCGTGATCGGCATCCTCAGGTCCCGTGGAGAGAGATCGCTGGAGCCCGCGACATCCTCGCCCATGAGTACTTCCGCGTTGATTTGGACCTCGCATGGGATATGATCCATCACAACGTCCCTGAACTAAAGCGCAACGTCGAAGCGATCCTGGCAGGCATGGCGAAGTAGCGAACCCGCCAAATCGCGTAACGCATCAGGCTTTACCGGTTCCGGCGCCTGGCGGCGCCTCCACTGCAACCCTACGGCTCGTCACGCCCCGTGCGGGGCACGGGTCGCGCCGAGCTCTCCGGGTTCGGCAAATCCAGATTTGTTACGCGACATACGAACCCTTACGGTGTTCGTCCTCGGAGGAGACGCATGAAGAGATGTTGCGGATGTGCCGCCATGCTGGTGACCATGTTGTTCGCGTCGGCATGCGACGCTGGGGGATCGCCGGCGGATGCGACGCAGGTCGAGGTCAGGGACAGCCTTGGGATCGAGTTGGTGAAAAACGCCTCCCCGGACCAGATGCTCGAGCTCGACCGGATCCTGAACGTGGGCGTGATCGAGGGCCCCGAAGAGTTGCAGTTCGATGGCATCGCCGCTCTGGCGGTGGATTCCATTGGCGGGTTCTGGGTCGTTGACCGACACGCAAGTGTTCGTCATTACGACTCTTCCGGCCAGTACCGCGGAGAAGTCGGTGGTAGAGGCGAAGGCCCTGGGGAAGCAGCGCGTTACATGGGCGTGTGGGCCGGGGATGGTACCGTTCTCTTGCTGGGGTCGCCGCGACGGTTCCAACTCTTCAGTCCGGAGGGTGACTTGGTGGACGAGGAGGTGCCCGCTGGAGGTGATGGCATTCTCATGAGAGTCCTCGGTCGTGGGGAAGGCCGATGGATCGTCACTTTCGAGCGGTTTCTCCCTGCGGGAGCGGACTCCTTCCGACAGCCAGTTGACATCACGGTCTCACCCGCCATTTCCGGGCCATTTGTTGAGATTGCATCATTCCCTGGAGAACTATCAGTATCGACCGGGGGAGCAGGGACGGCTCGTGGTTCGTACTTCCATGGGACTCCAGATTTTGCCGTCGATCCTCGGGGTGCCTTGCTCGTATCAGACACGCTTCGCTACCGAGTCGAGGTTTATGATTTGGATGGGGCCTTGACCCGAGTCGTGGAAAGGGCGGTGCCGGGGCGTCCGTACGACCCGGGATGGGAGTCGGCGATGGAGGAAGCACTGGTGGCGGCGTTCGAGGCTGGACCGCCCGGTGCAAATCTGCCCCCGAGAACCGTCAACCCGGCAGAAGTAGAGCCCTTGATGCAGCGGCTGGTACCCTCCCCCCCGCCGGAATACCTTCCAGTCATCGACCGACTGCTCGTCGCCGCGGACGGTTCTATGTGGGTGGAGCGCATGGACCGCCATCCGGAGCCCGCAGTAAGGGCTGTCGCGCATCTGGTCGGAGGAGTCCGATCAGGATGGCGCCCCGAGTGGTTTGCTCCCCAGACGTTCGACGTTTTCTGGCCGGATGGGGCGTACCGCGGTACCGTGGAGTTGCCTGCCGAGGTCTGGCCGCTAGCAGTCACCGGGGACGGGATGTACGGCGTGTTTTATGATGAGTTGGGAGTCGAATCGGTTGTGGCATTCCAGATACGTGCGGAGAACTAGGACGGCCGCGGACTGGGGTCCTGGGCGGGTCCGTACGTCGCGTAACTGACGCTTTGCCGGCTGCGGCCGCTACGCGTCCTCCGTCCCAACTTCCCTGAGAGTCGCGGCTCGTGCGTTCGCACGACCCGCGCCACTTCGGTAAGTTCGGCAACCCAGGATACGTTAGGCGCCATTGGATTCCGATCTTGATGCCGGGATCGTGTGCGAACGCCGAGGTCTCGATCGTCAGTGAAGCATTACAGTAAGGCATGCATCGCAAGCAGGATGGATTCCACGACAGGAGGTCAAGGTGACTCTCACCACGCTTCTCACTACCCTGATGATCGGAGGGCCCGTTGAGGCCCTCGTTCCCCCCGAGCCTACCCTATGCAGCGTGGGGGCGCTTCGGCAGAACCCAGACGGATATCACTGGCCCGTGGCAAACGTCGAGCGGTTCGTGGTGGAGGCCGATGTAGTGGTCCGCGCCGTGGCTGTTGGAGCGGAAACCGAGGCTGGGAGTGACCGCTACGCCTCGACGGTGCGGTTCCGCACCGTCGAGGTTCTGTCGGGCGCGCCCGACAGAGGAGACCTCGTGTTCCCGGGGATCATCGTCGATCATGCTGACTTCAACGAGGGATCCGTGCCGTATCAGATCGTCAGAGCGGCCGGTCAGCGTGGGGATTGCTATGCTCGAGAGTACCGTACCGGCGGGGAATATCTCTTCTTGTTGCGGGATGATGAAGCTAGCCTGACTCCCCATTGGGCGCCGCTTGCCCCGACCAACGAAGAGATACGAGGAGAGGACGATCCTTGGGTGGCCTGGGTGCGAAATCGGCTTGAGCAACCTGCGGGCGAGTAGGGGACTGACTTGGAGCAGGAAATAGACGCGGGTCCACCACTCCGGGGGGGGGGGAATCCAACAGCGCCTAGCTGCCGCTTTGCAGGTTCCGGGCGGCTGCCGCCGCCCTCCATCCTAACCTTCCTGCGTGTCACGGCTCCCCCCCTCTCTGCCAACGTAGGTGAGACATCGACCCCCTGATGAATTAGAGTAGGGCGGAAGCAGAGGATTCACCATGTTGGACCAGCGAGAGAAAATGGAAGAAACGAGCACGCCCCCCCCATCCGGGGAGGGTAAGCGAAGCGCGGCAGGATCCTCCCGCCACAACAGCTCAGGAGTGGATATGATCGAGTCTCACGAAAAGAAAAGCGCTCAGGGACAGGGGAGTTAGACCGAATGACTGCCAAGAGCCACGGCGTATTGAAGTTCATGGACGAGATCCCGATTCTCCTCCTCCTTCCGATCGCCGCGGGGTGGGTCGCCGCTCTCGCAGCTGGTATGGCATCTCTCCGGGCTGGAAATTGGCTCTCGGGAGCCTTCTATTTGGCGGTTTTGGGGACCCAGACCTGGATCGTCAGCGCGGTCCAGCGCGGTTCGCCGCCTTCGGACCGCGAAAGGGCGGGGATAGCTGCGGTATCGATCCTGGTTCTCCTCCTGAGCATTGTGGTCGTCATGCAACGCTTTGTTTCCTGAGGCAGTCGGGCACACGATCCGGAAGGCAGGATGGTCCGGTCGATCCGGACGAAGGCCTGCTCGCCCACGTCGAGATTCCCGACCGGATATTCCCGATACACATCGGACACGACATGATCTGGGCTCTCCAGGTAGGAGAACTCGATCAGGCGACGGTGGTTGGCTATCGCCTCGAGAGGGGATGAGATCCGGGCGGGTCAGGTGCGCCGCGCCTACCCCTCCGACTTCAACAAAGCAGTCAACGTTGGACGAAACCGCACGCGTGACGAAGCCCTCCAGATGGAGAGTGAGTTGTTGGCTCTGGACGCGGCGCAGTCCAAGCTCGAGCGGTTCAACCTGGAGGCGGGCACCGCCGAAACAATGCGACTCCCCTCCGAGTTGCTCGGTCCCGTCTTCTCGGCGGGGGAAGTCGGATGGTTCAGCCTCCGAGGAGACGGTTCGGCGTTCGTGGAGCTACCGTCACTGGCGTCGACAGCGGGAACCGTCGAGTTCGCCAGCGCGCGCCCGGGTGACTCGAGGGCGGGCGGTGATCTGGACGTCCGAGTACCCTGGCGGAACGGTTCCCTCGCACGGCACGCGCCACTCCGATATGTTCAGGAGCGTATGAAGCGTGGTCGCACACAGTCCCCGTGCATGGAGCCCCCTCATGAACCCGAAACGGACTGAACGGCGTGGTACCGAGGATCGGAGACCTCGAACCTCCTTCGCCCTTCTCCTTCTGTTGACGGGCGTCCTGTTGACGCTACCGGGGCCGCTGCTTGGGCAGGACATAGATGAAGCTCAGGTGATGGCAGTCGCCCCTGGGGACTCGGTCGCGCTGACGCTGATGCATTTTGCCAGGACCGTTGGCGTTGGCGACGTAACGGTCAGTGGGCAGACGTTCTCTTCGGCGATGGTCCCTGCCGAAAGGGACACGGCGGAACTCGTGCTCGCGCCTTCGGAATTCGTGCGGATCACGACCGCACCGTCCGCTGACTCAGTATGGGTGACTCCCGTCATCGATGGCGTACGGCAGGCAGCACGGATGATCGCAGCTGGATTCCCAGCCCCTTCAAGTCCCGGCCTGTACGAGTTCATCGTGTCCGGGCAGTGGGCGGCGCACCTGGATGACAGCCGGCCCTCATCGAGTCCTGCATACACCGGGTCCTGGGCGCTGCGTCTGATCGTACTCTGAGGAGGGTGGCCACCCGTGAACGGAACTCCGAACAGCGCAATAACCAGAAGCGGTCTCCTGCCGGTGGTGGGAATCATGGGAGCCGTAACCCTCGGAGGGTGCAGTCCTGACGCCAGCGCGCCCCCGGCGACGGTCGTCAGCGACAGTGCGGGCATCCGCATGGTCGAGGCCCCTGCCCCGTCGGACGTTCCGCCCCGGATCGGAGTATCGGAGGAGCCGGTGTATCGGATCGGCTGGGATGACGCGGAGCGCTCGTTCGAGACGCTCACCGCGGGAGCGCTCCTGAGAGACGGCAGGGCGGTGGTCGTCGATGGCGGGCGGACGCAACAACTCGTGATCCTCAGCCCCTCGGGATCCGTCGAGGCCACACTGGGCGGACCGGGCGAAGGTCCCGGCGAGTTCACATCGGTATCCTCGATCGCCGTGCATCCGGGGGACACGATCCTGGTACAGGATGCCCAGGGGGGCCGGATCTCGAAGTTCACCCCGGACGGGTTTGTCGAAAGCATCCGTGCGGAAGGGGCGAACCTGCTCTACCTGCACGGGGTCGACGCGGAAACCGGATCACTGATGTTCGGGATGCCCCTCGCGATGGTCTTCGGCCGGCGGTATGAGACCCCGTTCCTGGCGGTGCCGCAGGTCAGGCTCGACTGGACGACAAGCGCAGCCGATACCGTCGCGATGGCGGATTGGGACCAGAGCATCGCTACGGGAGGAGGCAACAACCCCTTCATGAGTGGTGGTTTCAGCACGGTGTCCGGAAGCGAGTTCGTCGTGGGGAGGGGAGATCGTGCCGAGCTCCGATGGATCGCCCGCGACGGGGCGGTCCGACAGATCGTGCGCTGGCCGGCCCGGGCAACCGAGGTTCCTGACAGTGTCCTCGCAGCGTGGGAATCTCGCTCCCGAGCCCTTTTCGAGGAGATCGGCATTGGCGCGGGAGACATCGAGCGTCGCATCACGGCCATGAAGGATGCGGTCCAGGAGCCTCTTCCCCTCTTCGGGCTCCCGGGGTCGATGCCGAGCGCCGGGGGGATCCTCGGAGATCCGACCGGCAACGTCTGGATCGCCCGGTATCGCCCTCCCGGCCACGGACCTCCGCAGACCTATTGGGTGATGAGTCCGGAAGGGGAATGGCTGGGAGCCGTAGAGATCCCACACGGAGTCCGGGTCCTCGATGTGGGGAGTGAGTACCTGCTGGCAGTGGAGCGAAACGAATTCGATGTCGAGGCGGCGGCGTTGTACAGGCACGAAAGCCGGCCGTGAAAATCTTGCGCCAGGACGGAGTCCCCATGATCCAGAACATCGCAGTCCCCACACGGCTGGTGGCGCTCCTGCTCTGGAGTGTCCTTCTCCTGGCCGGCTGTGGCGAAGGTGATGGTTCGCACTCCGACGGTGGTTTCACCGAGCGAACCGAGAACGGGGTCGTCATCGCCGAAAACGCGACCCTCGATGCCGCACGCCCCCTGGAGTGGGAGATCGACACCGCGAACGTGGTGCGGATCGGGGTCGTGGACGGAGCAGAGGAATACGTGATCGGTCGGCTGGCGGGGATCCTCCGGCGGCCCGACGGGACGATCCTCCTGGCCGACGGTCTCGCCCGGGAACTGCGGCTCTTCGACACCGATGGCACCTTCATCCGGAGGATCGGTGGCAGCGGCGAAGGCCCGGGCGAATACACGTCGATCGACGGGCTGGCCCCCCTCCGCGGAGACTCGGTGGCGGTGCTCGGCGGCTTTCAGGTCACCATTCTGGACCCCGAACTCCGCTACGTCCGCCGCTTCCTCACGCGTCTGACGGAGACGCAGGCGACCCCACCCTTCTCGTCGGACATCCTGGTGAGCCTGACCCCGGACGGGCAGCCGATAATGGCAGACTACCTTCCCCGATGCGAAACGGGCACCGGGTTGGTCTGCTCCGACAGCCTCGCCTTCTTCGTCACGGACCAGGAGGGGGAGCCCGTCACCCGGTTCGGCCGGTTTCCATACAACCGGGCCGTTTCCAACGAGGTCCTCCCCGGGATGTCGACCAGCTTCCGTGAGCCCCATCCCCAGCCCATGTGGACGTTCCACGAAGGCCACCTGTATTTCGCCGACGCCCGGAGGTTCGAGGTCCGGATCCACGGGGAGGACGGGACGGAGGCACGGGTGATCCGGGTCCCCGGCACCGCGCCGCGCTATCCCCTGGACCAGGTGTTCCCCCCCATCACGTCCGAGACCGCGGCGGGGCATCCCGAGGGCGAGGCGATCCGCCGGGCCATGCGATCGGCCCGAAGCGAAGCGGCGCTCCCGGATTCCTTCCCTCACTTCAGCGACCTCCTGGTCGACGAAGAGGGCCACATCTGGGCACGAGAGTATGTGCCGCCGGTGTCCATCGACGAGGGCGAGACGCCCCGATGGTTCGTGTTCGACCCCGACGGGCGACTCCTGGGATACCTCGCCACCCCCGAGGGCCTCCTGCGGACCTTCTCGCCGGTGGGTACGCCGGTGACGCCCCGGATCGGGGCCGACTACATCCTGGGGTTCGTGCGAGATGACCTGGGCGTGGAATCCGTCGTCCTCTACCCCCTGCGAAGGTCAGGGGACGAGCGCGACCATCGTGCACGGGGAAGGCCTCCCTGAACCCCTCCAGATGGACGAGGCAGCGTCCTGACCCAAGTTCGAACCTGCGGCGCTACGACTCGGGTCGATTTCGCCCCCCTGCCCTTTCTGGCGATTGCAGCCTTGCTGGCGGTCGCGGCGAACCCGAGGACACCAATCGGCAGGCCCGTTGCAGTGGGATACGATCAACCAGATTCCGGGTGATTCGACCGACGTTCGCTTCCCTGGACCCATCGGGAGGCTGGTGCTCCGCTTCGGTACTGACGGTCCTGACCTTCGTGGGCGCGCCGAATGGGTCGTCGCCCCGCACCAGTACTTCTTGAACGAGGGAGCGCAAGTCGATGCGATCCGTACACCCTGCGGTACTCTCGAACCCGCCCTGCTCCGAGTCCGAAGGTGAGGACGGAGACCCGCCCGGTGCTGGAGGGAGGCAGATGACGTGGACGTGGGGTGCCCTGATCGTCCTGGTCCTTGGAGGCTGCCTGGAAGTCGAAGACCCGGCTGCTGGGGAGCCTCTGGCTCTGGGGGAGGATGTACGCCTGGAAGGGTCGGTGATGGAGGTGGACGCAACTCCGATGTTCGTGGACGGAGATGGTGAGATTACGGTAAGGAGCGAACGGTATGGAGTGGTGCTCGTTCGCATCCCCGCCAGCGAGCGGCTGTGTCGGGCGGCCGGTCTGGAGGTGTTTCATTCCTTGGCACGGGGCGACTCCGTTCGGGTGTCAGGGCGGGTCACCCGTTCGACGGAGATCACGGTATGCACGGAGGAGACCCATTCCCTCGAGAAGGTAGAAGAGCGGGAAACAACGACGACGGTCGGGGACAGCGCGAATGAATAGTCGGAACGGAACCGCTGCGGTCAGGGCGATCGGGGTCGGATTGATCACTGCGCTTGGAGTCGGATCGTGCGAGGGGGCCGAGACGGACCTCGTCACCCAGGAGACCGCGGAAGGTCGCGGCGTAACCAACCCGGGATCAACGGAGGTGGGGCGGGAGGGGAGTCTACAGTTGCAGTGGCGCCACCAGTCGGATGAGTGGGTCGACGCCTCGGATGTGGAGATGGAAGGAACGGATCTGGTGGCGATCGCCGATCCGAGCCGACCCCCGATCGGGCCGCATGATCCTGGTCGAACAACCGTTCGGGGACCATGGACGTGACGATGCGACCCTGCACCACATGAGCCGGATCCACACGCAGCTGAGGATTCGCGACCTGGCATTCACGGGTGATACCATCGCCATCATGGTCCGCGACCCCGCTACAGGTCTCATCGAATTGCAGGTCCATCTGCTTCAACTGGAACCCCGGTAATCCTCACCCTCCAGCCACAATACGAAAAGACGGGTAGACAAGCTCCCTGCAGTGGATTACTTTGGCCGACAGACGTATACGAAGCCCTTCGTGTACCACCTCCTTCGGACAGGGAGGCCATCCATGGCCCGAGGAACGTTCGTCGCTGCGATCGTGCTGGTCGTTTCCCTTGCGGGGTGTGAAGCGAGTTCTTCGTCCCCTTCGCCCCATGCAGCTTCCCCCGGTCTCACCGCGGTCCTGGCGGACACCCTTCGGATCGGCAGCCATGACGACGCCGGCACCGCGCTCACCCGGGTGGGCGGGATCCTGCCCCTGCCCGACGGCGGTGTCTGGGTGGCGCAGCCACAGGAGCAGTCGATCCGGGTCTTCAACGAGCGCGGCGAACCGACCTTCCTGGTCGGCGGACCGGGCCAGGGCCCCGGCGAGTTCGTGTCCCCGGGAAGGATGGGGTGGTGGGGCGCCTCGAGAGACACGGTGTGGATACGAGACGACTTCGCCCGCCGCCTGAATCTCTTCGATGCCGAGGGGGCGTTCGTCCGAGCCGAGCCGTCGATCCCGGTCGAGGTGAGTGATCGAGCACCGGTCCCGGGCCCCGAAGCCATCTACGCCGACTCGATGGCCCTCGGGCTGGCGCGGTCTCAGATCGGCGCCGGCCCTCTCTCGATCGTTCGGTTTCGCGTGGGTTCTGCGGAGCCGGAGCGCACCGTGGCGACCGTCGATCGCACCTCTACGATTCAAATCCGATTCGGCAACGAGGAGATGGCCACCGGCCAGCATCCGATGCCGGACTCTCCAATCGTGAGCTTCGCCGGCCCGGAGGACAGGATCCTCATCATGGACAGGGCAACCACTCGGGATGGAACCCGCAACGGACCGGATATCACGATTCTGGCGCTGACCGGCCACGGCGACACTCTCTGGTCCCGACGTTTCGCGTATCAGCCGACGCCGGTGTCCGATCCGGAGTGGGACTCGCTGCTCGGTCCACGAATCGAGTCGTTCCAGCGCTTCGCAGAGCTGGAAGGGAGGCTCACCTCCGCGGATGCCGAGGAAGCCTATCGAGCGTCCGTTCTGCCCCCGGCCCATCGTCCTCCCGTTCGTTCCGTGCACATGGACGACAGCGGACGAATCCTGCTCGAATGGAGCCGACCTCCCGGTGCCCCGGGGGAGTTGTGGCTTCTCGATCCCGACGGCGAGCCGCACATGAGAATCGAGCTCGAGGGGGAGCACGAGGTGCTCGGTTTCGCCGACCCGTACGTCTGGATGCTCGAGACGGACGAGTTCGAGGTGCCCTACCTGATCCGCTACCGACTGGCTTCCTGACCCGCTCCGGTTCAAGTTGGAGAGTCCGGGATGAGGTCGTTGGAGGCGATGGGGATCGTCCCCGTGGCCACCCGACCCATCGCTTTCCGACATGGAGGGTCATTGAAGTCTCGACTGAAGAGCCTCGTCGAGGATACCGACACCCGAGGTGGACGGGCGTTCGATCTCGTCGTTCAACTCCTGATCGTGATCTCCCTGGCGGGCTTTGCCCTCGAGACCCTCCCGGATCTCGGGCCCACGGCGATCCGGGTCCTCGGCGTCATGGAAGTCGTGATCGTGGGCCTGTTTACGCTCGAATACTTGCTGCGAGTGCTGGTCGCCGATCGGAAACGCGAGTTCGTCCTGAGTTTCTTCGGAGTCGTGGACCTCCTGGCGATCCTCCCCTTCTACCTGACCACGGGAGTGGACCTTCGATCGATCCGGGTCGTCCGACTCCTTCGCATGGTTCGGATCCTGAAGTTCGTGCGGTACGGCAAGGCCCTGGCTCGCCTCCGCCATGCGTTCCGGCTCGCCCGCGAGGAGCTGATCCTCTTTCTTGTTGCGAGCCTGATGGTCGTATACGTCGCCTCGGTCGGTATCTACTACTTCGAGAATGAGGCCCAGCCCGAGCTCTACGCGTCCGTCTTCCACTCGATGTGGTGGGCTCTCGTGACCCTCACCACGGTCGGGTATGGCGATGTCTACCCGATCACCCTCGGCGGCCGCTTGTTCACCGCAGTGATCCTCTTCATCGGCCTGGGCGTGGTGGCCGTGCCGGCGGGAATCATGGCTTCGGCGCTGTCGCAGGCGCGCGAAGAGGCCGACAGGGCTGAACGCGAATAGAACGGATGTGATTGCAATGATCCTGAAGCGGCTCGCCATCCTCTCGCTCGTCGTCCTCCCGACCCTGCCTTTCATCGCACCGACCAGGTGAACACCGAGTTCGCGTCGGTGGAGGACTTTCGGGCGCTCATCTGGAGCCGCTCCTTCGAAAGCCCGCACGTTCACGCGTCGATGCAGGCGATGATGGTCTTCGGCGTGATGCGAAACGACGCGGCCGCGCACGGCCCGCAGGCCCGGGGATGCGCCCCGCTCAGGGCGCGGGAATCTCCGACATCAGCTTGTAGATCGGCAGGAACGGAGCCGACCGGCCGGCGGGATCCTCGAGGTACTCCGACAACTCGGCCGTGGGCAGCAGGGCACCCATCCGGTTCCAGTAGACCACGCTCTCGGTGGTTTCGGCTTCGAGCAGGTGGGTCGCGACGCGCCCCAGGGGCTGTCCGGTCCGAACCATCCAGGTGCCGGCGTCGAACTCGATCGTCCGGTCCTCGACCGCTCCGATCTCGACACGCACCACCGAGTCCACCTCGTTCACCCCCTCTTCGCGCCGGATCCCCACCAGTTCGTAGCTCTGAACCGGGAGGGCCATGGGGGCATCGAGCCGCTCGACCTCGATCCCGTGGCGTCGCACCATCTCCACCGCCTCGGTGGCGTCGGCCGGGAGCAGGTAGGCCCAGGGCCGCGCCCGGAAGCGGGTTCCCACGGGCTTCTTGATGTGCTCGGCGTCCTCCACCTCCAGGAGCTCGTCGGGCCGCTCGGGGTGAGAGATCCGGTAACTCACCCGCCCCTCATCGGCCTCCATGGACTCCTCGACGGGGATCTCCCCCTGCGCCCGCTCCCCTAGCTCCACGGTGAGGCGGCGGGCCTCGTCGACCGTCCGGATCAGGAGCTCCCCGCGATCCCGAGCGAACTCGAGGACGGTCTTGTACGCCAGAACCCCGGATTCGACGGCCACGGGCCGCTCGTGCCATTCGGCGAACTCGAAGAGGATCGACAGGGTGTTGGCGAGCCCCCCGTAGTTGCGCCCCATGCGGGTCGCGGAGCCGCCTCCGTACCACGCCTGCTCGTCCCCCCGGGCCCAGTAGAAGGCCTCGAGCCCCGCCTCCTCGAAGCTCCGGTCGATCCGAGGAAAGAGTTCGTGGTCCGCAAGCTCGGTCAGCGAGGCGTCGGCCGCGGCGGTCGCGGGCCCCTGGTAGAGGAGGCTGTAGGGCCGGGCACCCCCGTACTGGACCGCCCCCCCGTCGTGGCCATCGACCACCAGGTGCGGCTGCCACCGACGGATCACCGACCCGACGTACGCCGCCGTCTCGGGCTGATCGAGCGTCATGTAGTCGCGGTTCAGGTCGGCCCCCACGGCGTTGAAGCGGCTGTCGGCTTCGACCCCGTCGGGGTTCTTCGAGGGAACCACCAGCACGATCATGTGATCGAGCAGTCCGTTGAGCTCGGTGCCGGGGGTCGCCAGCTCCCGGATCATCCGCAGCAGCGACTCGCGGAGCAGGTAGTTGAAGCCGTGCGCATTGGCTCCGAGCAGGAGGATCGGCTTTCCGCTGTCCACGGCCTCTTCGGGGCTTCCGACCAGTGGTCGGCTGAAGGACGCAAGAAAGAGGTCGCGGCCCTCGTGCGTCCGCCCGAAGACCTCGAGCTCCATGTCGCTGCCGACCGCCCGGACCTCGGCCAGGTACCGGGCCAGCTCGTCGTGGGTCGTGTGCCGCTCGTAGCCCGTCATTTCGAGCCCCGTCCGGGGTGGAAGGCCGGCGTCGACGTTCACCCCGGCGGACTCCCCTGCCCCGACCCTCACGACCCCGTCGCGCTCGAGGCGGGTCCGCAACGCCGCGACCCGATCCTCGTTGACCCCCATGTCGGATTCGCCCATTCGCGAGGCCGACCGCACCACGAGCTCATCGCTGCCCGGAGCCAGATGCACCTCGAGATCGTCCACGAACCGGAAGATCCGACTGGTCGATTCCGCCCGCAGATAGAGACCTGGACCGGCCTCGACCGGCGCCTCGTCCAGCCGCACGACCTCGGTTCGGGGAAGGCCCTCGACCCCCGCCCGCACCGCCTCGGCCAGCTCCTCGAGAGAGCGCCCGGCCCACGCTTCGGACAGGAGGAGAGCCGGGGTGCCCTCCGGATAGCCATCTCCCGTGTGCACACAGTTCGGGGTCTCGGGGCACGGTGCCAAACCCTCCTCGAGGCTCCCGAGGTCGTCGGGGGGACTGCCCGAGCACCCCACGAGCAGGAGGAGCGCGAGAACGCCGAGCGGGAAGAGGAGTCGGGATCGGGGCAAGGGAGCGTCCGTGGCATGAGAAGCGGTTGGGCGGGTCGCACCCGGGTTCACAGGGACAACCCCTCTGAATCCCGGGGGTTTCTTCCCGGCATTTCCGGGCGGGGGCACCTTCGACGGGACTCGACCCGGAGTCCGGGGTAGAGGGTTCCGGCTCCATCCCTGCAATCACACCCGACCCGGGAGACCCGCATGAATGAGCGCACCGACGACACGACCGAACGCCTCCGAACCCCTCCGGCGGAACGATTCTCGGGAGACATCCACGACTTCGACCTGAGCGCGACGCTCTCGGAGCTGCGTCGGGAGGACCATCCGGCCAAGGATGGGCACCGGCAGATCACGATCTTTCGCCGCGCCCCGGTCACCCATGTCCTCTTCGCCTTCGATCCCGGGGGCAGGCTCGCGGAGCACTCCACCACGGGGCTGGTGACGATCCACGTGCTCGAGGGGCGACTGCGGGTCCGGGCGGATGCCGAAGAGCACGATCTTCCCGCGGGCCGGATGCTGATCCTGAGTCCGGGCGTCCCTCACGACGTCCGGGCCCTCGAGTCGAGCGCCATGCTGCTGACCGTGCACCTGCAGGACGACGACGCCACCACGTAGAGCCCCCCCGGAGCCATCGAACCCATGATCCATCGCATCCCTCCCGGGCCCGGACAGGAGTCCGTCTGGGACTATCCCCGTCCCCCGAAGCTAGAGCGTACCGCGAAGCGACTCGAGGTCATCTTCGAGGGGGTGCGCATCGCCGATACCCATCGGGGATACCGCGTGCTCGAGACCAGCCACCCCCCGGTCTACTACCTGCCGCCGGACGACATCGCGACCGAGTACCTCCGGGAGGCGGGAGGCGGCAGCTACTGCGAGTGGAAGGGGAGGGCCCGGTACTGGGATGTCGTGGTCGGAGAGGCCGTCGCGGACCGGGTGGCCTGGTCCTATCCCGATCCCACGCCACGCTTCGCCTCCCTGAAAGACCATCTCGCCTTCTACGCCGGTCCGATGGATGAATGCCGGGTGGAGGGCGAGCCGGTGACCCCGCAGCCCGGGGGCTTCTACGGCGGCTGGGTGACCGCCGATCTGGTGGGCCCCTTCAAGGGGATTCCCGGAAGCCGGGGCTGGTGAGTCGATGACCCCTCCGAACGCACCCCCCGGCACACCCGAGCGCACCATCGGATTCGTCGGGGCCACCGGAATCGGGGTGGCCGCGATCGTCGGGGGCGGCATCTTCGTGCTGGGAGGCGTGGCGATCGCCGAGGCGGGGCCGGCCGCGACCCTGGCCTTCGCCCTGAACGGCACGATCGCGCTCATCACCGCCCTGGCCTTCGCCGAGCTGGCCACCGCCTTTCCCGAAAACGGAGGGCAGTACGTCTATGCCCGCCGGACCTTCTCGGTTCGAGCCGCTTTCGGGGTCGGGTGGATCATGACCTTCGCGCACGTGGTGGCCGGAGTCCTCTACGCGCTGGGCTTCGCCGCCTACGCGGTGGCCGCGATCGACGCGATCCTTCCGCAACTCATGGAGGCCCTTCCGGGGGGAGCGGTCCACGCGCTCACCCTCTTCGTGGCGGTGGCGGCGACCGGGGTCTACGGATACAGGCTCACCCGGGGGGCGGCGGCGGGCGGGCAGGTCGAGAATGTCGGCAAACTCGTGGTCTTCGCGGTCCTGATCGCCGCCGGGCTCGCCGTGATCGTGCAGCGGGGCCCGGCCGAGGCGCTGGCGCCGCTCGACCCGTTCTTCGAGCTGGGGTGGATGGGAGTCGTCGCGGCGATG
>SLBA01000102.1 GCA_007126575.1 Gemmatimonadota bacterium | reverse complement strand
GGGGCGCTGGTCGCGAGCATCGACCCCGCCTTCGCGGCGATGGAGCTGGACATCATGGCCGAGCCGATCGCACACAACCGTGTGACCATCCTCGACTCCGAAGGAATCCTGATCGGATCGGTCGTGCCCGGCCGTGACGCGGGGCTCGAGATCGAGACGATCATCCGCGGCCCGCAGGATACCGAACTGGACCCGTTTCCCCTCGCCAGGCTGACCCAACCCACCACCTTCAGCTACTTCCCTCCCCCGAGCGGGAGCATTCAGTCCATGCTGGCGCTGGACCTGACCTTCGCCAGCTTCCAACCCGTGCTCCGGTCGGGGTGGGGGGTGATGGTGGACACACCCTCGACGGTGCTGTACGCCCGGATCCTCCCGGTGACCTTCCAGATTCTGGCGCTCGTCGGGGGCGTGCTCCTTCTGCTCGTGGTGATCGTGCGCGCCTTTGCCCGGGGGGTCGCCCTTCCGATCAGCGCGGCCGCCGACACCGCCCGGCGAATCACCGCGGGCGAGCTCGAGCCCGGGGTGGTCTCATCGAAGCTCGCGACCTCTCCCCTTATGGAGCCCCGGGAACTGCACGCCTCCCTCGAGGCCATGCGCTCCGCCCTCGCCCGCAAGGACGAGCTGACCCGGGCCCGCCAGCAGGAGCTCGAAGCCCAGCTCCTGCAGGCGCAGAAGATGGAGGCGGTGGGACTGCTCGCCGGGGGGATCGCGCACGACTTCAACAACATGCTCACCCCGATCATGGGGCTCTCGGACCTGGGTCGCGAGGAAGCCGAGTCCGACACCGTGCGCGACTACTTCCGCGAGATCCAGTCGGCCTCGGCCCGCGCCCGCGAGATCGTCCACCAATTGCTGGCCTTCAGCCGCAAGCAGGTCCTGTCGATGAACCCCGTGGACCTGGGAGACGAGCTTCGCCGCTCCCACGGCCTCCTGCGCTCGCTCCTGCGCGAGAACATCGAGCTCGAGATTGAGATCGAGGACGCGCCCCACCCGGTCCTGGCCGACGCCACCCAACTCCAGCAGATCCTGGTCAACCTGGCGGTGAACGCACAGGACGCCATGTCGGACGGGGGGCGCCTCCGGATAGCGGTGGATCGCGTCGAGGCCGGGCCGGTCGATCTGACCGAAGAGAGCCTCAACGGACGGCCCCTGGTGAAACTCGCGGTGAGTGACACCGGAGACGGGATCGAGGGCGATCACCTCCCCCAGATCTTCGACCCCTTCTTCACCACCAAGTCACCCGGCAAGGGGACGGGGCTGGGACTGGCCACGGTGTACGGGATCGTCCGGCAACACGACGGCGCGATCCGGGCCCGAAGTCGGCCCGGGTCCGGCACGACCTTCGAAATCTACCTTCCCGTCACCCAACGGGAGGTGTCATCGAAGGCAGATGCCCGCCCCCCGACCGATCCCGGGAGTGTGCACGGGGCCCGAATCCTCCTGGTCGAAGACGACGAGGCGGTCCGCCGCTTCGTCCGCCGGGTGCTCGATCGGGCCGGATACGCGGTGCACGTGGCCCGAAGCGCGGAGGAGGGCCTCGGGATCGCGGAGTCCGAGGGCGCCTTCGACCTGCTCCTGACCGATGTGATCCTCCCCGGAAGAAACGGACGGGAGCTCTACGAGGAGATGGCGGCCCGACAGCCGGGTCTGAGGGCGCTCTTCATGTCGGGCTACAGCCACGACGTGCTGGGCGACGGGGGCCTTCCCCGGGGAACCCAGTTCCTGTCGAAACCCTTCGAGCTGAACGAGCTCATGGCTCAGGTGCGATCGGTTCTCGAACGGCGGGAGACGAAGGTGTAGCGCCACGCCAGCGTCACCCCCCGCACCCCCATCAGCGTCACGATCCCCCACCAGACCCCGGGCAGCCCCCAGCCCATCGGAAGGACCAGCAGGAGGACGGCGCCGGCCGCGAGCCCGGCCACCAGCATCTGCGAGGCCAGGAAGCGGAAGTCCTCGGCGCCCATGAAGATTCCGTCCCACACGAAGACCAGGGCGTTGAGCGGCTGCATCCAGATCACGAAGGGGAGCACCGCCGCAACCCGCGCGATCGTCATGGCGTCGTCGGTGAACAGCCGCGGAAGCCAGGGCGCCGCGAGCAGGAAGAGCAGGGTCAGCCCCACCCCCACCAGCCCGCCCCAGAAGAGGAGCCGGTTCGTAACTCGGCGGAGCGCGGCCGTGTCGCCCGCCCCCCGGTAGCGCCCCACCATCGCCTGCGCGGCCACCGCCAGCGCGTCGACCACGAGCGCCAGGAGGAGCCAGAGCTGCACCGCCACCTGGTGCGCCGCGACCTCGGCGGTCCCCACCCGCGTCGCCACCGCCGTCGCCAGGGTCAGCGTCCCGATCAGCGCGAAGGTCCGAATCGAAAGCTCCCCGCCCACCCGAAGAAAAGGCAGGAGCTCGACCAGGGTGGGAAGCCGGGGAGCCGCGCCCAGGAGCGCCCGCCGGGGCCCGAAGAGGAGCGCCAGGAACGCCAGCGCCCCCGCCCACTGCGCCACCACCGTGGCCCAGGCGGCCCCCTCGAGCCCCCACCCCAGGCCGAAGATCAGCAGGGGGTCGAGCACCAGGTTCACCACGTTCAGACCGAGGGTCACCCACAGGGGGGTGCGGGTGTCCTGCAGCCCCCTGAAGACCCCGTGGCCGGCCATGATCAGGAGCACCGCGGGCCCGGCCAGCGCCCGGATCCGCAGGTAGGCGAGCGACGGGTCCTCGAGCTCCCCCGTGGCCCCCATCAGCGCCACCAGCGGACGAGCCAGCGTCAGGAGCAGAGCGGTCGCGATCACCCCCACCCCCACCGCCAGGGTGAGCGCCTGAAGGATCGAGCGGCCCACCTCGGCCGTGTCGCCCGCCGCATGCGCCCGCGCCACCCGGGGCGTGGTCCCGTAGGCAAGGAAGTTGAAGACCACGAAGGCCATCGAGAAGAGCGCGGTGTTCACACCCAGCGCCGCCAGCGGCACCGTCCCCAGCCGCCCCACGAAGATCGTGTCGACGATCGAGACGAGGGGGTCGGCGGCCAGCGCCCCCAGCGCCGGCACCGCCAGCGCGGCGATCTCCAGATCGATGCTCCGGGCTGGGCGGCGCCCCCCCGCTTTGGCTACATTGTCCGGTCGGAGGCTCAACGGATCCCCTCGCCCGGGTGGATCCCCTCCCCGCACCGGCTCGACCCGGCACTCCGGGACCGGGCCCGGCGCCCGAGCGAACTCGCACCTTCAGACAGGAACCAGCGCTCCGTGCAGAACCTCATCATCCGAATCTTCGTGAACGCCGTGGCCCTCTGGGTCGCCGCGCAGGTGGTCGGTGGCATCGATCTGGCCGGAGAATTCTGGCCGGTGATCCTGGTGGCGGCGGTCTTCGGGCTCGTCAACGCCCTGATCAAGCCGATCCTGCTCCTGCTCTCGCTCCCCCTGCTCGTGATCACCCTGGGGCTGTTCACCATCGTCGTCAACGCCCTGATGCTCATGCTCACCGCCGCACTCGTGGGCGCGCTGTCGGTCGAGGGGTTCTGGGCCGCGATCCTGGGGAGCCTCCTGATCTCGGTGGTCAGCTTCCTCTTCTCCGTCATCCTCCCGGAGCCGTCCTCGAAGTGAGGTCACCGGCGCGCCGCCCCTCGAGCGCGCAGCCCCGGTAGTCGGTCCCCCCTTCGGAGACGCGCGAGGCGAAGGGGTACCAGGCCCCCGACATCGAGTCGTAGCAGCGCTCCTCGGTGATCTCGACGGTCAGGTACGCGATCCCGTCGACGAAGTCGCGTTCGGCCTCGAAGCGCCAGCCGTCGGTCGTCTCCCGCCAGGCTCCGGCCGTGTACTCGATCCCGTCGATCTCGTCGGGGGTCCGAAACCGCGCCGTGCCCCCGTCGATGTCGACGCCCCAGAAGGGCTCGTTGCCGCGCGCCTGAACCTCGGTATCGGGGAGGACGTCCGGGCACCCCCATCCTTCGGGGAATGCGCTTCGGATCTCGGACACCTCGGCCCCCGGTCCGCCCCGGGCCGGCTGCGCGCCTTCTTCTCCCGGCCGCGCGCCCTCTCGCCCCGGCTGCGCGTCCTCTTCCCCGTCCGATCGCGCAAAGACGAGGTGGGCGTACACGGGACGCTCCCCGGACTCCAGCCGCTCGGGAATCCGCGCGAGCTCCCCGCCGGTGCCGTCGACGACCGTCCACCACTCGGCCCCGTCGCAGGGGCGGAAGCGGAACTCGTCGTCGGTCACGATCAGCTCGCCGGACACACCGAGGGGCACGAAGCTCGACACCTCGACCGGGGCTTCCGATTCCGGGGAGGCCTCCCCGGACACCGATGGGGTCTCGTCCGGGCTCGCGTCCGGATCCCCCTGGCACCCGATCGGCACCAGGATCCACGCCACGCCAATCAGGCCGTACACGATGCGTCTCACGTCGTCGCCTCCCTAACCAGAATGAAGCCCCACCCAGGCTCGGGCTGCCAGGTCAGGACGATGTGCACCTCGCGCTGCCCGGACGGGAGTGCGAAGGTGAAGTCGAGCTCGCGGCGATCCGGGCGACCCGCCGCCACCATCCCCTCGAACTCGCCGAGGAAGCTGCGCACCGCCGTGCAGGGGGCGACTTCAGTGAAGAAGTTGAGGCCCCGGACCCGGTCCTTCGCGAAACCGGTGAACCGCGACTCCCAGTCGTTGTAGTTCAGGACCACACCCTCGCCATCGATCTCGATCACGCCGAAGGGGAGCTGGTCGTACTCCTCGTGGGTGAGCTGGTGCATGTCGCTGATGGATTCGAGCTGAAGGTCGAGCGTGCGCACGCACATCGGGCAGATCCCGTGGCTGACCCGCTCCTGTGAGACTCCGGCGCCGACGTCTTCCTCTCCCATCGATTCCCCGCACCAGGCACAGATCCGCTTCATCGTGGTCGCCATCGTTTCACCTTGCTGCAGTTTGATCGCGCACACATCGGTCTTGATCTCCGCCCGGTGCGGACCCCGTCCCGGCGTCCGGGGTTCCAACCCGCGATTCGAACCAGCCTCTCGTACACGCTCTACCCCACCGAACCATGAATCGACCCCTTTCTGCCCTTCCCGCCCCCGTCCGCTCCCTGCTGCTCTCGGGCCTCGCCG
>SLBA01000205.1 GCA_007126575.1 Gemmatimonadota bacterium | reverse complement strand
GTGCCGGCCTTCACCTCCACTCCGGCCTCGAGGAGTCGGGGCACCAGCTCGCGCCCGATCTTTCCAGTGGCTCCGGTGACCAGGATTTTCTCGGTTGCCACAGTGCCTCCGGGGGTCGACGCTCAAGGGATGGGTGAAGGTCGCATCGCAAGCCTCGGTGGCTTCCGCGAACCGACCATCGAAAGCTGTTAGGTCGGTCCCGGAGTCGCAAGCCGTCGGCTCAGCCGGACTCCCATGCGCGCACCAGGGTGGTCCAGTGTCGCTCGGCGGCCCGGGCCAGCTCCGGCTCCTTGAGAAGCGACCGGTGCAGCCGCGCGATGGTGCGGGCGGGCCACCGTCCCCCCGGACGCCGCATGCGCCCCTTGTCCCAGTCGATCAGCCAGGCCCCGGCATCGTCACCGACCAGGATGTTGCGGACGTTCAGGTCGGCGTGGTGGGCGCCCGCGTCGTGGAAGCGCCGGATCGTGCGGCCCACCTCGACCCAGCGGGCGCCATCGAACCCCCCGTCCCGGATCGCCCGGGCCAGCGTCCGGGTGCCCGGAATCTCGACGGTGAGCAGATCGGCCCGGTAGAAGGGGCCGTGCGGAGTCAGCCGTGCGGCGAGGGGCACGGGCGCGGGGAGGCCTCGAGCCCGGAGCTCGGAGAGAAGGGCGACTTCGTGCCAGGGTCGGCTCCGACGGACTCCGGTGAAGAGGTGGAGGTCGTCGCTCAGGTGCGCCGCCAGGCCTCCACGCCAGTAGTGGCGAAGGACCATCTTCAGGTCGTCGACCGTGACGAACCAGGCGGTGCGGCGCCCCCGACTTCTTCCGGTGACGAGGCCCTCGCGCTCCAGATGATCGGGGTCGAAGTGGACGCTCTCGATGGTGGGACCCGGCGTCGACCCCGGAGGGAGGATCAGGACGTGGTCCCCCTCGTCGTGGAGATGGGGAGCGCCCTCGCGCGAACCGGGACCCGTCGTGTGATCGGGTCCCGGTCGCGGGTCGTCCTCGCTCCCCTGCCGTGCCAAGTCTCAGCCCTTGCCCACCACCGGTGCCTTCCTGATCGCTTCGAGCTCGGGCCCTCCGGCACCGAACTCCCGGTGCTTCCGGCCCAGGAAGAGGGCGAGACCCAGCCAGAGGATCGAGACCGGGACCATGGCGAAGGCGACGGCCGAGAGCCCCAGGCCCATCCAGACCATCATGGCGTGGTGGGACCAGGCGCCGGCCTGGTCGCCCAGGCGGTAGACGAAGGTGTCGTTGAAGTTCTTGGCCTTCCACTTGTCGGTGCGCGGGAGCACGGTGTACAGCACCTCTCTTGCCGGGCGCTGAATGGCAAAATTCCCGGCCCTGCGGAAGACCTGGAAGAGGACCACCACGATCAGGATGGGGGCCGCCCCCAGGATCCCGAAGCCGATGATGCTGACCAGCGGCAGGAAGGAGAGGGCCAGCCCGATCCCGAGCCAGCGCAGGATGCGCCCGGTCAGGAAGAGCTGGGTGATCAGGGTGAGCGACTGGACCGCAATTTCCATGTACGAGAAAAGCTGGGCCTGCCCCACATCGTCTCCCGGATAGGCCTGGTCGACGATGTGCATGAGGTGAAACCAGAGGAAGGTGGAGACGATCGCGAAGAAGCCGATGAAGGCCGCGATCCCCAGCAGGTACGGCGACCGGAGGACATGCTTGATCCCGTCGAGCACCCCGCCTCCGATGATCTGGTCCTGGCGGTCCTCCGGGGGCGCCTCCTCGATGACCTTGAGGTCGGCTTCGGCCTCTGGGTCCTCCTCGACCACTTCGCCGAGCTTCCCCTCGTGCCGCGCCAGACGGCTCGACGCCCAGCTCGCCAGTTCCAGAAGGGCGGCCGAGACCAGGAGCATCGTCACCGGCCCCAGGACCGACACCAGGGTCCCGGTGATAGTGGAGCCGGTGAGCGCTCCCACCGTGCCTCCCACGGCGATGAACCCGAAGAGCCGTTTTCCCTGCGAGGGCTGGAAGGTGTCGGTCATGAACGACCAGAAGATCGTCACGACGAATAGGTTGAAGACACTCGTCCAGATGAAGAAGAAGCGCGCCACCCAGACACTCTGGTCGGCGTCGGCGAACTGGAAGAGGGCGTAGAAGAGGAGGAGGTTCAGGATGAAGAAGCGGTAGATCCAGGCGACGAAGACCCGCCTCGGATAGCGCCCCACCAGCCAGGTGAAGATCGGGTGCAGGAGGAGCATCCCCACCAGGGTCCCGGTGAAGAGCCACGCCAGATTCTCGACTCCGCCGGCAATCCCCATCTGATCCCGGATGGGCCGAATGACGAAGTAGGCCGCGAGGACCAGGAAGAAGTAGATGCACGACCAGACCAGGGCCGCCACCTCCTGGTCGCGGACATCGACCAGGCGCTTGACGAGTCTGCCCACCGACGCACTCATCCGGCCGCCCTGCCCTTCGCCCGTCCGTCGACCTGCATCATCGCCCTCTCCTTCGTCATTGGGGTTCTCCTGAGTCCGGGCCAGAGTACTCCGATCGATGACAGGCCGCAACCGGCGCCACCATTCGGGTTCTCGGGGGTTTAACGTTTTCGGGCCCTGCGGCTTCGATATCGATGGAATCGAGATGGTTCAACCCCACACAACGTTAAGGAGCGTGCGATGGTCTCTCGACGCGAATGGCTGAAGATCACCGCGGCCGCCGGAGCGGCCCTTTCCCTGCCCCCCTCCCTTCTGCGCGCGATCGAAGGGGGGACCCTCCGCCAGGAGATCATCCGCCGGGCGGTCCCCTCGACCGGTGAGCAGCTTCCCGTCGTGGGGCTGGGCAGCTCCGCGACCTTCTCGCAGGTGGCCCGCAGCGAGGACTACAGCCAGCTCGGACAGGTACTGTCGACGATGGTCGAGCACGGTGGGACGGTCTTCGACACCGCGCCGGGGTACGGGGCCTCCGAAGAGGTGGCCGGTCGGATCGCCAATGATCTGGGGATCGACAAGGACATCTTCTGGGCCACCAAGGTGAATGTGGCCGGTCGTGGAGACGGGGTGGCCGACCCGGATGCGGCGCGGGCACAGATCGCCACTTCCTTCGAGCGGATCCAGAAGCACCCGATCGACCTGATCCAGGTGCACAACCTGGGCGACATCCCGACCCAGATGGGAATCCTGAAGGAGATGAAGGAGGAGGGGCGGGTCCGCTACATCGGCGTGACCTCGACGAGCGAGGGACGTTACGGCGACCTGGCCGACGTGATGCGCAACGAGCCCGTGGACTTCATCGGCGTCGACTACGCGGTCGACAACCGCAGCGCCGAGGAGATGATCCTTCCGCTGGCGCAGGAGCGGGGGATCGGGGTGCTCGTCTACGCGCCCTTCGGCCGGACCCGGCTCTGGAGCCGGGTCGACGGTCGCGACGTGCCGGCGTGGGCAGCCGAATTTGACGCGACGAGCTGGGCGCAGTTCTTTATCAAGTTCGCAGCGTCGCATCCGGCGGTGACGGTCGTCACCCCCGCGACGAGCCGTCCGGAGCACATGATCGACAATCTGGGCGGGGCGATGGGGCGACTCCCGGACGATTCGGAGCGCCGTCGGATGATCGAGCTGGTCGAAGGCCTCCCCATGGCCTGAGTCCGCCGTTCACCTTCAGCCCCGCTGGAGACCATGGATCCTGGCACACGAGGTTCCACGCATTCGCTCCGGCTCCGCCCGCCTCCCCGATGGGGGGTGCGCGGGGTCGGAGCGTTCGTCGTTTCCGCCCTGGTCCTTGCCTTCGGGCTGGCCCTCACCCCCGGGAGTCTCGAGGCCCAGGACCGGGAGCTGATCATCGAGGACTTCGACTCGATGATCGAGGTTCGGCCGGACGGGAGCTTCGATGTCACCGAAACCCTCCGGGTGAATTTCATCGGCTCGTGGAATGGACTCGAGCGCGAACTCTTCTTCGACCACGAGACCGCCGAGGGACGTCGCACCCGCTTCCAGCTCGAGCTTGGAGAGATCACCGATGGCTCGGGGACACCCCTCGAGGTGGATCGCTCCGGGATCCGCCGGGGGGTCTCGCTCCGGATCTGGGTGCCGGGAGCGAACAACGCCGTCCGGACTGTCGTGATCCGCTACCGGGTGCGCGACGGTCTGCGCTTCTTCGAGCCGCAGGGCGACCAGGAGGCGTGGGACGAACTCTACTACAATGTGACGGGGCATGGCTGGCGGGTGCCGATCACGGCCGCGAGAGCCCGGATTCGCCTCCCCGAAGGACTCGAGCCAACCGGCGCCTGGGGCTACACCGGATCCGGCGGCTCCACGGAGCAGGCGGTCCAGGTCGCCCAGATGGATTCCGACGTCCGCGTCACCTCGCTGCGGGAATTTCGGGCGGGCGAGGGGCTGACGGTGTCGGTCACCTGGCCCGCGGGGGTGATTCCCCGGCCCACGGTGGCCGGTCGCGCGCGTGCCGGGCTCCTCATGTACTGGCCGATGGGGCTTCCGGTGGCGGCCCTGTTCGGGATGCTCGGGCTGTGGGTCCGCAAGGGGCGGGATCCCTACCGCGGATCGGTGATGGTCGAGTACGAGCCGCCCGACGACCTGACGCCCGCCGAGGTCGGTACCCTCGTCGACCACAAGGCCGAGATGCACGACATCACGGCCACCCTGGTGGATCTGGCCGTGCGCGGCTACCTGCGCATCGAAGAGGTAGAGAAGAAGGGAGGGATCCCCTTCCTCTCGAGCCGCAAGGAGGAGTGGATTTTCCACCAGACCCGTCCAAAATCGAGCTGGAAGGCGCTGGCTCCCCACGAGCGCGCCTACATCACGGGGCTCTTTGCCGACGTTCTGAAGGCCGAGTCGGGCACCTTCGATCTGGGCGAGTGGTTCAGCTACTTCGGCGACTCCTTTCGGGAATGGCGGGCCGCCCGCCGGGACGACCGCAGCTTCGACGCGCAGGGCTTCTGGCAGGACTGGATGGCCGAGCGGAAGGAGGCCGAGGGAGAGGCCGAGCAGGTTCGGGGCGAGGACATCATGGTCCAGGTCAAGCTCTCGGAGCTCGAGAACAAGTTCTACACGCACATCGAGAAGATCCGAACCAAGATCTACAAGGAGCTCAAGCGGCGCGGGCTCTACCTGCGCAGGCCCGACCACCAGGTCGCGCGCTGGGGGGGATTCGGCGCGGTGATCCTGTTCGCGGCGGTCTTCCTGGGGATCATGGCGGCCGAGCCCCCCTTCCTCCACCAGCACTTTCCGGAGCCCCTCCCCCTGGGGCTGGGGTTGGCCCTTTCGGGGCTGGCGATCATGGTGGTCGGACAGGGGATGGGGGTCCGTACCGAGAGGGGCTCCAGGGCGCGTGCTCACATCCTTGGATTCAAGGAGTTCCTGGAGCGGGTCGAGTCGGACTACTACCAGCGTGTCGTGACCTCGCCCGAGCTCTTCGAGAAATACCTGCCCTACGCGATCGCCCTGCAGGTCGAGTCGCGGTGGGCGAAGGCCTTCGAGGGGATCTACCGCGAGCCGCCGGACTGGTACCAGGGGAGCAGCGGGACGGGGTTTCGCACCACGGCCTTCGCGTCGAGCCTGAACTCGCTGTCGACCAGTGCCAGCCGCACCATGTCATCATCGCCCGGAGGGTCGTCGGGCTCCGGCGGGGGCGGCAGCTCGGGAGGGGGCTCGGGCGGTGGGGGCGGAGGGGGCTTCTGACCCGTCAGGGGGTCAGGACCCATGCCCGGTGGATCATGTCCAGGCGGGGGAACTCCGCGGCCAGGTAGCGCTCGCCGTCTTCCTGGATCCGACCCTGCGGGGGGCCGTCCCCTCGCGGGGCGCCCTCGCCGTACCCGTCGTAGATTCGGTCCACCGAATCCATTCCTCCGGTGACCCGGCCGAAGGGCGCAAAGCCCATGGGGTCCAGCCGTTCGTTGTCGACCCGATTGATGAAGAGCTGCACGGTACGGGTGTCCGGTCCCCCGGTGGCGAAGGTGATCGTGCCCCGCTCGTTCGAGGCCTCGACCGGATCGTCCGGGATCCGGGTGCCCCTCCATGCGGCGGAAATCTCGGGGTCGGCGTGGATCCCGAACTGCGCCATGAAGTTCGGGATCACCCGGTAGAAGCGGAGCCCGTCGTAGAACCCGTGGTCGACCAGGTTGAAGAAGCGGTCCGCGCCGAGGGGGGCCCAGTCCCGATAGACCTCGACAACGAAGTCCCCGGCGGTGGTCTCGAAGAGCACCTTGAAGGTGTCCGGCGCCGTCCGGTCGAACTCCGGTGCCGTGGGATCGAGGAGGACGCTCGGGGCGTCCTCGGCTTCGGGGGCCGGTGGTCCGGTCTCGGGGGTGGTCGAGGCGGTCGAGGCGCAGGCCGAGAGGGCGAGCGCCAGCGGGATTGCGATCCAGGATCGAAGGTCGGGTCTCATCGGAAGCGGGCGTTGATCAGGGGAAGTATGCGAAAGGGTGCCGGGTTCGCGTCGACGCGATTCAGAAGTCCGATCTGCACTCCGGTCAGTTCGCGTGTCTGATTGAAGATACCGATCGAGAGTCCGGATTGTACCTCGGTGCGGTGGTATCCCGCCACCGAGACCCCCTTCAGGTCGGGTACGTCGACCCAGACCGCGCCCGTCGCGCCCCGCGCACTTCCGGCCCGGACCCGGTATCCGGCCAGGGTCAGCCACTGCACCCGATCGGCGGCCTCGACGGTGATCCCCCCCAGCGTCACACCGTGGATGCCCCCCCCGGCCACGACCCCGAAGCCCGCGGCGGTCAAGCCGCGCAGGTCGGCTCCGGTCACCACGCCGAGCCCCGCCACGGTGATCCCCTCGATCCCCTCTCCCCCCACGACGGCGAGTCCGGCCGCGTGTGCCCCGCGCATCGAACCGCCGGCGATGGTGGCGAGCCCGCTCGCTCCCACCCCCGTCATCTCGTCCCCCGCGATCAGGGCGAGGCCGGCGGCGTGCACGCCGCGCATGTCGTCGCCGGCGATGGCGACGAGCCCTCCGGCCCCCACGCCGGTCATCGATGCCCCGGCGGTCAGCGACAGCCCGGCGCTGTGGACGCCCCGCATGTCCTCCCCGGCGATCGTGGCGAGCCCCGAGGCCGCCACGCCGGTCAGGTTCTCGCCAGCCACGGTCGCGAGCCCGCTCAGGTGAATCCCCGATGCGTCGGTCCCCGAGACGTTCGCCAGCCCGCTCAGCCCGACGCCCGAGAACGAGCCTCCCGACACCACGGCGCCGCCGCCGATCCCCACTCCCCGGAATCGCTCGCCTGCCACCACGGCGCCGCCCCCCACCGCGACGCCCGTGATCCGGGTCTCGCCCACGGCCCCTCCGACCCCCACCGCCAGTCCGCGGATTTCGCCCGCCTGCGGACCGGCGAGCCCGAGCGCGAGACCGTTCACGACCCCGCCGACCCCTCCGTCCCCCCGCGCGTACCCGGAGCCCCGAGCGCGCCAGAGCGTGACGTTGACGCCGTTGACCCGCTCGAGCGATCGGTCACTCCAGTTGATGCGGAGCCCGTTCCAGAGTTCGCTGTTTCCGATGCTCACCCCGGTGTTGCGGACGCCCAGATCCAGCGACTGGGCCCGAAGTTCGGGGGCGGGGACCAGGACGAGGGCCACGGCGAGGGCCGCGATCAGTAGCGCGGGGGGCCGGTGGAGCGTTGGGTGCGTCGTCATGGGGGGCCCGGGGGTGGGTTCGGGGTCGACGGGGGCGGAGGCGCCGGATCCGGGGAGCGGACCGAGGCTGCCGCAGACGATGTCGAATTCATTACGAACAGGGAAGGGGAGGGGTTTCAACCCCCGGTGGGTGGCCGGAAATCGTGCAAACGTCCCCGAAAATTCGACGGATGGCATATTTCCGGCAATTATTGCCGGAAAGCGGACACGGCTCGGAGAGCCGTGACCACCCAGGGCATGTTTCCGGTGATTATTACCGGAAATGGTACAAACGCCTCTTCGGCTGCGACGTTTGCACGTTTTCCGGTCACCGTCGGGTTCGCAGAGGGCCGTCGGGTGACCTTCGATCCGGCTTCGGGGGTAGCACTCCCTCGCGAAAATTCGAACGCAGCAGAGAGATACCAAGGAGTGCAGCATGGCAGAGGCCCAGAAGGGTGACACCGTTCATATCCACTATACCGGTCGACTCGACGACGGCACGGTGTTCGATACGTCGGAAAATCGGGATCCGCTGGGATTCGTCCTGGGCGAAGGAAAGGTGATTCCCGGATTCGAGGCGGCGGTGCAGGGGATGGCCGAGGGGGAGCAGAAGACCGCCACGATCGAGTCCGAGCAGGCCTACGGACCCCGGCGCGACGAGCTCCTGCTCGAAGTGGAGAGGGAGCGGATGCCCGACGATCTCGAGCCCGAGGTGGGTCAGCCCCTCCAGATGCAGACCGCCGACGGGCAGACCGTGCAGGTCACCATCGTGAAGGTCGAAGAGGAGCAGGTGGTGCTCGACGCGAACCATCCGCTCGCGGGCAAGGACCTCACCTTCGACATCGAGCTCGTGAAGATCGCATAGCAACAGGGCTCGGCCGAGCCCTGACGGAGGCCCCCGGACGTCGCCCGGGTGTGTCTTCCGACCCCGGCCCTCCCGCCCCCGACCCTGTACAACTCGCCCGTTCACCCCTACTATCGGCGCGATCGGTCGGGGGCGGGTGGCTCCCGGCGTGAACCCCAATCACGTGACAGGAGTCTTCTCGATGCGACGAGCTCTGAGCCTCGCGGTGCTGGCCTTCGGCATCCCCTTTCTGGCCGGCGCATGCGCCAGCGCGTCTCCCCCCGATGCCGATGCCCAGGAGACGGGCCCCCTGAAGGAGGCGATCAACCCTTCGGGCCAGCCGATCACCACCCCCTTCTCGCCGATGGTCCGCTCCGGCAACCTCGTCTTCATGTCGGGGGTGATCGGGCGTCCGGGTGACGGGGGCGCGGCGGAAGCCACCCGTCAGGCCATGGACGGGGTGCAGAGCCGGCTCGAGGCGATCGACGCCACCATGGACGACCTGGTGAAGTGCACCGTGTTCATGGTCGACATGGACGACTACGGCGCCATGAACGAAGTCTACGCCGGCTACTTCCCCGGGGATCCCCCCGCCCGTTCCGCCCTTGCCGTTCGCGCACTTCCGGCGCAGGCGACGATCGAGGTGGAGTGCATCGCGGCGGTTCCCTGAGCCTGATCTGAGCCTCATGGCTTGAAGAGTCATGGGGGGAGGCGTACGTTGGCAGCCTTCCCAGACAATTCGACGTACCGGACAACTGCACAGGAGTGTGGCGGTGAGCGAAGAGCATCGCGAGGGGCAGCGGACTGACGAGCCGGAGACGGCCACGGAATCGGAAGAGCGTGCCACCGAGGGGATCGGGCGGCGGGACTTTCTGCGCACCACGGGGCTGGGCGCCGGGGGGCTGGCCATGGCCGGCTCTCTGGGGGGGATCCTTGCGGCCTGTGAGGCCGGACGGGGACCCGGCATCCTTCGTCGCGGTCCCGAGATCGCGGTGGTGGGCGGGGGGGCCTTCGGCGTGTGGACGGCGCTGGCACTTCAGGAGGCCGGTGCGCGGGTGACCCTGGTCGACCTCTACGGGCCGGGTAACTCCCGGTCCACCTCGGGCGACGAGACCCGGGGGGTCCGGACGTCGTACGCGGGCCGTCCGGTCTGGACTGCCTGGGCCGACCGGGCCATCGATCGGTGGCTGGCCTTCGACGAGGAATTCGCGCCGGAAATGGGCGATCCCGTCTACTACACGACCGGCGACCTGATCCTGCGGGACACATGGGACGGGATGCTCGCGAATGTTGCCGAGGAGTGGGACGGTGCGGGCGTCGGATACGAGCGCCTGGACGGCGACGAGGTCCGGCGGCGCTGGCCCCAGATCCATGCCCCCGAAATGGAATATGCCCTGCACGAGCCGAAGGCCGGGGTCGTCCGCGCCCGCGCCGCCTGCCGCCGGGTGGCCCAGATCTTCGAGAAGCGGGGGGGCGAGCTGCGGTACGCGCGCGCCGAACCCGGAGCGGCCGAGGGGGGCGAGCTGACCGACCTGAGGCTCGACGATGGGAGCTCCATGGGGGCCGATCTCTTCGTGTTCGCGCTGGGACCCTGGTTCCCGAAGGCCTTTCCCGAGATCATGGGCGAGCGGATGCGCATCACCACGATGGGCCACGTCTACTACTGGGGCACGCCCCCGGGAGACTCCCGCTTCTCGGTGCCCAACCTGCCGAGCTGGAATGTGCCGGGTGTGACCGGCTGGCCCTCGCTTCCCCCGGACCATCGGGGCTTCCGGCTGCGGACCGGCGGGCGGAGCGCCGATGATCCGGACACCTCGGTGCGGTGGATTCCCGAGCAGTACCACGAGCAGCCCCTCGGGATTCTGCAGCAGTACTTTCCGGATCTGGCCGAGCAGCCCCTGGTCGAGACCCGGGCCTGTCACTACGAATCCAGCTCGACCCGAGACTGGATCATCGACCGGCACCCGGAATTCAGCAACGTCTGGTTCGCCGGTGGGGGAAGCGCCGAGGGGTTCAAGTTCGGGCCGGTGCTCGGCGAGTTCATCGCCGGCCGCGTGCTCGACCGTGACCCCCACCCGGAGCTCACCGAACGGTTCCGGCTCGACGAGGTCGACGAGGGCAGCGAATGAGTGCAATCGCACTGACGGTCATCGGCCTCGGAGCGTTCGCCCTCGGCTACATCTTCTACAGTCGCTTCATCTCGGACCGGATCTTTCAGCTCGACCCGGGCTTCGAGACCCCCGCGCACGCCCAGGAGGACGGGATCGACTTCGTGCCCACCAATCGGTGGGTTCTCTGGGGGCACCACTTCACCTCGGTCGCGGGGGCGGCGCCGATCGTGGGTCCCGCGATCGCGGTGATCTGGGGATGGGTGCCGGCGTTCCTCTGGGTGGTGTTCGGGACCGTCTTCTTCGCCGGGGTGCACGATGCGGGAGCGCTCTGGGCGAGTGTCCGCAACCGCGGGCAGTCGATCGGGGCCCTGACCGAATCCGTGGTGGGAAAGCGTGCCCGCGCGCTCTTCATGATCGTGATCTTCCTCTTGCTCCTGATGGTAAACGCGGTCTTCGCGATCGTGATCGCGCAGCTCTTCGTGGGCTTCCCGAGCAGTGTGATCCCGGCCTGGTTCGTGATCGCCGTGGCGCTCGGAATCGGCTACGTGCTCTATCGGCGGGGGGTGCCGCTCCTCTGGCCCTCGGTCATCGCCCTGGTCCTCCTTTACGCCTCGATGTGGGTGGGCGACGCAGTCCCGGTCTCGCTCCCCGAGCTCACCATGGGGCTCGAGGCGCCGGCCTTCTGGGTGGTGCTGCTGTTCGTCTACGCCTTCATCGCCTCGCTCCTGCCGGTCTGGGTGCTCCTGCAGCCGCGTGACTACATCAACGGGCTCCAGCTGGTCATCGGACTCGGCCTGTTCTTCGTGGCGGTCCTGCTCGCCAACCCGACCGTGGTGGCCCCGGCGATCAACACCCAGTTGCCCGATGGGGTGCCTCCCTTGTTACCCCTGCTCTTCGTGACCATCGCGTGCGGGGCGATCTCGGGATTCCATGGGCTCGTGGCGTCGGGCACCACCTCGAAGCAGCTCGACAACGAGAAGGACGTGCGCTTCGTGGGCTTCCTGGGGGCGACCGGAGAGGGCGCGCTCGCGCTCGCCGCGATCCTCGCCTGCACCGCCGGGTTCGCCACCTTGGGGGACTGGGAGGGCTTCTACACCTCGTTCGCCGCCGGGGGCGTCCCGGCCTTCGTGCAGGGCGGGGGCGCGATCATCGCGATGGGGCTCAACCTTCCCCTTCACTTCGGCGAGACGCTCCTGGCGGTGATGGCCGTGCTCTTCGCCGCGACCACCATGGACACCGGCGTCCGGCTCCAGCGCTACATCATTCAGGAGTGGGGGACGATCTACGATATCCCCGCGCTGACTGGCCGGGGGCTCTCGACCTCGATCGCGGTGGTGGCCTGCCTGATGCTGGCCTTCGGGGCCGGCGGGGGCGCCGGAACGGGCGGCCTCGAGATCTGGCCGCTGTTCGGAACCACGAACCAGCTCCTGGCGGGGCTGACCCTGCTCGTCCTGAGCGTCTTCCTGATGAAGAAGGGCCGCCCCACGATCTACACCCTGGTGCCCTTCGTCTTCCTGCTCACCATGACGATCTTCGCCCTCCTGGTGCAGCTCGTCGGATTCTGGGAGCAGGGGCGCTACTTCCTCGTCTTCCTCGACGTCCTGATCCTGGTGGCCACGATCTGGGTGGCGCTGGAGTCGCTGGGGGCGCTCAAGCGGGCCCGCGCCGAGGTTCGCACGGCTCGAGCGGAGTGAGGGGGTCGATGTGAGCCGCCTCGGTCGCGCCCTCGCCCTCCTCGAGGAGTTCTACGAGGGACGACATCGGGGCGCGCTCGCCCGGGAGCAGCGCGAGGAGGACGATCTGTTCATGCTCCTCGTCTTTTCGGAGATGATGGGGATCCCGAACCCGGCGTCATACTACACGCTGGAGCTGCTGCCCGTCATGTACGACCGCTTCCACGAATGGCACCTGCGGATGGGAATGGAGCGCTCACCGCTGGCCCATGTCCGCTGCTGCTGAGCGCGGTCGGACCGGCTTGCGCGGGCCCATCCGCCCCCGTACCGTGAGCCCCCGTACCGTGAGCGCCCGGTAGGACCTCCTCCCACCCGAGCCCCCGACTCCATGCAACTCGCAGCGCTCGACTGGTGGATTGTCGGCCTCTACTTCCTGGTCGTTCTGGCGATCGGTGTGGCCGTGGCCCGCAAGGCCGGCCGCAACCCGGAGCAGTTCTTCCTGTCGGGGCGCAACATGCCCTGGTGGCTGCTGGGCATCTCGATGGTGGCCACCACCTTCTCGACCGACACGCCCAACCTGGTCACCGACATCGTGCGCCAGGACGGGGTGTCGGGCAACTGGGTGTGGTGGGCCTTCCTGCTCACCGGGATGCTCACCGTCTTCGTGTACGCCAAGCTCTGGCGGCGCGCCGGGGTGATGACCGACCTGGAGTTCTACGAGATCCGCTACGGGGGATGGCCGGCGGCCTTCCTGCGGGGCTTCCGGGCGATCTACCTGGGGGTCTTCTTCAACGTCATGATCATGGCCACAGTGACGCTGGCCGCGATCAAGATCTCGGGGGTCCTGCTCGGAATCGGGCCGGTCGAGACAGTCCTTCTGGCCGGCGGGATCACCGTGCTCTTCAGTACCCTGGGAGGCTTTCGCGGGGTGGTGCTGACCGATCTGCTCCTCTTCGTCACCGCCATGGGGGGCTCGATCGCCGCCGCCGTGGTGGCGATTCGGCACCCCGACGTGGGCGGGCTCACGCAACTCTTCGCCCATCCAGAGGTTAGCGAGCGCCTGTCGATCTTCCCGGACATGACGAACATGGAGACCCTGGTCCCCCTCCTGGTGATTCCCCTGGCGGTCCAGTGGTGGGCCGTGTGGTATCCGGGGGCGGAGCCGGGCGGCGGCGGATACGTGGCTCAGCGCATGCTCGCGGCGCGAAACGAGTCCGAGGCGACGCAGGCGACCCTCCTGTTCAACCTGGCGCACTATGCGCTCCGGCCCTGGCCCTGGATCCTGGTGGGTCTCGCTTCGCTCGTGGTCTTCCCGACGATCGACTCGCTCCAGGAGGCCTTTCCGGGGGTGGCCCTCTCGGTTCTCGGCCACGATATGGCCTATGCCGCCATGCTCACCTTCCTCCCCGTCGGGCTGCTGGGACTCGTCACCGCCTCGCTCGCCGCCGCCTACATGTCCACGATCTCGACCCACCTCAACTGGGGCTCGTCGTACGTGGTGCACGACTTCTGGAGCCGATTCGTGGAGCCGGGTCTCACTCGCTGGGGGCTGGTCGACCCCGAGCGGGCCGATCGGCGGCTCGTCACGATCGGACGGATCTCGACCGTCGTCCTCATGGTCCTGGCGGGGCTCCTGGCGCTCTGGATGGAGCACGCACTTCAGGCCTTCCAGATCCTCCTCCAGATCGGGGCGGGCACCGGACTCCTGTTCATCCTCCGCTGGTTCTGGTGGCGGATCAATGCGTGGAGCGAGCTGACCGCGATGGTGGTGTCGCTCCTGGCCGCGATCTACCTGGAACTGATGCATCCGGGCCTCTTCCCTGATCTCCCGCTCCTGGCCTGGCAGAAGATCGTGATCGGGGTGTCGGTCACCACGGTCGCCTGGATCACGGTCACCTACCTGACTCGGCCGGTCGATCCGCAGGTGCTTCGCGACTTTGTCCGGATCGCACGACCGGGGGGCCCGGGCTGGCGCGGGCTGGTCGAAGAGGCCCGGCGCGAAGGGCATCCGATTGCGGGGGCCGACGAGGAGTGGAACGTCCCACAGGGGATCCTGGCCATGCTCGCCGGCTCGGTCCTCGTCTATGCGGTCCTCTTCGGGACCGGAATGTTCCTGTACGGAGAGGTCGTCTCGGGGCTCGTGGCCACCGCGGTCGCGACCGCCGCCGGAATCCTCCTGATCCGCCTCTGGCCCAGTGTGAAGGGGGATTCGCTCGAAGGATGGGATTGATCCGCACGGGGGATCCGATGAGGGAGTGACGCGAAGGAGCCCGGGGCCGAGGTGAGGCCCTCGAAGACGAGGACGGGTTGACCGAAAGATAATGATAACTTACTATCGTTAAGTCTTTCGTCCTTTCCTGTTCCTTGAGTGAGCGTCCCCCCCATGAGACCTCTCCCCGTCACCGTCCTCTCCGGATTTCTCGGAGCCGGCAAAACGACCCTTCTCAACCACGTCCTCACCAATCGCGAGGGGATGCGGGTCGCGGTCATCGTGAACGACATGTCCGAGGTCAACATCGACGCGGCGCTGGTGCGCGGGGGCGAGGCCGCCCTCTCCCGCACCGACGAGCAGCTGGTGGAGATGACGAACGGGTGCATCTGCTGCACCCTGCGCGACGACCTGCTTGTCGAGGTGCGCCGCCTGGCCCTCGAGGATCGGTTCGACTACCTCTTGATCGAGTCGAGCGGAATCTCGGAGCCCCTTCCGGTGGCGACCACCTTCGTGTTCGAGGACGAGGACGGGGCCGCGCTCTCGCAGTTCGCTCGGCTCGACACGATGGTCTCGGTGGTCGACGCGAAGGCATTCCTCGAGGACTTCGGGTCGGTCGATCTGCTGGCCGACCGCGGTCCGGTGGCCGGTGACGAGGACGAGCGCACGCTGGCCGACCTTCTCACCGATCAGATCGAGTTCGCCGATGTCCTCGTCGTCAACAAGATCGACCTGGTCGACGAGTCCGAAATCGAGCTCCTGACCGCCTTGCTGCGCTCCCTGAACCGGGGCGCCGAGATCATCGAGGTGGAGCGGGGGCAGGTTCCCCTCGACCGGATTCTGGACACCGGTCGCTTCGACTTCGACCGGGCCTCGGCCTTCCCCGGCTGGATTCAGGAACTCGAGGGGAACCACGTTCCCGAGACCGAGGAGTATGGAATCTCGTCGTTCGTGTTTCGTGCACGACGGCCCTTCCACCCGGAGCGCCTCCACGACTTCGTGAACGGGGAGTGGCCGGGCGTAGTTCGGGCCAAGGGCTTCTTCTGGATGGCCAGCCGCATGCCGCTCGTGGGCTCCCTTTCGCAGGCGGGGGTGATGCGGGAGCACGGACCGGCGGGGACATGGTGGGCGGATGCTCCTCCTGAGCTCCTGGTCGAAGCCCGCTCCGAAATGGGCGGGATGCTCGACGAGGTCTGGCAGGAGCCGTGGGGTGATCGCAGGCAGGAGCTCGTCTTCATCGGGCAGGCGCTCGACCGCCAGTCGATCGAGGCGGATCTTCGGGCCGCCCTTCTCACCGACGCGGAACTCGAGGACGGTCCCGCCATCTGGTCGCAATACCCGGACCCCTTCCCCCTCTGGATGGCCGAGGTCGTCGAGGACTGACCCCGCCCATCACACCTCGTAGGTCGATTTTCGAGACGAATGAGGGAAAATCGGCCGGTTTCCTGTTTGGACTTGTAGGGAGTCCCTGCCCGAGGACTGCGGTATGGCCTCCCGTCGCCAAACACTGCCGCCGGCTGCAGCGCTCGTTGAGCTGCGCCGAGCCGGAGCGGTAGTGGAGTCCATCCAACGGAGGCCGTCTCATGAAGCCCGACTTTACCTTCCCTCGCTCTCTATTCCTGGCCGTCATCGCGCTCCTCCTGCTGTCCGCGTGTGACACCAGGGGGCCCGTGACATGGGACGACGCTTCGCCGCCGATCCAATCCGAGGCCGACGATTCCTTCTGGCGGGTCGGGGCGACGAAGGTCCAGCCGAGCGATGCGCTCGGGTTGAGTCATGGCGAGGGGCTCGACACGGAGGACCTGCTCGACGGGATCACTGTGGCTGAACTCGCCGAGACGTTGGCCGGTGCGGGAGTCACGGTCTCGAATGTCCAGTTCACGGGTCACCCCATGGCGGCCGGTGTCTTCCACGGTGGCGATGGCATCATCGGGTTCGACGAGGGGATCATCCTGAGCACCGGACTGATCTCCAGTGTGGTCGGGCCGAACACGAGCGCATCGATCTCCACGAATCTGGGCCAGCCCGGTGACCCCGATCTGACCGAGCTCGCCGGAGTCGAGACCTTCGACGCCACCATCCTCGAGTTCGACTTCGTGCCGGACGCGGACCGGGTCTTCTTCGAGTATGTCTTCGCCTCCGAGGAGTACAACGAGTGGGTGGGCTCCCAGTTCAACGACGTCTTCGCGTTCTGGGTGAATGACGTGAACTGTGCCGTGGTCTCGGACCCCGCGGTACCCGTCACGATCAACACGATCAACAACGGATACGACGGTTCCTTTTCGAACAATCCGGTTGCCGCGGCCCCCACCAACCCGGAGTTCTATATCAACAACGACCCGTTCTGGCCTGACCATACCGGGAACACGGTGCCGGAAGAGGAACTCCGCGACACCGAGATGGATGGCCTGACCGTGGTGCTCACCTGCCAGGCCGATGTGAACGAGGGGGTCACGAACACGATGCGCCTGGGCATCGCGGATGCATCGGACCCCGCCTTGGATTCGAATGTCTTCATTCGGGCCGAAAGCCTCACCACCGAGCCGCCCGAGCCCGACCCGAACACGCCGCCGGAGCTGGATGCGATCGGAGACCGGACGGTCGACGAGGGCTCCGAACTGAGCTTCACGGCCACGGCCTCCGATGCCGATGGCGACGCGCTCACCTTCAGTCTGGTCGATG
>SLBA01000044.1 GCA_007126575.1 Gemmatimonadota bacterium | reverse complement strand
CGCCGTCAGCGTCGTCTTCCCGTGATCGACGTGCCCGATCGTCCCCACGTTTACATGGGGCTTCGTCCGCTCAAACTTCGCCTTGGCCATTGCTCTCGTTCCTCAGAAGTTCAGAAGTGTTCGTTTTCGGTGCGTCGCGGGGCCGTGGTCAGTCGTCCGACCCGCCACCATTTGCGCTCATGATTTCCAGTGCCACGTTCTTGGGCACTTCCTCGTAGTGGCTGAACTGCATCGAGTACACGGCCCGCCCCTGGCTCATCGAGCGCAGCGTGGTGGAGTACCCGAACATCTCACCCAGCGGCACGTACGCGGCGATGACCCGTGACCCGGCCCGCTCCGACATTCCCTCGACCTTTCCGCGCCGCGAGGAGAGGTCTCCGATGATGTCTCCCATGTAATCGGAAGGAGTCACCACCTCGACCTCCATCATCGGCTCGAGCAGCACCGGGCTGGCGCGCTTTACGGCCGCCTTCAGCGCCATCGAGCCGGCCACCTTGAAGGCCATCTCGTTGGAGTCGACGTCGTGGTAGGACCCGTCGATCAGCTGAACCGCCAGATCGATGATCGGGTACCCTGCGATCGTCCCGCTGGACGTCGCCTCCCGGATCCCCTGCTCCACGGAGTTGATGTACTCCTTGGGGATCGAGCCTCCGACGATCTTGTTCTCGAAGACAAACCCCGTCCCGGTCTCACCCGGGGCCAGGTTGATGACGACGTGGCCGTACTGACCCCGCCCACCGGTCTGCCGCACGAACTTGCCCTCGATCTTCTCGACGCCCTGGCGGATCGTCTCGCGATACGCCACCTGGGGCCGGCCGATGTTGGCCTCGACGCCGAACTCCCGGCGCAGCCGATCGACGATGATCTCGAGGTGGAGCTCGCCCATTCCCTGAATGATGGTCTGACTCGTCTCCGGGTCCGTGTGGACGCGGAAGGTCGGATCCTCTTCAGCCAACTTCTGGAGCCCGTTGCCGAGCTTGTCCTGGTCCGCCTTGGTCTTCGGCTCGATCGCCACGGAAATGACCGGCTCGGGAAATTTCATGCTCTCGAGCACGATCGGGTGGTCCGGGTGGCAGAGGGTGTCGCCGGTGCGCACATCCTTGAGCCCGATGGCCGCCGCGATGTCGCCGGCGTAGACCTCGTCTCGCTCTTCGCGCTTGTTGGCGTGCATCTGCAGGAGGCGCCCCACCCGCTCCTTCTTGTCCTGCGTCGCGTTCAGGATGTGCGTCCCCGAAGGGATTGATCCCGAGTAGACGCGGAAGAAGGTGAGCTTACCGACATATGGATCGGTCATAATCTTGAAGGCCAGCGCCGCGAAGGGCTCGCTGTCATCGGCCTCGCGGGCTCCAGTCGGCTCCTCGTCGTGGTCGTCATCGGGAAGGAATCCCTTGATCGGCTTCACTTCGAGGGGCGACGGGAGGTAGTCGATCACCCCGTCCAGGAGCAGCTGAACACCCTTGTTCTTGAAGGCCGTTCCGCAGAAGACCGGGAAGAGGTCGCCCGAAAGCGTCCGGGCGCGAATCGCGCCCCGCAGCTCGTCCGCGGTGATCGTCTCTCCCCCGAGATACTTCTCGAGGAGGACGTCATCGGCCTCGACCGCGGCCTCGATAAGGGCGTTGTGGAGCTCCTCGGCCCTGGCGCGCAGGTTCTCCGGGATCTCCTCCTCGTTGTACGTCGAGCCCAGCTCGTCTTCGTAGCGGTAGGCGACCATGCGAACCAGGTCGACCATTCCCTCGAAGTCCTCACCGGCCCCGATCGGAAGCTGCACGGGGTGGGCATTCGCCTTGAGGCGGTCACGGAGCATGTCGACCACGTTGTCGAAATCCGCACCGACCCGGTCCATCTTGTTGACGAAGGCCATCCGCGGTACCTCGTACCGATCGGCCTGGCGCCAGACGGTCTCGGACTGGGGCTCGACCCCGGCCACCGCGCAGAAGACCGCGACCGCGCCATCGAGAACCCGCAAGGACCGCTCGACTTCGACCGTGAAGTCCACGTGCCCGGGGGTGTCGATGATGTTGATCCGGTATTCCGTCTCGTTCCGCTTCCAGAACGCGGTCGTCGCGGCCGAGGTGATCGTGATCCCCCGTTCCTGCTCCTGCTCCATCCAGTCCATGGTCGCGGCGCCATCATGCACCTCGCCCATGCGATGGAGGCGTCCCGTGTAGAACAGGATGCGCTCCGTCGTGGTGGTCTTTCCGGCATCGATGTGCGCCATGATGCCGATATTTCGGAAGTGTAGGAGCGGGTGCTGCCTGGACATTGATCTATTCCCTCGTTAAACCGGAACTGCGTCAGTCGTGTTGTGACCGCACCGTATTGTGCAGGCCCAAAAAAAAGAGCGCGCGCGGACTTACCGCCGTAGCCGTCATCTTCGCGGCCACCAGCCCGCCCGCGCTCTCCCGGAGTCCGGAGGCACCCGGACTTCCGCCGCTATCGGCGCGACTCGCGCCAGCGGGATGCGGAAGAACTACCAGCGATAGTGAGCGAAAGCCTTGTTCGCGTCAGCCATACGATGCGTGTCTTCCTTTTTCTTGATCGTCGAACCCTCGTTGCGCGAAGCGGACATCAGCTCTGTGGCCAGCCGCTCGCCCATCGTCTTCTCGTTGCGCTGGCGGGCGAACCCGACCAGCCACTTGATCGACAGGGCGGTCCGGCGCTCGGGTCGCACTTCGATCGGAACCTGGTACGTCGCACCACCGACCCGTCGGCTCTTCACCTCGAGTGCCGGCTTCGCGTTCTGAACCGCCTGGTTGAAGACCTGCAGACCGGGCTGCCCGGTCTTCTCCTCGATCACATCCAGAGCGTTGTAGAAAATGCCTTCCGCCGTGGACTTCTTTCCGTCCACCATGAGACGGTTGATGAATTTCGCGGCCACGGGCGAATCGTACTTCGGATCGCCCACTTCCTTGCGATGGTCTGCTCTCGTTCGACGGCTCATCTATCGGGTTCCTTGTCAGGCCTTGGGCTTCTTGGCGCCGTACTTGGAGCGCCCCTGCCGGCGATCGGAAACGCCCGAGGCGTCGAGCGTGCCCCGGATGGTATGGTACCGCACACCCGGCAGATCCTTGACTCTCCCGCCACGGATGAGCACGATCGAGTGCTCCTGCAGGTTGTGCCCCTCTCCGGGAATGTAGGACGTAACCTCATACCCGTTGGTCAGGCGAACCCTCGCGACCTTGCGAAGGGCCGAGTTCGGCTTCTTCGGCGTGGTCGTGTACACACGAGTGCACACCCCGCGCTTCTGCGGGTTTCCCTGCAGAGCGGGAGACTTGTTCTTCTTCCCGATCTTCTTGCGGCCCTTTCGTACAAGCTGACTGATCGTCGGCATCGAAACTCACATCCCTTGGGTCAAAAAACCGCGCCAGCGATCACCCGCCGCAGCGCGGAAACCTGTCTTCAGTCAGGAGCGACCCGCACCGAGAACGATGCGAATCGAGGCGTTCCTGACAGAGACTGAGTAAGGTATAGGCGGGGCGGGCCCATGTCAACGCCCACCACCCCTGTTTTCCGCGCCTGACCCTTCCGGCCAGACGCAAACGGAGGGGGCGGCTCCCCTGCCACCCCCTCCGCCTTCATCGACAGCTCCCCCGGACCCGCTCTACTCAGTCGATCGCGGGCTCTTCCTGCGGAGCCTCGAGCCCCGGGATGAGTCCGGCCGGCTCGCTGAGCGGAACGATCTCCTCGTCGTAGAAGGACTCCTCCACCATGAACTCGATGTCGGAGTACCGGTGGACCCCGGTCCCCGCGGGAATCAGGTGTCCGATGATGATGTTCTCCTTCAGGCCCTTCAGGTCGTCCCGCGCACCGCGCACCGCGGCGTCGGTCAGCACTCGGGTCGTCTCCTGGAAGGAGGCGGCCGAGATGAAGGACTCCGTGGTGAGGCTGGCCTTCGTGATGCCCAGCAGGAGCGGCTCGGACCGGGCCGGCTTGCGGCCCTCCTGCAGCGCCTTCTGGTTGACCTCGCGGAACTCCACGCGGTCCGAATGCTCACCCTCGAGAAGATCGGTCTCACCAGGGTCGATGATCCGCACCTTCTGGAGCATCTGACGCACGATCACACCGATGTGCTTGTCGTTGATCTTCACACCCTGAAGTCGGTAGACCTCCTGGATCTCGTTGAGCAGGTACTCCTGCACCGCCCTCGGGCCCTTGATCCGCAGAATGTCGTGGGGGTTGATCGGCCCCTCCGAAAGGCGGTCACCCGCCCGCACCTGGTCCCCTTCGTGCACACGCATGTGCTTTCCGACCGGGACGTCGTAGGTGCGCTCCGGGCCCGTCTCCGGGGTGATGAGCACCTCGCGCTTGCCTCGCTTGATGTCGCCGAAGCTGACCCGTCCGTCGATCTCGGTGATCACGGCGGGATCCTTCGGGCGCCGGGCCTCGAAGAGTTCGGCCACCCGGGGCAGACCCCCGGTGATGTCGCGGGTCTTGTAGACCTCGCGGCTGATCTTCGCCAGATGGTCACCGGGCTGGACCTCCGCGCCGTCCTTCACCATCAGCTGGGCACCGACCGGGACGATGAACTCCTTCAGCTTCTCGCCGCCCTTGCCCTTGGCCAGGAGCTGAATCGTGGGATGCAGCTTCTTGTTGCGGTCCTCGGTGATCACCATCTGGCGACGGCCGGTCGACTCGTCGAGCTCCTCGCGCATCGTCTGGTCCTCGACGATGTCGACGAAGCGCACGGTCCCGATGGAGTCGGCCACGATCGGCTCGGAGTAGGGGTCCCAGCTGAAGAGCAGGTCCCCGGCTTCGATCTCCTGGCCCTCGGTGACGAGCAGGGTCGCCCCGTAGGGCACCTGCAGACGACTCCGGATCTGGCCGGTCGCGGACTTGAGGAGGATTTCTCCTTCCCTCGAGTTGACCACGGTCTTCTCGTCCGGCGTCTCGACCGTCGTCACCCGCTCGAGCGCGATGATGCCGTCCATCTTGGACTTGCGCTGCGTCTGGGCGGCGATGCGGGAGGCCGTTCCTCCGATGTGGAAGGTCCGCAGCGTGAGCTGCGTACCCGGCTCACCGATCGACTGGGCGGCGAGAATCCCGACCGCCTCCCCGATATCGACCGGGCCCATCGTGGCGAGGTTGCGTCCGTAGCAGGTCTGACATACGCCCCGACGCGCCTCACAGGTGAGGACGGAGCGGATACGCACGGCCTGGATGCCGGCCTCCTCGATCGAATCGGCCGCCGCCTCCGTGATCAGGTTGGCGGCCTCGACGATCATCTCGCCGTCGAGCGGATCCACCACGTCCTCGAGCGCCACATTTCCGACGATCCGGTCCTTGAGCGGCTCGATGATGTCCTCGCCTTCCTTCAGCGCCGTCATCTCGAGCCCCAGGATGGTGCCGCAATCCTCCTCGGTGACCGTCACGTCCTGGGCGACATCGACCAGGCGGCGGGTCAGGTATCCGGCATCGGCCGTCTTCAGCGCGGTGTCGGCGAGGCCCTTCCGGGCTCCGTGGGTCGAAATGAAGTACTCGACCACGCTCAGCCCCTCGCGGAAGTTGGACCGGATGGGCGATTCGATGATCTCCCCGATCCCTCCGGTGAGCTTCTTCTGCGGCTTGGCCATCAGCCCACGCATTCCGGCGAGCTGGCGCATCTGGTCGCGGTTACCCCGCGCTCCCGAGATCATCATCATGTAGACGGGGTTGAAGCCGTCCTTGGACTTCTCGAGGCGCCGGACCATCGCGTCCGCCACGTCGTTGTTGGCGTGCGTCCAGGTGTCGATCACCTTGTTGTACCGCTCGCCATTCGAGATGAACCCGGCGGAATAGGCCTTCTGGAACCGGTTAACCTGCTCCTCGGCATCGCGCAGGATCTCGAGCTTCTCGGGCGGGATCTCCATGTCCTCGATCCCGACGCTGAGACCACCCATCGTGGCATATCGGAACCCGAAGTCCTTGAGCCCGTCGAGGAACTCGGTCGTCCGACCCAGCCCGACTCCGGTGAAGCACTCGAAGATGAGGTCCCCGAGCTCCCGCTTCCCGAAGGTGTAGTTCCGGTATCCGATCTCGTCGGGGATGATCGAGTTGAAGAGGAGCCGGCCGACGGTGGTGCGAACCCACCGTCCGGGGCGCACCACCTCTTCGCCGGGACGGACATGTCGGTCCACCCAGTAGTGACAGAGGTCGTGGAAGGTCATCCGCTCGTTGGCGACCACCTCTTCGGCCTGCGCGTACGCTCCAAAGTAGGGTGCGTCCTTGAACAGGTCAGAGAGCTCGGTCTCGGCACGGGCCCGGGCGGATTTCCCCACCCCGGCATCCGCGACCACCTTCTCGAGGGTCTGGATCGCCTGCGGCGCCTTAGTCAGATAGAACGCGCCGATGACCATGTCCTGGGTCGGCGAGGCCACCGGGCGTCCGTTCGACGGCAGAAGGATGTTGTTCGACGAGAGCATCAGCACGCGGGCTTCCAGCTGCGCCTCGAAGGAGAGGGGCAGGTGGACCGCCATCTGGTCCCCGTCGAAGTCGGCGTTGAAGGCCGCACAAACGAGAGGATGCACCCGGATCGCCTTCCCCTCGACGAGCACGGGCTCGAAGGCCTGGATGCCGAGTCGGTGGAGGGTCGGGGCCCGGTTCAGGAGCACGGGGTGGTCCCGGATGATATCCTCGAGCACCTCGTAGACCTTCGGTTCGTCCTTCTCGACGATCTTCTTCGCCCGCTTGACCGTCTCGGCCTCACCGCGTCGCTCCAGCTCGTGGATGATGAAGGGCTTGAAGAGCTCCACCGCCATCGCCTTGGGCAGGCCGCACTGATGCAGCCGAAGCTCCGGACCCACCACGATCACCGAACGTCCCGAGTAGTCCACCCGCTTTCCGAGCAGGTTCTGGCGGAACCGTCCCTGCTTCCCCTTCAGCATGTCCGAAAGGGACTTCAGCGGCCGCTTGCCCCGACCCCGGATCGCCTTCGAGCGGCGTCCGTTGTCGAAGAGGGCGTCCACGGCCTCCTGAAGCATCCGCTTCTCGTTGCGCAGGATCACTTCCGGTGCCCGCATCTCGATGAGCTTCTTGAGGCGGTTGTTCCGATTGATGACCCGGCGGTAGAGGTCGTTGAGGTCCGAGGTCGCGAACCGTCCACCGTCGAGCGGCACGAGGGGCCGCAGGTCGGGAGGAATGACCGGGACGACATCCATGACCATCCACTCCGGACGGTTGCGTCCGTCGGGAGTCTGTCCGGAGTTGCGGAGCGCATCGACGACCTTGAGCCGCTTGAGCTTCTTCTTCTTCCGGTGCTGCGAGGTCTCGGTCTTGATCTCGTGCCGGAGCCACTCGGCCAGCCGGTCGAGGCCCTTGCCGTCGGAGTTCTTGTAGATGACGGCCCGCTCGGGGGTGTCCAGCTCCTTCAGGAGGATCCGGACGGCCTCGGCGCCGATCTCGGCCTTGAAGGCCTCGTCTCCCTCGTCGCGTGCCTTGGCGCGAAGATCGTAGTACTCGTCCTCGTCCAGGAGGTCGAGATACTCCAGGTCCTGCTTGCCGGGGTTCACCACCACGTAATTGGCGTAGTAGATCACCTTCTCGAGGTCGCGCAGCGACATTCCGACCAGGTAGCCCAGCTGGGAAGGCAGCGTCTTGAAGAACCAGATGTGGCAGACCGGCACGGCCAGCTCGATGTGCCCCATCCGCTCACGCCGGACCTTCGACAACGTCACCTCGACGCCGCAGCGGTCACAGACATGCCCGCGGAAGCGAATCCGCTTGAACTTCCCGCAGTGGCACTCCCAGTCCTTCACGGGTCCGAAGATACGCTCGCAGAACAACCCGTCTTTCTCGGGCTTGAACGAGCGATAGTTGATGGTCTCGGGCTTCACCACCTCGCCGTAGGACCAGGACCGGATCTCATCGGCGGATGCGATCCGGATCTGGATGTAGTCGAAATCTGAGCTTCGGGTCTCTCGGGACCGGGGAAAATCGATCATGCGTTGGAATCCCGGATTGCGGGTTCGTGTCGTACGGCGGATGCGATCATCGGTGATCCGACCGACCGTCGAGGGTCGGCCGGACCACCGGTGGATCTCGGACTATTCGTTGCTGCCCAGCGTGACGCTGAGTCCCAGCGCCTGAAGCTCCTTGACCAGCACGTTGAAGGACTCGGGGACGCCCGGATCGGGGAGGTTCTCTCCCTTCACGATCGCCTCGTATACCTTCGAACGGCCACTCACGTCATCGGACTTCACGGTCAGGATCTCCTGGAGGGTGTGCGCGGCCCCGTATGCTTCCAGAGCCCAGACCTCCATCTCTCCGAATCGCTGCCCCCCGAACTGCGCCTTACCGGCGAGCGGCTGCTGCGTGACCAGCGAGTATGGCCCGATGCTCCGGGCGTGGATCTTGTCGTCGACCAGGTGGGCCAGCTTCAGCATGTACATGGCCCCCACGGTCACCGGGAAGTCGAAGCGGCGGCCGCTCCGCCCGTCGCGCAGCCAGATCTTCCCGTCGGGACGGATCTCGGCAGCCCCCATGAACTCCACGGCCGCCGCGTCCAGCCCGGCGGTGAGCTTCTTCTTCCCGGAGATCGCGGAGACCGCGGGGAAGGCCTCCTTGAGCGAGCGTCCCTCCCGCTTCGCGAGCTCGGTCGCCGCGTCCACCAGGTACGTACGCAGCTGTCCGAGCACGGCCTCGCTCTCCTTCGGCAGATCGACAGCCAGGTACGCGTCGAGCGATCGACCGAGTCCTCGAAGCGCGGGCTCCCGCCCGTTGTCGGAGGCGACCTCGGTGCCCGCGACCTCGGCCGGCGGGAGCGACCGGACGCCCTCTACGAGTGCCCGAACATCGTCCATCCCCCGGATCGGCGGGTCCACGTCGAGTCGCTTCGACTCATGCGCCCACTGTACGCCGGCAATCTTGAGCAGGAGCCCGATCTCGTCTTCGGACGCTCCCTGGAAGACCGGGGTCTTGGCCTCGAACCCCAGAACCGTCGCGGCCCAGCCCAGGTGCGTTTCGAGCACCTGCCCGACATTCATCCGGGAGGGCACGCCCAGCGGGTTGAGGCAGATATCGACCGGAGACCCGTCGGGGAGGAACGGCATGTCCTCCTCGGGGGCGATCCTGGCGATGATCCCCTTGTTTCCGTGACGTCCGGCCATCTTGTCCCCCACCGAGATCTTCCGCTTCTCGGCAATGTAGACCTTGACGAGCTGCACGACGCCCGGCGGGAGCTCATCGGGCTGGAAGACCTTGTCGATCTGGTCTTCGGTGCGCGCGCGCACCCGGTCGATCCGACTCTGAGCCTCGTCGACCACGCGGCGGATCCGCTCGGACACGTCCTTGTTCTGGACCTTGAGGGTGCTCAGGTCGACTTCCCGGAGCTTCATCCCCTCGAGCTCCTTCTTGGTGAGCTTGGTGCCCTCCTCGAAGATGGGCTCGACGCTGCCGCGCTTGAGGAAGAGGGCGACCGTCTGCAGGTGCAGCAGGTCGAGAATCTCCTCGTCGCGCGCTTCGGAGATCCGCTGGACCTCGTCGCGCTCCCAGGTCCGCAGCTCACCGATCCGCGCCCCGTGCTCCTTTTCGAGCAGTGGGTCATCAATCCGGCGCGAGAACACCTTGACCTCGATGACGTCTCCGTCCATGCCCGGCGGAACGCGCAACGAGGAGTCCTTCACGTCCTTCGCCTTCTCACCGAAGATCGCGGTCAGCAGCTTCTCTTCGGGAGACAGTTCGGTCTCGCCCTTCGGCGTGATCTTTCCGGCCAGGACGTCGCCGGACTTCACCCGGGCTCCGATCCGCACGATTCCGCGCTCGTCGAGATCCAGGAGCGCATCCTCGGACACGTTCGGGATCTCACGCGTGATCTCCTCCATCCCCCGCTTCGTGTCACGGACATGGAGCTCCAGCTCCTGGATGTGGATCGAGGTCAGCACATCTTCCTTGACCAGGCGCTCCGAGAGGACGATCGCATCCTCGAAGTTGTACCCGAACCAGGGCATGAAGGCGACCTTCAGGTTCCGGCCCAGGGCGAGCTCGCCGTGGTCCGTCGAAGGACCGTCGGCGATGATCTCCCCGTGCTCGACCGTCTGCCCCAGTGTCACGAGGGGCCGCTGGTTGATCGCGGTGTCCTGGTTGGTCCTCCAGAACTTCTTGAGGCGATACCGATCGAACTGCGCCAGCTTCGCCAGGGGCTCCTCGGCGGTCTTGGCCCCCACGGCTCCCGTGTCGATCACGATCTCGTCGGCGGTCACGCGAACCACTTCGCCCCCCCGCCGCGCGGTGATCACCGCACCGGAGTCGACGGCGACCTTGGCCTCGAGGCCGGTCCCCACCACCGGTGAATCCGTGAAGAGGAGCGGAACCGCCTGCCTCTGCATGTTCGAGCCCATCAGGGCCCGGTTCGCATCGTCGTGCTCGAGGAAGGGGATCAGGGCGGCAGCGACCGACACGAGCTGGTCGGTGGCCACGTCCATGTAGTCGATGTCTTCCGGCTCGAGCAGCGGGAAGTCTCCCCGCTCCCGGCAGAGGACCCGCTCGTTTCGGAAGCTTCCGTCCGGGGCGAGGGGCGCGTTCGCCTGCGCGATCCGCACCTCTTCCTCTTCGTTGGCCGAAAGCCACTCGATCTCGTCGGTGACCTTCCCGTCGATGACCTTCCGGTAGGGGGTCTCGACGAAGCCCAGGTCATTGACGCGGGCATTCGTGGTGAGGCTCGAGATCAGCCCGATGTTCGGACCCTCGGGGGTCTCGACCGGGCAGAGCCGCCCGTAATGGGAGTAATGCACGTCGCGGACCTCGAAGCCGGCACGTTCCCGCGACAGCCCTCCCGGACCGAGCGCCGAAACGCGGCGCTTGTGGGTCATCTCGCCGAGCGGATTCGTCTGATCCATGAACTGCGAGAGCTGCGACGACCCGAAGAAGGCCTGGATCACCGCCGAAACGGTCCGGGCATTCACCAGGTCGTCGATCGAGATCTTCTCGGGATCGGTGTTGATCGACATCCGCTCCCGGACCAGTCGGGCCATCCTCGAGAGCCCGACCGACAGCTGGTTCGCGATCAGCTCCCCGACCGTACGCACCCGGCGGTTGCCGAGGTGGTCGATGTCGTCGGTGAAGCCGCGGCCCTCGGACAGATTGATCAGGTAGCGCAGGATCGCGACGAAGTCGTCGCGCGTGAGCACCGTCGTGTTCGAGGGAATGTCGAGGCGAAGCCGCTGGTTGATCTTGTAGCGGCCCACCCGGCCGAGGTCGTATCGCTTCGGGTTGAAGAACACCCGTTCGAGGGCCTCACGGGCCGTCTCGACGTTCGGGGCCTCGCCCGGACGCAGGAGCGAATAGATCGCGTACAGCGCCTCTTCCTCGCTCGCGGTCGGGTCCTTGGCGATCGTCCGCTTCACGATGGGGCTCTCACCCCGGTCGGAGTCCTCTTCGGCGGTGTAGACGCGAATCGACTTCTTCTCGGCGCGCTGGAGTCTCTTGAGCGCATCCATGTCGAGCTCGGTGCCGAGCTCCATCAGGATCTCACCGGACTCCTCGTCCACGAGGTCCTCGGCCAGGACCGACCCCTCGAGCTCCGAGTTGGTCTCGAAGTGCGCCTTCTTGAGGCGAATCGACTTCGAAGAGTAGAAGAGCCCGTAGAGCTCCTCGTTCGACCCGTACCCGAAGGCGCGCAGGAGCGCCGTCGCGGGAAACTTCTTCTTCTTGTCGATGTGGACGTAGCAGATGTCGTTGATGTCGATCGTGAACTCGACCCAGGAGCCCCGGAACGGAATGATCCGTGCGCTGTTCAGCCGCGATCCGTTCGGGTGGATGTTCTCTTCGAACACCACGCCGGGAGACCGGTGCAGCTGGCTGACGATCACGCGCTCCGCACCATTGATGATGAAGGTGCCGAGCTCCGTGAGGAGGGGAAGATCACCGAGATACACTTCCTTCTCGATGATGTCCTTGGGCCTCCGATCTTCCTCGTCCTCGGCCCCTTCCTCCCACACGACCAACCGCAGCGTCGCCTTGAGCGGCGAGGCGTACGTCATGTCGCGCTCGATGCACTCCTCCACGGAGTACTTCGGGTCTCCCAGCGCACAGGAGACGTATTCGAGAGTGAAGTTGTCGTTGACGTCGGAGATCGGGAAGATCTCGCCGAAGACCCGGTCCAGGCTGAAGTCCCACTGCTGTTCCGTGTCTTCGGTCTTCTCGATCAGCTTCTCAAACGACCCCACCTGCACGTCGAGCAGGTCGGGCATGGGCATGACCGGTTCCAGCTTCGCAAAGTTGACAATCGGCCGAGCGGATTTCCGAGCTTCCAACGGGTCCCCCTTCTCGAACCGGAGCTCGAGAGAGCATCCGGGAACGTGATTCATCGATTTCGATCAAGCGCCGAGATCCCCGCCACGCCAAGAACGGCGCCGGGGATCAGCGAAGATCGGACTGTAGTTCCGGAGGGCCGGAGGGGCCGCCGCAGCGACCCCTCCGAGTCACCCCGGACCCGGGTTCTTGGACCCCGGGCGTCGGGAAAAGCTCCCGAACTTACTTCAGAGAGACCTTTGCGCCCTGCTCTTCGAGCTTGGCCTTGATCTGCTCCGCCTCGTCCTTCGACACCGCTTCCTTGACGGCCGCGGGGGCGCTTTCGACGAGATCCTTGGCCTCCTTGAGTCCGAGGCTGGTCACCTCGCGAACGACCTTGATGACCTGAATCTTCTTGTCACCGGCGCCCTCGAGGATGACGTCGAACTCGTCTTTCTCTTCGGCGACTTCGGCCACACCCGCGGCCGCGGCCGGGGCGGCCGCAGCGACGGCCGTGACGTTGAACTTCTCCTTGAAGGCATCCACGAACTCGGAGAGCTCGAGCACAGTCATGCTGCCAATGGTCTCGAGGAGTTCTTCCTGGTTGATTGCCATGATCCTGATTTCTCCTTGGTTTCCGGTCTCATTTGCCGGGGTTGGGCGTACATCGTGCTTCGAAGCCCGGGGGCGCCCGCTTCGATTGCGGGAGCGCCCACTCGCGGACCTCCTGAACGTTCGGGGGGCCTAGGCCTCCTCCGACTTCTTTTCGCGAAGGGCGTCCAGAAGACCTGCGGTCTCCTGGATCTTCGACTCCAGCGCCATCGCAAAGAGCGACATCGGCGCCTCAAGTGCCCCCGCGAGCTCCGCGAGGAGCTGCTCCCTGGGCGGGAGCTTGGCGAGTCGGACGAACTTCTCCTCCTCGACCAATGCCTCTCTCATCACCCCGATCTTGAAGACCGGGCGGTCGCCGTTTTCCTTGGCGAATTCGGTCAGGGCGCGTGCCGGGCTCACCACATCGGACTCGGCGATCACGACACCCGTGGGTCCCTTCAGGTACTCCGAGATGTCGGGGAAATCGGCATCGATGTCCTCGAGCACCCGGACCACCAGGCGGTTCTTGACCACCGTGTACTCCGCCCCCGCCTCGTGCAGGCGGTCGCGCAGGCGGGTCATCGACTTGACGTCGAGGCCCGAAAAATCGGTCAGGTAGAACACCGGAGCCGAACGAATTCGGTCGGCGAACTCCTCGATGAACAGTTCCTTCTGGCTGCGCTTCATGAGAGCCTCCGGCGGTAGATGTTCGGATCCACGGAGACTCCGGGTCCCATGGTGCTGGACACCGTCACCGACTGCACGTATCCACCTTTCGCGGCGGCCGGACGGGCTCGAACGATCGAGTCCATGAAGGCCGCGAGGTTCTCGGAGAGCTGTTCGAGCTCGAACGAGACCTTCCCGATGGGTGCATGCACGTTTCCGGTCCTGTCGACGCGGTATTCGATCTTACCGGCCTTGATCTCAGAAACCGCGCGACCCACATCCATGGTCACCGTGCCGGCCTTTGGCGTCGGCATCAGGCCACGAGGGCCCAGTACCCGACCGAGTGGCCCCACCTTCCCCATCTGGTCCGGGGTCGTGACGACCACGTCGAAGTCGAGCCAGCCATCCTTGATCTGGTCGACAAACTCGGTTCCCACGTAATCCGCGCCGGCATCGGTCGCCGCCTGGGCGTTGTCCCCTTCGACGATCGCCAGCACACGCACGGACTTGCCCGTGCCGTGCGGCAGAGCGACCGTGCCGCGCACGATCTGGTCGGCCTTGCGCGGGTCGACGCTGAGTCGAGTCGACACCTCGACGGACTCGTCGAAGTTCGCGAATGCGAGATCCTTCAGGAGTTCCAGCGCCTCACCGGGCTGGAACTTGACGCCGCGCGGCAACTTCTCGCGAGCGTCGCGATATTTCTTTCCCTGTCTGGGCATGATATCCGAGCCGTTCTTTTCAACCCTCCCACCCCTGGCGGCTCGCAGCGGGTGGTTCGGCGGGCGCCCCGGATCACTCCGGGGGATGTGGTCGGAGGCCACCTTCGGCACCCCGACCCGAACGGAAGATCCGATGGAGACGCGTCTCCATCCGAACCCTCCGGCGGTTCAACTTCAGTCGCGGATCAGTCGGCGACCGTAATCCCCATGGAGCGGGCGGTACCGGCGATCATTCGCACGGCCGCATCCACGTCACGGGCATTCAGGTCCGCCATCTTGGTCTCCGCGATTTCCTTCAACTGATCGACCGTGACCGACGCGACCTTGTCGCGGTTCGGCACACCCGAGGCCTTGCTGAGTCCGGCGGCCTTCTTCAGGAGGACGGCCGCGGGCGGCGTCTTCGTGATGAAGGTGAAGGAGCGGTCGGCGAACACGGTGATCTCCACCGGGATCGTCAGTCCGGCCTGCTGCTGGGTCTGCGCGTTGAACTGCTTGCAGAACTCCATGATGTTCACGCCGTGCTGACCCAGCGCCGGACCCACCGGGGGAGCAGGGTTCGCCTGGCCTCCCGGCACGTGCAGCTTGATGAACCCCGTAACTTTCTTCGCCATAGTCTTCCCGTCCCGCTTCTCGCCGATGAGGCGATCGTTCCGTCAGCCCCCACCCGTCCGTCCGACCCGCGTGCGGGCCCCGGCAGTGGAGGAGTGTCTTAGAATCCCTCGAGCTGCGTAAAGTCCAACTCCACCGAGGTCGGCCGCCCGAAGAGCGACACCTCGACCTTCACCTTTCCCTTGTCGGGGAACACATCCTGGACCGTCCCTGAGAACTCGGTGAAGGGCCCGGCGGTGATCTCCACCACCTGCCCCACGTGGAACGGCACATCCTCCTCGTCATCCTCGGCACCCTCGACCTCGATTCCCAGGATCTTGTTCATCTCCTCTTCGCGGAGCGGCTGCGGCTCCGGACCCGAGGCGACGAACTTGATGATCCCCTGGATCGTGTTGATCGCGTGCTGCGTCCTCTCGTTCAGGACCATCTTGACGAGCACGTAGCCCGGGTAGAGCCGCTTGGTGACGGTGACCCGCTTCCCGTCCTTGATCTCCACAACTTCCTGGGTGGGGACCAGAACCGCCTGGATCTCCTTCTCCTCGGGCGTCTCGCCCTCTTCCTCCTCGATCTTGCGTTCGATGAGGCGCTGGACTTTGTTCTCGTGCCCGGAATAGCTCTGTACCGCGTACCACTTGGCGTCCGCCATAAGGGTCCTCAGGCTCCGAAGAGGCCCATGATCACGTCGATCCCGAACCGGGAAGCCATGTCCATGAGCCAGATGACCAGGGAGACCATCAGGCAGAAGACGATCACGACGAGCGTAGCGTTCTTGAGCTGTGGCCAGTCGGGCCACGTGACCCGCTGCAGCTCGATATAGCACTCCTCGAGGAACTCCCCGGTCCGCTTGATTGCATCTACCATGAGGCCCTCTTACTTGGTTTCTTTATGGACCGTGTGGGTCCGGCACCTGGGGCAATACTTGCGCTGCTCGATCCGCTCGGGATGGAGGCGCTTGTTCTTCTTCGTGCTGTAATTCCGCTCCTCGCATTCCGGGCACGCGAGGGTGATCTGATCCCGAGCCATCCGATGTCCTCCTGCTCATTGATCAGCGCCCCGGCCATTCGGTCGGGGGGCCGTCCTCTGTTGATCGCGAATCCCGGGGACAGGCAACCTCCCCCGGGCGTTCCGAATCGCTTCGGAGCCCGGGGGAGGTCATGTCGAGGTCGAGCCGCCCCTCGGCGAACCCGGCCCCTTCGGCGCGATCGTCTACTCGATGATCTCGGTGACGACGCCGGCACCCACGGTGCGGCCGCCCTCACGGATCGCGAAGCGCAGCTCCTTCTCCATGGCGATGGGGCTGATCAGCTCCACCTCCATCTGCACGTTGTCTCCCGGCATCACCATCTCCACACCTTCCGGCAGGTGCGCCGAGCCCGTCACGTCCGTCGTCCGGAAGTAGAACTGCGGACGATAGCCGTCGAAGAACGGCGTGTGGCGGCCTCCCTCTTCCTTCGTCAGGATGTACACCTCCGCCTTGAACTTCGTGTGCGGCTTGATCGTGCCCGGCTTCGCCAGCACCATCCCCCGATCCACGTCGTCCTTCTTCACGCCCCGCAGCAGCAGACCCACGTTGTCGCCCGCCTCTCCGCGGTCCAGCAGCTTCCGGAACATCTCCACTCCGGTCACCACCGTCTTCGTCCCCGGCGTCGCGCCCAGCCCGACCAGCTCCACCTCGTCCTGCACGTTGACCACACCCCGCTCGATCCGCCCCGTCGCCACCGTCCCTCGTCCCGTGATCGTGAAGATGTCCTCCACCGGCATCAGGAACGGCTGGTCGATGTCTCGCTCCGGCTGCGGAATCGCCGTGTCGATCGCCTCCATCAGTTCACCGATCTTCTTGCCCCACTCCGACTCCGGGTCTCCCGACTCCAGCGCCTTCAGCGCCGAACCCTTGATCACCGGCAGGTCGTCTCCGGGGAAGTCATACTCGCTCAGCAGCTCCCGAACCTCGAGCTCCACCAGCTCCAGCAGCTCCTCGTCGTCAACCATGTCGCACTTGTTCAGGAAGACCACGATGTGCGGCACGTTCACCTGCCGCGCCAGCAGAATGTGCTCGCGCGTCTGCGGCATCGGCCCGTCCGCCGCGCTCACCACCAGGATCGCCCCATCCATCTGGGCCGCTCCCGTGATCATGTTCTTCACATAGTCCGCGTGTCCCGGGCAGTCCACGTGCGCGTAGTGCCGGTTGTCCGACTCGTACTCCACGTGCGCCGTCGCAATCGTGATCCCCCGCTCCCGCTCTTCGGGGGCCTTGTCGATGTTGTCGAAGCTCACATACTCCGCCAGCCCCTTCGCCGCCTGGATCTCGGTGATCGCCGCCGTCAGCGTCGTCTTCCCGTGATCGACGTGCCCGATCGTCCCCACGTTTACATGGGGCTTCGTCCGCTCAAACTTCGCCTTGGCCATTGCTCTCGTTCCTCTGTGTCAAACCCAACTGTTGAACTTTCCATCGACTGACACCGCTACTTCGGTACTTCACTTCTCCAGCGCAACCACCGGAGAGCTCCGGGAGGGAATTGAACCCTCGACCTCTTCCTTACCAAGGAAGCGCTCTACCACTGAGCTACCGGAGCGGTCCATCCGGCGCACCCCCGAAGGGATCGCCGAAGCGGGAGACGGGACTCGAACCCGCGACCCTCAGCTTGGAAGGCTGATGCTCTAGCCAACTGAGCTACTCCCGCGGCACTCCTTAATTTTTACCACTATTTCCTGCATCCACATCGCCCGTCCGCGCGCTTCCAAACCACTCCGGTCCCCGGATCGGTCACCCGATCGTGGCGGAGCCCGCGCGTCCGGTCAGTGGTGGGGGAAGGATTCGAACCTTCGAAGGCATAAGCCAGCAGATTTACAGTCTGCCCCGTTTGACCGCTTCGGTACCCCACCCTCTCACGGCTTCGCCGTGACGGCCACTCGACCGTGCACGGCGAAGGAGCTGACGGAGGGACTCGAACCCTCAACCTGCCGCTTACAAGGCGGCTGCTCTTCCAATTGAGCTACGTCAGCGGGAACCGAGCCGTAAATTGTATTCCTACCGGGGGTCGGTGTCAACCGTCCGCCCCACACTCCTCTTCCGCAACGTTCAGCCCGAGAGCTCCGAGGGCGCGGCTCGCTTCCAGCGGGTTCCCTGGGCACCATCCTCTAGAATCACCCCCTCGGCCCCGAGCTCGTCGCGGATCGCATCCGCCCGCTGCCAGTCCTTTTCGGACCTCGCCTCCTCGCGGTCCCGGATCCGCGACTCGACCCAGCGGGCGAACTCGGGGTCGACGGCCCGACCCGACCGACCGGTCTCGAGCAGCCCCAGCACCTCATCCATCGATCGGAGGGTCTCCAGCGCCCGAGACAGGCCGGCGGGCGATGCCTCTTCGAGCACCGAATTGGCCTCCCGCATGAACACGAAGAGGGCCGCCAGCGCCTCCGCCGCGTTCAGGTCGTCGGAGAGGGCCTCCTGGAAGGAGGCTTCGGCCCGCTCCGCGATCTCCTCCAGGGGGCCCGCCGACGCGCCGGAGGACGGAGCGTCCCCGGCGCGCTCCCCGACGGCCTCCTCGAGCCTCGCTTCGAAGTCCAGGAGCCGGGCCACCGCTCGCGCCGATCCTTCGAGCCCGGCGCGGGTGAAATTGAGCTCGCTCCGGTAGTGCGCGGAGAGGAGCTGGTGTCGAATCGCCGCCGGCGGCACCCCCTCGTCGATCAGGCCCCGAACCGAGACCACGTTGCCGAGCGACTTCGACATCTTCTCCCCTTCGACCCGCAGATGCTTCACGTGGAGCCAGGTCTTCACGAACGGCTTCCCCGTCGCTCCCTCGGACTGCGCGATCTCGTCCTCGTGATGCGGGAAGATCAGGTCCTCGCCCCCCAGATGCAGGTCGAGCGTCTCCCCGACCTCGGCCAGCCCCATCGCCGAGCACTCCAGATGCCAGCCGGGCCGACCCCGTCCCCAGGGCGCCTCCCACACCGCCCCGACCGCCTCGTCACCCTCCTTCGAGGCCTTCCAGAGGGCGAAATCCCTCGCGTCCTCCTTCTCGTATTCGTCCGCCGCCACCCGCTCTCCCCTGCGCCCCTGCTCCAGGTCCTTTCCCGACAGCTTTCCGTACTCGGGAAAGGCCGAGATGTCGAAGTAGACCGAGCCGTCGTCGGTGGTGTACGCCAACCCACGCTCCAGAAGGGTCGAGACCAGCTGGATCATCCGATCCACGTACGAGGTGGCGCGGGGGTAGAGGTCGAACCGGCGGATCCCCAGGGCGTCGGACTCCTCCATGATCGATTCAGCGAAGGGCGCCGTGTACTCCCCCAGCGTCATCCCCTCCCGCGCGGCCGCGGCGATCGTCTTGTCGTCGACGTCGGTCAGGTTCATCACGAAGTGGACCGGATACCCCATCCACTCGAGGGTGCGGTGCACCAGGTCGTAGAAGACGAAGGTCCGGAAATTCCCGATGTGGGCATGACCGTAGACCGTCGGGCCGCAGGCGTAGACCCCGACCCGCTCGGGATCGAGCGGACGGAAGGGCTCGAGGCTGCGCGTGGCGGTGTTGTAGAGCCGAAGACCCATGGATCCGATGTGGGGACTGAGAAGGAAGTCGGACTCGAGGAGGTCCGGCCGGACGCCGAACGCCCCCGGGCGCACCAATCTTACGGGAGAAGCCGAATCTCTTCCACCCGCCAGCGCTCATCCATACGGGTCATCGAGAGGAAGAGCGTGTATTCCACCCACTGGGACGTGCCCGTCCGACGGGCGGACCAGGCGAGCTCGACGAAGCCCCGGTCCTCGGTTCCCCCGGCGACCGCGGCGCGGGTGGCCTGCGCGGTTCTCTCCTCGAAGCCCCTGAGGAAGTCCCGAACGGCGGCCACCGCCTGACGGGGAGGGGTGGCGGAGCGGGCGGGCCCATCGAGCTGGAGTCGGATGCCGTCTCGTGCGAGTAGCGGTCCGAGGCCCTCGGCCTGGCCGGCGGCCCAGAGTCGCGCGAACTCCTGCGCGATCGGGGCGAGCTCGGGATCCATGGCCTCCTCCTGCGCCTGTGCGGCGGTGGAGAAGAGCGGAAAGAGAAGCATCAGAACCGGCAGGAGCAGCCACCGCCCCCCTGCGCTCCGGAGAGGCCCCCGGCTCATCGCACACCTCCGACCGCGCTGGCCACCTGGGAGCGCACCGACTCGAGCGCCGCCCGGGGATCCTCGGCCGCGGTCACCGCGCGGCCCAGCACCAGGTGCGTGGCCCCCTCGCGTACGGCCCGGTCCGGGGTGGCGACCCGGCGCTGATCGTGCGCCTCGCCGCCCTCCAGCCGGATCCCCGGGGTCACGATGCTCGCGGTCGGACCCACCGCACGGCGGATCGTCCCCGCCTCCCACGCGGACGCGACCACCCCGTCGATTCCGCACTCGGCCGCCAGCCGCGCCAGTCGAGGGGCCTCGTCGGATGGCGTTGCGCCACCCGCCCGCCCCCACGCCTCGCCGAGCTCGCCGGGGTCCAGCGAGGTGAGCACCGTTACGGCGAGCAGGGCCAGGGAGCCCGACCGGGCCCCGGCCGCGGCCTCGAGCATCCGCCGCCCGCCCGACGCATGCACCGTGAGCAGATCGACCTCGAGTTCCGACGCCGCCCGCACGGCTGCGGCCACCGTATTGGGAATATCGTGCAGCTTCAGGTCGAGAAAGACCCGAACATCCCGGTCCTGGAGCCGACGCACCACGTGGGGCCCCTCCCGGGTGAAGAGCTCCAGGCCGACTTTCACGAAATCCAGATCCGGCCCGAGGCGGTCGACCAGCCGGAGCGCCTGGGAGGCGTCGGAAACATCCAACGCCACGATAATGTCAGCCATCCACTTCTCCTGACTCGTCTTCGAGCCCATTCGGCACCATGCGAGCGGCGCCGACCCACTCCGAAAGGGCCTTCACCCCGGTCCGCCGGGCGAACCGGCGGATCTCTCTATCTACACGAGGCGCGGAGCGGGGGTCCCAGAATGACGCCGTGCCCACCTGCACCAGCGAGGCGCCGGCCAGGAAGTACTGAATGGCGTCTTCTCCCTTTCGGATCCCGCCGACGCCGATGATCGGAAGCGCGGTGGCCTGGCGGGCCCTCCAGACTGCGTGGACCCCCACCGCGCGCAGTGCCGGGCCGCTCATCCCCCCTGCCCCGGCACCCAGCGTCGGCCGACGCGTTCGGGGGTTCAGGACCAGACCGGGGAGGGTGTTGACGAGGGTCAGGCCATCGGCGCCGGCCTCCTCGGCCGCCCGCACGATCGGGGTCAGGTCCGGAGCGTTCGGAGCCAACTTCACGAGGATCGGCCGTTCGGTGCGGGCCCGGACACCCTCGACGACGGGGGCGAGCGCCTCCGGGTCGAGTGCGAAGGGAAGGCCTCCACGACGCGTGTCGTTCGGACAGGACAGATTCAGCTCGAACCCCAGAAAGCCGTCGGCGTCATCGAGGATCTCGACGATGTTCAGGTACTCCTCGGGGGTGTGGCCCGCCACGCTGACCAGGACCTGCACCCCCGGAAGATGGTCGCGCAGCCAGGGCAGCTTCTCTTCTCGAACCTTGCGGGCACCGGGATTCGCGAGCCCGATCGAGTTGAGCATTCCGGCATCGATCTCGGCCACCCGCGGTGCCGGGTTTCCCCACCGGGGCTCCAGGGTGACCGATTTCGTGACGAGTCCCCCGATGCGGTCGAGATCGGTGACCTCGGCCACCTCCTCTCCGAAACCGCAGGTCCCGGCGGCCAGGAGCACCGGGCTCGAGAACCGGGCACCGAAGAGGGTCTGCGCAGTGTCCACCCCGTCAGCGCCCCGCGGACGGGTACCGGTCGAAGAAGGTCCGGACGGCGTCGGCGAGGGCCCGGGCCGTATCCCTGTGGAACTCCGGGCGCATCATGAGACGCTCCTCCTCGCGGTTCGTCAGGAATCCGACCTCGACCAGGACCGAGGGCATCATCGCGTTGGTGATCACGGCGAAGGGGCCCTGTTTCACCCCGCGGTCGGGACCGGGATGAAAGATCGCGAGCTCCCGCTGCACCAGATCCGCGAGGAGCGACGACCACTGCTGGTGGTCGAACGTCCTCAGGTCACGGAGAATCGCCGTCAGGAGAGGGTCGGGACCGTCGCCCTCGTCGGGGCCGTTTCGGTACAGCGGCGCATTCTCGGCCGCAGCCACCCGTCGCTCGTGCTCGGTACGGGCTTCCGAGAGGAAGTAGGTCTCGAATCCCCGAACGCCCGGTCGATCCGGGGCCGCATTCGCGTGGATCGAAAGGAAGACCCCGACCCGGTCTCCCTTCCACTCCGTCGCCATCTCCCCCCGCTCCCAGATCGGCACGGCCACATCGCGGTCCCGGGTCAGTCGGACCTCGATGTCGGGGTCTCCGGAGAGCTCCCGGGCCAGCGCGATTCCGATCGCGAGCGCGACCTCCTTTTCCCGCACCCCGCCGGGTCCGATCGCACCCGGCTCGTCTCCCCCGTGACCCGGATCGATGATCACCACCCTCGGGGGTCGGTCCGGATCCCCGGCCGGCTCACCCGGTCCCTCCTCCGCCTCGCCAGGCCCCGCGGCCTCGACGGGATCCCTGACGCCGGCGATTCCGGGAGCCCCGGGTACCGGGTTTTCTGCCACCCGGAAGAGGGCCGCGTCCGGATCGTACGCGTAGGCGTCGGGGAGGAGCGCAGGAAAGAAGTCGGTCAGCAGCTGCAGGGGAACGAAGAGCTCCCCGGAAAAGACATAGGGGGCCTCGACGAGCTGCAGGAGCTCTCCGTCCCAGCGGAAGTACGGCGAGGTGGGGGTGAAGCGGAGCTCCAGGCCCGTGCGGTGCAGGAGGCGGTGGACGACCCCGTCGCGACCCAGCTGCCACCCCATCGACTCGAGCTCGGTCGCCCGGAGCGAGGGATACCCCCGATGGGACGAAACGCCGAGTTCGGCCTCTTCACCCCCCGCGAACCGGACCGTGACCTGCTCCGGGCTCTGGGCCACGAGGCTCGACCCGACGGCCGCCAGGAAGAGCAGGAGGAAGGCGGTCGCCGACAGCGCGCGGGGCAGACGGGTGGATCCCCGTCCGGCCCGGCCTCGCCCCCCACTCATTGCCGGCCCCCGGAGTCGATCGCCCGCCGTGTCTCCCTCTCCTGCGTCCGGCGCTTCAGCGTCTCGCGCTTGTCGTGCAGCTTCTTGCCCCGTGCCAGGGCGATCCGCACCTTGGCGTATCCGCGCTTGAAGTAGATCTCGAGTGGGATCAGGGCGAGCCCCTTTTCATCGACCTGCCCGATCAGCTTCCGGATCTCGCTGTTCTTCAGGAGCAGCTTGCGGGTCCGCATCGGGTCGTCGTTCCAGCGGTTGGCCTGCATGTAGGGGGAGATGTGAAGGTTGTGGAGCCAGACCTCGCCGCCGTCCACCCGCGCGAAGGCGTCTTGGAACCCGACCTTCCCATCGCGAAGCGACTTCACCTCGGGTCCCGTGAGAACCATCCCGGCCTCCCACTGGTCCAGAATGTGATATTCGTGCCGGGCCTTCCGGTTCGTCGCAACCGTGCGGTGCCCTCCCGACGGCTCACCCATCCCCACTCCCTTGCCTGCAATGTGACCTCACGCGAATCCGGCACGCCGCGGTCTCCTGGGTGTCAGAAGATCAGGACGGGCGTTCCCACCTCGACTCGATGATACAGCTGCCGGGCCGCTTCGTTCGTCAGTCGAATGCAGCCGTGTGAGATCCGGCGGGACTCGGGGTCCGGGTCCAGGAGGAGATGGGGCCGATCGGTGCCGTGAATCGCAATCCCGTCGCCCAGGTACAGGGCCGACGTTCCCAGGGTGTTCGGGATGTAGCGACTCGGGTGATTCTGCGCCGGAATCGACATCCCGTTCTGGATGAAGTACCAGTCCGGAGCAATCCAGACGGGGTCCTTCTCGCGTCGCAGGACCCGGAACATCCCGACCGGTGTCGTGAACGTCCACTCCCGCCCCTGCTCGGCGAGCTGGAAGCCGTGGCCGGTCCCGGCCTGAGCGGACCAGACCACCTCGGTGCCCTCGAGCACCAGAACCCGGTTTTCGGCGATGTGCACGACCACATAGGGCCCGTCGTGGTCGACCAGCGGCCGGTCGAGCACCATCTCGCGCTCGAGCGAGCGCGAGGCGTACACCACGCCGTCACCGGAATCCAGAAGGCCGCCGGCGTTGCCGTTCCCACCGAAGGGCGCGAAGCTCTGCGCACCGGCTGGAATCGCCATGAAGGCAGTCGCCGCGATCGTGAGCAGGATCATCAGGGCGGCGCCACCGGCGGCGCTCCCCGACCCCGTGGCCTCGGATTTCTTTCGTTCCATGATTGCCTCCCGTCGCACCTCGTAGGTCCGGGCCACGATTCCGCCCAGAATGAAGAGCACGGCGCTGTAATAGATCCAGAAGAAGAGGATGGCCGCCACCGCCAGGCTTCCGTAGGCCGACGAGTAATCCGCGACCTGCGTCACGTACCAGGCGAAGGCCCCCTTCAGGAGTTCGAAGCCCACCGCTGCAAATGTGGCACCTGCGACGGCGGTACGAAAGGCCACCTTCCGAGCCGGAAGGTAACGGTACAGGAGAAAAAAGAGGATCCAGGCGGAGGCCAGCGAGAGCCCCCATCCGACGCCCCACTGCAGAATCGCGGCCGCCCGCGCCTCCGGACCGAGGAAGACGAGCCCGAGGGCCTCGACCGTTCGGATCGCGATCGTGACCGCGAAGTTCACCACGATCAGGGTCCCGGCCAGGACCACGACCTGCAGATCGAAGAGCTTGCCCCGCACCAGACCCCGATCCTCTTCTTCGTGAAAGAGGTTCCGCAGGACGATCCGAAGGCTCGCGACCAGTCGGGTCGAGATCCATGCCAAGACCACGCCACCCACGATCGAGAGGCCGGTCCGATCCGAGACCAGGCCCTCCAGAACCCGGTCCACCGTCTCCCGAAGCCCGTTCGCGCCCGTTGCGGGAAGATAGCCGAGCACGACCTCGACGACCTCGGGCTCCACCTGTCCGAAGCGGGTCGTGACGAAGAAGCCGGCCACACCCGCCGTCAGGATCAGGAGGGGGACGATCGCCACCATCACGTTGAAGGTGATCGCCCCCGCCATGAAGAAGAGGTCGCTCCGTGCCAGGCGCTGCCCGAGTTCCTTCGAAAAGCTCCGGGACTCCTGCCAGATCTTCGACCAGGGGCGAGAACTCAGTCCGACGCCTCCCCTTTCTTCTTGGCCTCCTCGCGAGCGGCATCGACGCCGGCCCGAGCGGCCGCCTTGGAGCGCTCGATCTTCTCTTCTAGTTCCCCACGCGCCTCACGGGCGGAGTCCTTCCCCGACTCGACCGCTTCCCGCACGGCATCGACCCGGTCCATCAGCTCCGTGCGCGCCTGGTCGAGTCGATCCTCGACCTGCTTCTGCGCCTCGCGCATGCGCTCCTCGGCCGACTCCTTCAGGTGGGTGGCCCGCTCCCGAATTTCCCGCTGCGTCTCCTCGCCCGTGCGGGGAGCAAAGAGCAGAGCGACCCCGGCGCCGAGCAGCGCACCGGCCAGGAAAGCCCCGACCCCCGAACTCCCACCCTCTCGTTCAATCACGAAGTATGGCGTCTCATCCCGTTCCCGCATGGCGTGTCTCCCGATGGTTCTGGATCGACTGTTTCGAGCCGGAAGGACGTTTTTCCTCCGCGGCCGTCTATCAGGTACCGCTCCCGATCACCGGGGTTCCCTGCGACGTACGCTCCACCGCAGCGAGTTTTGGGGAGGGCCGCGAACCCCGGCGGGCCGAGCCGGGACCATCGGCGAGTCCCCTACACGGAGTAGCCCCCCAGGTCCTCGTCCCGGAGCTCGGGTGCGGAATAGCCCTCGCGACCCAGCAGGCCATACGTGAGTTCCTTGCCGAGCTCGACGCCCGGCTGATCGAGGGGATCCACCCCGTAGAGCGCTCCGGCATAGACCGTGGCGATCTGCATGAGCATGAAGAACTCGCCCAGCCCCCGTGCATCGAGCCGCTCGAGTTCGAATGTCATGGAGGGCCTTCCTTCCCGTCGGAGCGCCTCGGCCGTCGCCCTCCGCTCCACCTCGAGCAGCGCCCCCAGCTCGTGTCCGCCCAGGTAGGACAGTGCGGCGATTTCAGGGTACAGCCGCGGGATCTCGACCTCGTGCGAAGGCGTCCGGATCCTCAGAAAGGCCACGACCTTGTCCCGGGGGCCCTCCATCAGGAGCTGCAGAAGTGAGTGCTGATCCACGGCCCCGAGTGCCGCCACGGGCGTGGGCCCCGACTCGACCCGCGTCCCGGCGCGGTTCACCGCCTTGCCGAGCGATTCGGCCCACAGCTGCTGGAACCAGAGGGCCAGCGCCCGCAGGCGATCGGCGTACGGCATGAGCACGTGGATCGAGCGACCCTGCTCGGTGTGTGCCGCATGGAGGAGGGTCGCAAAGAGGCCCGCGGGATTCCGAATGAGCTCGGGATCCTCGCATCGGCGCGTCATCGCTGCCGCGCCGTCGAGGAGCGCGGCCAGATCCACGCCCGTCACCGCCGCGGGCAGAAGCCCGACGGACGAGAGCACCGAGAAGCGGCCTCCCACCGCGGGAGGCACGGCGAGCGCCGGAATTCCCCGCTCGTTGGCGAGCCTCCGCAGCACGCCGGAATCCGGGTCGGTCGTGAAGATCAGGTGCCCGGCCACGGCCTCGTCGTCGAGAACCTCGGAGAGAAGCCCTTCGATCACCATGAACTGCGCCATGGTCTCCGCGGTCGAACCGGACTTGCTCACGATGTTGAAGAGGGTGCGCCTCGGATCCACCCGGTCCATCAGGTCACGAAGGCTCCCGGGATCCGCATTCTCGAGGAAGAAAAGGCGGGGATAGTGATCCCGGTCCTCGTCCGATCCCAGGTTCCAGTGGAGGCCCAGCAGGGCGTCCGCAAGGGCTCGGGCCCCCAGCGACGAGCCTCCGATCCCGACCACCACCATCGTCTCGAACCACTGGCCGAAGGAGTCGGCCACCTCCTGGACGGTCCGACGGGTTTCGACCTCCTCCGGCAGGTCGAAGAAGCCCAGCTCACCGGCTCTCCGCGCATCCTCGACGGCGGTGTGCGCGCCCCGGAACCGTTGGGCGAGGTCGCCCGAAAGCCGCTCGCTCGCCAGCCCCTGCGGACCGAGGGCGGGGGCGAGGAGGTTTCCGTACGCGAGGGTGAGGGGACTCATGATGCGGCCTCCGTGATCTGATCGGGTTCGAGCGTGACCGTGAGCCCGTCGAAAGCCGGGCGCACGTGGTCCGGGAGACGGTCCCGAAGCTCGCGGTGAGGGGTGCGGTGGGTGAGATGGGTCAGATAGGTGCGCTCCGCGCCCACCGCGTCGGCGGCGGTGACGGCCTCCTCGACATTGAAGTGGGTCGGGTGCGGCTTGCCGAACCACAGGGCGTTCAGGACGAGCACTCGCACGCCTTTCAGGGCCTCGAGGGTCGCCGCAGGGAGTCGCTTCGCGTCGGTGATGTAGCCGAGCTCACCGATTCGGAAGCCGAGCGGTGTGAGACGCCCGTGCGGGACCGGCAGCGGGGTGAAGCGCTCACCCAGGATCGTGACCGGCTCGTGCGGACGCAGGGTGTGCAGCCGCAGCCCGGGCTTCGAGGTGCCCTTCTGAGGGACTTCGGAGGGGTCGAAGATGTAGTCGAACCGGCGCTCGACCCCGCCCCGGGCGTCCTCGGGAACGAAGACGGGAAGCTGGCTCCGGTTTCGTACCGAGAAGATCCTGAGATCATCGATTCCATGCAGGTGGTCGGCGTGAAGGTGGGTGTACCAGACCGCGTCCACGCGACCCACCCCCTCGCGCACGAGCTGCAACCGGAGCTCCGGCGGCGTATCCACCAGCAGGCGCCGTCCGTCCGGCCAGCTCAGGAGCGCCCCATGCCGGGTTCTTCGGTCACGGGGATCGCTCGAGGTGCACACCACACAATCGCATCCCACCACCGGAACCCCGAACGATGTCCCGGTACCCAGGAAGGTCAGGCGGGGCGCGGTGGCGTCAGAGATGTTCGACCCTCATCGTGTTCGTCGTTCCGGGCTGGTGGAAGGGGAAGCCCGCGGTGACCAGAACCGAGTCCCCGGCGGCCCCGAGCCCCGATTCCAGGATCGCTCGCTTCCCGAAATCGGTGAGAGACTCGTAGCTGACCTCGACGTCGCTGGCCAGGACCGGCCGAACGCCCCAGACCGCCGCCAGCTCGCGGAACGTCTGCGGGTCGGTCGTGACCGCGAAGATCGGCACGGTGGGTCGATGCGAGGAAACGAGTCGCGCCGAGAAGCCCGAACGGGTGATCGTGAGGATCGCCGGGGCATCGAGGTGCTTCACCGCGTCGACGGTCGCCGACGCCACCGCGTGCTCCCGCGACGTCGCGCCCTTCCTCTGCCTGTGGTGCGTCGGCTGCAGGTACCGGGGACCCTTCTCGAGCACGCCGCTGGCCTCGATCTCGCGAATGATCCGCACGAGCGCCTCGACCGCCTTGATCGGGTACTTTCCCACGGCGGTCTCGCCCGACAGCATCACGGCGTCCGTCCCGTCGAGCACGGCGTTCGCCACGTCCGAGGCCTCGGCGCGGGTCGGCCTCGGGTTCTCGATCATCGACTCCAGCATCTGGGTGGCGGTGATCACGGGGCGGGCGTGGAAGTTGGCGCGCTGGATGATTCGCTTCTGGGCCAGCGGCACCTGTTCGAAGGGGAGTTCGACGCCCAGGTCCCCGCGGGCAACCATCGTCATGTCGGTGACCGCCATGATCTCCTCCATCGCCCCCATGGCCCTCGCCATCTCCATCTTGGCCACGACCAGCGCGCGCCCGTCGACCCGCTGCCGGAGTTCCTCGACGTCCTGCGCACGGCGCACGAATGACAGGCCGATGAACTCGACCTTCTCGCGCAGGGCGAAGTCGAGGTCCTCGTGGTCCTTGGAGGTCATGCTCGCGGCCGAGAGGTTCCCCGACGGGATGTTGATGCCCTTGCCGCTCTTGAGGGTCCCTCCTCTCACGACCCGGAAGCTCGCACGATCCCCCTCGATCTGGGTGCACTCGAGTTCGAGGAGGCCGTCGTCGAGGAGAACCTGGTCGCCGGGTTCCAGGTCACTCGCGAGATCCGCGTACGTCGTGGGAAGCTCCCCGGCATCCTCGCGGCCCTCGGGGACGAAGTGAAGGGTGGCTCCGGGGACCAGTTCGACCGGCTCCGAGAGCCTCCCCACCCGGATCTTCGGGCCCTGAAGATCGGCGAGAATCGCCACGGGACGGTTCGTGACCGACGCCGCCTCCCGAACCTTTCGGATGAGGTCACGATGCCCCTCCTGCTCACCATGGGACATGTTGATGCGGGCGGTGTCCATCCCTGCCCGGATCAACGCTTCGATGGTGGCGAATTCGGCGGTGGCAGGACCCAGCGTACAGACGATCTTCGTGCGGCGCATGCATCTCCCTGGTGCTCGGTTCACAAAGGCGGGCTTCGCTGCGGGCCGAAGCTGGGTGCAAGTTGTCCCATCTCGAAGGGGCGGGCAAGAGACGCTACCGGGTTTTTACAACCCGGGGCCCCGGCACCTGCCGGGTCCGGGAGGGCGGCGTCGACGTCCAATCGGGAACTTTCTACTGCCGTAGTGCGTACAAGGCTCGACAGGCGGTCCGTCCCCATGGCTGAACGCGGGGGCGGCCCGCACTTCATTTGCACCCCACAGGCGCCGGAGAAACAGATTCCGACCGGAATGGACGTTCGCTACATCGACACGGAAGAGGGTCTGGAGAAGGCCCGCGGCCTGATCGGCGGTTTCTCACGAATCGCGCTCGATTGCGAGGCGGCGGGCTTTCATCGCTACGATGACCGGCTCTCGCTGGTCCAGCTGACCGCAGGACCCTTCACCTTCCTCCTCGATCCCCTCGCTCTGGACCTCTCCGGAGAGCTCGAGCCGGTCCTGCAGGACGCCGGCACCGAGGTCGTCATGCACGGGGCCGACTTCGATGTCCGCCTCCTCGACCGGGACCTCGGCATTTCCCTGGCCGGCCTCTTCGACACGCAGATCGCCGCAGCGCTCCTCGGACGCAACGCGCTCGGCCTCTCGTCGCTCCTCGAGGAGTACTTCGATGTGCGGATGTCGAAGAAGTACCAGCGGGCCGACTGGGCAAAGCGCCCCCTGCCCCAGGGCATGCGCGACTATGCGGCGATGGACACACTCCATCTCGAGCGCCTCGCCGACCACCTGCGCGACGAGCTCGAAGCGATGGGGCGCCTCCATTGGGCCGAAGAGGAGTTCAGGGAGCTCGAGAAGGTCCGCTTCTCCCCGACCGACGATGACGAGGACCCGGTCCTGCGGGTGAAGCAGGCCCGCGATCTCGAGCCGCGCCAGGTGGACCGTCTCCGTGAGGCGCTGGCCTGGCGTGACGACATCGCCAGGGAGCGCGACAAGGCCCTCTTCCGCGTCGTAGGGGATCCCGTCCTGGTCTCCGTCGTCCAGAGAGAGTTCGGATCCGTCGGTGAACTCGCCGACCTGCAGGGGATGAACGGTGGGCTCGCCCGAAGCGAGGGGGAAGAGCTCCTTGCACGACTGGCTCGGATCGACCGGGTCCCCGATGAACAACTCCGGGGATACCCGGCCCCACCCCGCGGATCCGGGCGTGGCCGTCCCTCCCCTGAGGTCGAAGAGATCTTTCGACGGATCAAGGGGGCTCGCAACCGTCGGGCCGAAGAGCTTGGGATCGACCGCGGAACCCTCCTTCCCAATGCGCTCCTGCAGCTCATTGCCGAGGAGACCCCCGCCGATCTCGATGCGCTGTCCACCCTGCCCGGCGTCCGCGCCTGGCAGGTCGAAGCGGTGGGAGATGCGGTTCTGGACTCCCTCCGAACATAGAATCTTTCAACTCGACCGGAGGTCGAATGGCTTCGGAGATGCTACAGAGAGAGGATCTGTCCGTGTACGTCGTTGCGGGCGTGCCCAAGAGCTTCAAGAAGAAGCTGCAGAAATTCGTCGTGTCGGAATCGAAGTCCGAGGGCGACGTAATGCTCCTCGACGAGGAGATGACCGACTGGGTCCTCGCGCGAGTCCGGGGTGAGAAACGCCGCAGCCATGAGCAGACTCCGGCCTCATCCGCGCTGTGGAGAGCCTATCGGGCCCTGAGCGCCGCCCGGTATCACCTGCAGGATCAACCGATCGAAGAGGAAATCCGGTCGCTGCGGGATCGGATCGAGGAGCTCTGGAGAGACACGAGCCCCCTGCACCGGGTCGACGAGGAAGAGGAAGAGCTGGACGAAGCGAGCTGACCCGACCGGATCAGTCCTCCCCCCGCTCCTCCTTGAGCTTGCAGTCGATGCAGTAGCGGGCGTGGGGGAGGGCGTCCAGTCGCTCGAATCCGGCCTCGGCCCCGCAGGTATGGCAGGTGCCGAAGGTGTCGGGATCATTGTACAGCCGACGCAGCGCCTCTTCGAGTCGGTAGAGGTACCGCCCCTCCTTGGTCGCGAAGAGCGCGGCCTTCTCGCGCTCCATGGCCTCGGTCCCCTGATCCGCCATGTGGTCGGTGTAGGCCGCCAGGTCGGAGTCACCCGACTCCCGGTCCGCCTTGGCCATCTGGTCGAAGAGTCCGAGTGAACGAAGGGCCTTCCCCCGTTCCTGCAGTAGCCTCTTTTCGATATGCTCCAACTGGGACTTGCTCAGCATCGACGGATCTCGACTGGGTTCCGGCCGAACCCCCCCAGGGGGGGCCGGGGTCCACGAAGTAGGGAAACAACCCTGGGGATGTCCCAACGTACAGTCTTGAAAGTTACTGAAATCCGGGCCCCGAGTCCACCGAACCCCACTGCGGGAGAAAGCATGACCGATTCCGAAGAGCTGCGGGACGACGAGATCCACTGCCAACGGTGCGATGCCCCGCGTCCTCGCCTCGAGAAACCTCCCTTTCGGAACGAGCGCGGCACCACGATCCAGGAGCGGATCTGCCGCATCTGCTGGGGGGAGTGGCTGCAGCACCAGACGCTGCTGATCAACCACTACGGGCTCGACCCCCGGGACCCGAAATCGAGAGAGTTCCTCTACTCGCAGGTCGACGAGGTCCTCCTGGGCGACGGGAAGGCCGAGCAGGTCGACACCTCGAAGGAGGGCACGATCGAGTGGTGAGCGACTGACCCGGCGGGTCAGAGCGCCACACCCTCACCGCGCAGAACCGGAGCGATCTCGAGCAGCGCGGCTTCCAAGTGTGCCTTCTCGATCGTGAGCGGGGGGGCGAAGCGGATCACCTGCTTCTGCGTCTCCTTCGCCAGGATCCCCCGGTCCATGAGTGCCTCGCAGAAGGGCCGGGCCGGGCCCGAGGCGTCGCGAATCACCACGCCGATCATCAGCCCCCGCCCGCGCACGTGGTCGACGTGCGGGCTCTCGATCTTCCGAAGCTCCCCCGTGAACCAGCTGCCGAGCTCGTCGGAGCGGCGCGGAAGCTCCTCTTCGAGAATCACCCGGAGCGAAGCGCGTGCCACCGCGGCCCCGAGCGGGTTCCCCCCGAAGGTCGAGCCGTGGTCGCCGGGACGGAACACCCCCATCATCTCGTCGTCGGCGATCGCGGCCGACACCGGGTAGACCCCCCCGCCGAGCGCCTTGCCCACGATCAGGACGTCGGGGCGTACCTCCTCCCACTCGGTGCAGAACAGGCGGCCCGTGCGACCGAGTCCGGTCTGGATCTCGTCGGCCATGAAGGCCACATTGCGCTCACGGCAGATCGCCCGGGTCTCGCGGAGGTAGCCCTCGGGGGGCACCACCACTCCGCCCTCCCCCTGGATCGGCTCGACCAGGAAGCCGACCGTGTTCTCGTTGATCGCACCCCGAAAGGCCTCGACGTCGCCATAGGGGACTTCGCGGAAGCCGGGAGTGAAGGGGCCGAATCCCTCCTTGTACTGAGCCTCCGACGAGAAGCCGACGATCGTGGTCGTGCGCCCCGCGAAATTCCCGGAGCAGACGATGATCTCGGCCCGTCCGTCCTCGATGCCCTTCACGCGGTAGCCCCACTTCCGCACCATCTTGATCGCGGTCTCGACCGCCTCGGCTCCGGTGTTCATGGGGAGCGCCCGGTCGAAGCCGGTCGCCTCGCAGAGCTCCCTCACGAAGGGCCCCATCTGGTCGTTGTGGAAGGCCCGCGAGGTGAGGGTGAGCTTCGCCATCTGCTCCCGGGCCGCCTCGAGGATCGCCGGATGACGGTGCCCCTGGTTCAGGGCGGAATAGGCCGCGAGCATGTCCAGATACTTCCGACCCTCGACGTCCCAGACCCACACGCCCTCGCCCCGCTCCAGCACCACCGGAAGGGGTTTGTAGTTGTGGGCGCTCCACCGCTCGGCTTCGTCGAGGTAGGCGTCGGTCCGGGTCGGGGAGGGGCTGGTCTGGGTCATGGGCTCGCTCGTTCGGTCGTGGGCATGCTCGGATGGGACCAGCTGCGGACCCTCCGCCGCTGGGGTGGGCATCGTCCACCGGGAAGCTCGCCGCACCCCCGTGGGTCGATCAAGCCCCCCCGGGGTCCCCCTCGGCGCGCGTCTGCACCGACCGCAGGGGCCGCTCATTGACGACGAGCTGGAAGACGTCGGGACGGGCGTAGTGGCCGACCACATCGAACTCGTAGCGTTGCCGGGCGATCTCGCGCATGTCGAGGGTGGCGTACAGGATGCCCTCGCGGCCCGTCAGCGGTCCGGCCAGGCAGCTCCCGTCGGGGCCGTAGATCGAGCTTCCCCCTGCGCAGAGCTCCTCGGGCCACCCCTCGAGCTCCTCGGCGATGGGGAGCCCCTCGGCGTACATGCCGCGAGTCACATACTGGTTGCAGCCCAGCACGAAGCACCGCCCCTCCAGGGCGATGTGGCGCAACGTCGCCTGCCAGCGATCCCGCGAGTCGGCCGTGGGGGCGAGGTGGATCTCAAGCCCCTTCCCATAGAGCGCCATGCGCGCCAGCGGCATGTAGTTCTCCCAGCAGATGAGACCGCCGACCCGGCCGATGTCGGTCTCGAACACGGGAAGGGTGCTCCCATCGCCCTCGCCCCAGATCAGTCGCTCCGCCGCGGTGGGCTTGAGCTTCCGGTGAATTCCGAGGAGCGCTCCATCGGGTCCCCAGACCGCGAGGGTGCAGTAGAGGGTGCCTCCGCGCGTCGGAGGCCGCTCCATCACCCCCACCGCCAGGATCACCCCATGCTCCTTCGCCGCCTCGGCCAGCCGGGTCGCCTCGGGTCCGGGGATCGTGATCGCGCTCTCGTAGTAGAGCCGAAAGGTTTCCTTTCCCGCATCGCTGCGCCCACCGACCGAGGTGCCGAAGTGCAGCCCCCACGGGTATCCCCCGACGAAGGCTTCGGGAAAGAGGACGAGTCGAGCCCCCTCGGCGGCCGCCTCGGCAACGAGCTCCACCACGCGATCGACCGCACCGGAAGCATCGAAGGGAATCGCCGCGGGCTGCACGACCGCCACCCTGACCTCGTCGGGCTCGGGGCGCGTGCGGTCGGGTACGGAGTCGGTGGGGGTGCGGGAAGGCGTCATGGGCAGGTCGAGTCCTCTGGATCGGCGGGGCTCGGATCCGTGCCGGTGAATCTACTTCCCGCCGGATCCGTAGTGAACACTGAAGGTGAGAAGGTAGCCCGGAGGCCGCCGCCGCAATACCATGGGGGCCGAACCCCTCCGATCCGACCACCCGAGCGACCGGGAGACCCGCTAATGACGCACGCACATGAGTATTCGAACCCGGGGCATGCCGGACACGCACCCGGGAGCTCCGCACGCACCTGGAGCATCCTCTGCCACCTGGCGGGCTTCGGCGGCTACGTGGTCCCGGTCCTGGGGAGTATCCTCCTGCCGCTGGTCTTCTGGCTCATGCGTCGCGACGAGGATCCCTTCATCGACCACCACGGGCGGGAGGCACTGAACTTCCAGATCACCCTCTTCTTCGTCTACATGGCGGTCTTCATGATGGGGGTGATGGTGTTCCTCTCCTCGTTGCTGGTCGGGCCTGCGGTGCTGGGCCTGCTCCCCCTCTTCTTCGTCTTCGCCATCGTTCCCCTCTACCAGATCGCGATGATCGTGGTGGCGGCGGTCAAGGCGAACGAGGGAGACTGGTTCCGCTACCCGCTGACGCTGCGCCTGATCTGAAAACGCGACCGGCCCGGCAGCCCTCCTCCTGGAGTGCCCCGGGCCGGTCGGTGTGTCCTGATGCTGCGCGGTCAGGTCAGCCGCATTCGCTGTACCCGCAGACGTGGCACTTCACGCAGCCCTCCTCGTAGGCCAGGTGACCGGTCCCGCAATCCGGGCAGCTTCCGAGGAAGGACTCCCCGTCGTCCGCCTTGAAGGCGGCCGCACGTGACGACCCCACCTCGGTGCGCGCCCGCACCACCGCCTCCCGGCCAAGCACCGGCGTCCCGATGGGCAGCTCCTCCTGGACCCCTTCGCGCTCGACCAGGTAGTGCTCGATCGCCTGCGCGATCGCATCCGGCGCCGACAGCACCTTGTTCGGCCCGATTCCCACGGCGCGGTCGCAGGAGATCCCGCGAAGCTGATCGCGCACCGCCGTGATCGGAATCCCCGACCGGAGGGCGAGCGAGGCCAGCCGCCCGATCGCCTCGGTGTCGGCCATGGCGGCTCCGCCGGCCTTGCCCAGGGTGCAGAACACCTCGAAGGGCCGCCCCGTCTCATCCTCGTTGACCGTCACATAGAGGTCTCCGAGGGGCGAATTCATCTTGATGGTGCGTCCGCGAAGGACGTCGGGACGCTGACGCTTGTGGCGCGACGCACGGGCGTCTTCGTCCATCGAGGCGGCCTTCGCCCGCGCCTGGTCGAGTTCGACCCGGAGTCGGTGCGACTCCTCGCGGGCGTCGGCCAGCGCCTGCTCGAGCTGCAGGGCGCGCTCCCGGTCCTCGGTCGACGCTTCAGGGGTGGCCTCGGACTTTCCCGTCTTGCCGGTCGAGAGCACCTGCATCGGGCGACACCCGTCGCGGTAGACCGTGACCCCCTTGCAGCGCAGGGCGAAGGCCAGCTCGTAGATCTCGCGCACCTCGTCGACCGTCGCCTCGTTCGCGAAGTTGGTGGTCTTCGAGATGGCGGAGTCAGTGTGCTCCTGGAAGGCGGCCTGCATCCGGACGTGCCATTCGGGCGCGATGTCATGCGAGGTGACGAAGATGCGCTGCACCTCGTCGGGCACCTCGTCGAAGTGGATGTGCCCCTCGGTGGCGATCCGCTCCATCAGGTCCTCGGAGTGCCAGCCCTGCTCCTTGGCCATCCGCACGAAATCACCGTTCACATCGGGCATCATCGCCCCGGCCTGGTTGCGCATGAAAGCCACGGCGAAGAGGGGCTCGATGCCACCGGAGCAGCCGGCGAAGATCGAGATCGTTCCCGTTGGTGCCACCGTGGTGAGGTTGCAGTTCCGGAGCCTGCGCTCGGGACGCACCCGGCTGCCGTCGGGTCGACGGGCGCAGCTTTCGTCGGGACCCCAGATCGAGTTCTCCCAGGCCGGGAACACACCGCGGGTCTCGGCCAGCCGCTCCGAGGCGTTGCGCGACTCCTCGTTGATGAACTCCATGACCCGGCGACCCAGCTCCACGCCTTCGGGGGTGTTGTACGGCACACCCACGCGGATGAGCAGGTCGGCCCACCCCATGATGCCGAGCCCGATGCGGCGGATCGTCTGCGCCAGCTCGGTGATCTCGGGAAGCGGATAGCGGTTCGCGTCGATCACGTTGTCGAGGAAGTGCGTGGCCAGATGCACCACCTGGCGCAGCTCGTCCCAGTCGATCCGGTCTTCGGGCGCCGTCCCCTCGGGCGCGTCGAGCCGCACGAACTTTCCGACGTTGACGCTCCCCAGGTTGCACACGTCGTAGGGAAGAAGGGGCTGTTCGCCGCAGGGGTTCGTGGCCTCGTAGGAGCCGAGCTCCGGCACGGGGTTGTACTCGTTCGCGCGGTCGATGAAGAAGACGCCGGGCTCCCCGGTCTTCCAGGCCCCCTGCACGATCAGGTCGAAGATCTCGCGGGCGTTCTCGGTCCCCTCGTTCTCGCCGGTGCGGGGGTTGAAGAGCTCGTACTCCTCGTCGTTCTCGACCGCCTTCATGAAGGCGTCGGTGATCCCGACCGAGATGTTGAAGTTCGTGATCTGCGAGGTGTCGTCCTTGCAGGTGATGAACTCCCGGATGTCGGCGTGGTCCACCCGCAGGATCCCCATGTTGGCGCCCCGACGCGTCCCCCCCTGCTTGACCACTTCGGTCGAGGCGTCGTAGAGCCGCATGAAGGAGACCGGGCCCGACGCCACCCCCATGGTCGACCGGACGTTGTCGCCGGTCGGACGGAGCCTCGAGAAGGAGAAGCCGGTCCCCCCTCCGGACTGATGCACCAGGGCCATCGACTTCAGGGTGTCGTAGATCCCGCTCTTCCCATTCGAAAGCGAGTCCTCGACGGGGAGCACGAAGCAGGCCGACAGCTGGCCCAGCGGACGCCCCGCATTCATGAGCGTCGGAGAATTCGGCTCGAACTCCCCGCGCGTCATGAGTCCGTAGAACTGCCGGGCGAGCTCCCCGACCGCCGCCTCCGACGCCCCGTGCCGCTTGTCCTCGTCGGCGATCACCTTCGCCACCCGCCAGAACATCGTCTCGGGCTCCTCGATCGGTTCCCCGTCCTCGTTCTTCTTGAGGTACCGGCGCGCCAGAACCAGGCGGGCATTCTCGGTCATCTCGGCCGGGGGAAGGTCATCGGGGACCCGGTCGTCGAAGATCCGGGGCTCGTCGGTGTCGTGGGCAGGGGAGGGGTTGGCTGCCATCGTGCGCTGCTCCTGGGGCGGGTGTGGAAAAGACTGTGGACCGACTGTGGGACGGCTGTGGAGAACCACTCAGCAGGCCCGGGTTCCGGGGAACGTGCCGTGGAAGCCCATTCCCGGAGACCGCAACATCTTGCGGGGGCCATGATAGTAGGGCACCAGATCTAGTGGGGCAAGGGGCGATCGCGATGAATTTTCGCATGCCGCCGAGGGACCCCGTCATGGCACGATCCTGATCTCAGAACGACCACCCCAGCGCCGCGTACGGCGCCAGTCCCGACTCCCCGGCGAAGGGGACCGCCACCCCGACCCGGAGTCGCTCCGACCCGTGAAAGAGCGCCGTCTGCTGCAGCACCAGCTCCACCCCCGCCGAGGCGATCGGATCGGCGTTGCGCCCACCCGCCGGCGCGGCCCCCGCATCCAGGAACACCGAGCCCGCGAGCTGATCCAGGTGCAGCGGAAGGAGGCCCCACCCCCGGTGCACCCGCGCCAGGGGCAGGCGCAGCTCCGCCGAGGCCGCCCAGGCCCGGGTGCCACCGCGAGCCCCGGCCGTCGTCCCCCGCACCGGGAAGAGGCGGTCTCCCATCCCGCCCACGCTGAAGTGGCCCGTTCCCGCGCCGGGGCCCCGGGCCAACCCGCCGACAGCCCTCAGGCCGAGGACAGCCGGCCCGGTCTCTCCCCGCCCGCCCCCAACGAAGGACAGGGGCTGGAAATAGCGGGCCACGCCGACCCAGTCCTCGAGCGCCCCGTCCCGTCCCGCCACACCGGCGGCGCCGGCCGGCAGGTTCGTCTCTCGCCGAACCCGCACGCGGGTGACGAGCGAAAGCCCCTCCTGGGGCCCCACAGATAGCGGAAAAGCCCGCACCCGACTGAGCCCCATCGTCACCGACGCATCGACCAGATCCCGTCGGATCCGCGGGAGGGGGCCCTCGCGGGTGAGTGCGCCGTCGGGGGTCAGGAAGGCCCGGTCCTGCCGAACGCCGCGCAGCTCGACGCCCGCGGATCGGCCGCCTCGGAATCCGGGGTTCACTGCGTCCATGCGAAGGCCCGCGGACCGCTCCCGCGCGGTGACGAGCAGCTCCCGTCCCTCCTCGACGGACTCCCCTTCGCGCAGGACGATCACCCGGCCCAGAGGCTGCCAACGCTGCTCGGCGGTTCCGGTGAGCACGGGGTTTCCGAGCCCGGCCCAGCTCCAGCGCGCCAGCCCCTCCCATCGGCGCACCTCGCCGCCGACCGACCCGCCCACCCGCGCCTCCCAGCGGTGGCGACCCACGACGTCGGTCGCCCCCGTCGAGAGCCCCACGACCGTGGGAAGGACCCGCACCGACTCCCCGGCCCCCGTGGTCAGAGACTCGGGCCCGAGCGCGAAGGGCACGACATAGCGGGGACGCAGCGTGGGAAGGGGAGACCACGGCCGCGGGTCGATCTCGAGTGCCGCCCGATGCCCCTCGGCCATCGCCCCGGGTTCCGAGGGCAGGAAGCGCGGGTCGGTGTCGAGGGGAACGAAGGCGCGGTCGGGCCGAAAGGGCAGTCCGGCCAGCTCCCATCCCCCCGCCCTCAGCCACGAGAAGACGATCCGGTCCCCGTCGGGCGACACCTCGGGAAAGGCGCCGTCGGTGACCAGGTCCGTGAGCTGACGAACCTCGGATGCCCACCCCGCGCCGTCGATCGCGGCGACGAAGAGGTTCGCGACCCCCGTCCGCTCCGAACTCCACACCAGCCAGTCGCCGTCGGGCGCCCACGCCGGCCCCGACGCGGGGGCGCGCCCCCGGTCGACGACCGCGCGCTCTTCTCCCTCGGCGCTCAGGATCACGATCTCCCACATGCCGCCGGCACGCCATCGTCCGACCGCGATCCACTCCCCACCGGGAGACCAGCGGGGATGGGTCCACAGGACCCCCGGGTCGGGGCCGGCGAGTTCGCGAATCTCGGTCCCGGTAGAATCGAGAAGGGCGAGCCGGTGCGTTCCGGGCACCTCGACGACGGCCACCAGCGCTCCGTCGGTCGGGCGGGCGTCGGCCCCGGCGATCCGTGCGCCCCGAGTCAGGACCGTCCGCCTCCCCACCGCATCCACCGCCCACAGATCGCTGCGCACCCGGTATCGATCCACGAACTCCGGCTGCGCGATCCTCCACGAGCCATCGGGCATCGGGGTGGGCGGGCTCAGGAGGTGGAGGGGAAGAAGCCGCTCCTCCTCGCAGTTCGACGCCTCGGCGCCCGCCACGCCCCCCGACGCCTCCTCGGGCCCGGGTCGGTCGCACCCCGGGGCCCGGCGGACCAACGCCGATTCGGTGCGGCCGTCCGAAGACACGTAGACCAGAGCTCCGGTCCCGGGCTCGAATCGGGGGAAGAGGGCGAAGCGGGCATTCCGGGTGATCAGGTCCGGGCCGGGGGCCAGCGCCCGCTCGGCCACACCCCGCGCCCGCGACTCGGCCTCGACCAGGACGGTCTCCCGCCACTCCCCATGAAGCTGCGCGAGGGACTGTCCGAAGATCTCGCGCGCCGTAGCGTCGAGCCGGTACGGGTTCAGGCGCTCGGCCTGGCGACGGAAGTAGGCGCCGACGACGGCCTCCCCGAAACGGTCCGTGAGGTACTCGTGAAAGAGGGCCCCGTAGACGTATGGACGCTCCCCGCCGGGGAAGACCCCCGTCGAGCCCACGACCTGGTCGATCCGCTCCAGCCGCCCCTCGAGCGCCTGCGCCCGCGCGACCCCCTCGAGACGGGTCCCGTGGATCCGGCCCCCGTCGGTGAGGGCCGACTCGGCCTGCACCGCCACCCCCTCGATCGCCCACGAGGGGAGGGTGAAGGCCGGAAAGAGCGGCCAGATCAGGGGCGCTCGCCCCAGCACGCTTCGACCCGCCCGCCCGAGCGGACCCGTCATCTCGCCATGAAGGACATGCACGACCTCGTGCGTGACGAGCAGCTCCAGCCAGTCGTCGAAGGGAATCGGACCCAGCCCGCCGAGGGGAGGCCGCGCCCAGAGAATGACCCGGGGCAATGGGATCGAGGTGGCGAAGCCGTTCGAGAGGTCCATGTGGTCGGTGACCACCATCTGGATCCGGAGGTCCGGCCGGGTCCCGAAGCCCTCGAGTCGCTCCACCGCCCGTTCCCCCCGTTCGGCCGCACGCGCCGCCACCTCGTCGAGGCCCTCGTGGAAGACGACCTGGAAATGTGGGGTGTCAAAGGTGTACCAGCGCAGGTCGGGGGGAGGATCCTGAGCCGCCGCGGGCAGCGCCCAGCCCAGGATCAGTCCCGCGACGAGAGCCGCGAGGATGCCCGAGCGAAGCCTCCGCTGTCGGCTCATGGTGCTCGACGCGTCACCCCGACCCTTGTGAAGCTGCGCCCTCGGCGTCACCGTCATACAGCTACGACCTCCATTCGGACGGAAAGGAACCTCATGGCCCGCAAGACGAACTCCCTGAAAGATTCGGTCACCGACGCGGTCGATCGCATCGGCGATGCCCTCCCCTCCTCGAACGGCACCCCCTTCGCCCTGAACCAGGCGCTCGCGGCCGCTCTCACAGCCGCCGCGAGCACCGCACTGCGCCGCTGGGCCGCCCGCCGGCGTCCCGGGGCCGGCCGACTCCTGCGGGGGGCGCTCGCCGGCGCGGGCGCTGCGGCGATAGCCTCGGGCCTGCGGGCCCTCGTCGGAGATCGCGACGACTCCACCGACCTGGCGGACTCGCTCCTGCTGGGCGCCGGCAAGGGTGTGGTCTACACCGCGATCCTCGACCCGGTTCTGCCCGGCCCCCCGGCGCTGCGCGGAGCCATCACCGGGCTGGCCGAGTACATGGCCGCGCCCTGGGGCGGCCTGATGGGCCCGCTCAGTTCCCTGACCCCGGCCCAGAAGCTCCCCCTCGTCGGCGCTCTGCTCGAAGAGGGCGATCGCGAAGAGGACCCCCTGATCTCGTACCTCATCTACGGGGCCGCGCTGGGGCTCCTGGCCGGAAGCGACGCGAGGCACGACGGCTGACCTCGGGCTGGGCCGCCCCCCAGCCCCCTCATCGGCCAGAGCTTTTCAGCGAAGCAGCGGAATGCGGTGCCGGTCTCCGACCGGTACCGCTCCGGCCCCCACCGGCCCGTACTCCGGCGGACACTCCAGGATGTCTTCCCCTCCGCGTTCGCCCGGGGGCAGGATCCCCAGCAGATCCGTCACCTCTCCCCATCCGACGACCCAGCAGAACGCCCCCGGCGCCGCGCCGAGCAGAGGGGGAAGATACTGGATCGAGATACCATCCACCGCATCCACCAGCAGGTACCGCGCCCCGAGTTCATCGGCCTCCCTCAGGAAGGCATCGGGGTCGCGAGTGAAGGGGAAGGTGTGGCCCACAGTTCCGCCCAGCCCATGGAAGATCCGGGGTTTTCGGTTCAGAACGATCGCTCCTTCGGGAAGGTGCGTACCGGCCCAGGCGGCCGCCTCGCGAAACTCCATCATCGGCCCCCCGAGGCAGCGGAACGGGTCGGCCGCCCCGACGGTCCGGCACGCCGAGGCTCGATCCACCTTCTCCAGGGCGCCGGGCACCGCCGGGCCTCCCAGGATGAGCGCCCCGAGCGCGACGGTGGCCACGGGGAGCCAGACCCGGTCCGACCGGGAGGTGAGCCACACGACGGCCTCCCCGGCATACAACAGGAGGATCGGGTAGAGGACGAGGACGAAGCGGTCGCCCGCCCAGACCTCTGGCCAGATCAGGATCATCCCCGCGTAGAGCGGCAGGAAGAGCTCGGCCACCCCGATCGAGCGCCGCAGCCGGAGGACCCAGCCCACCAGGGCGAGTCCCACGAGCACCACCCCCAGGGCGATCAGGAGCCCCCCGGCATCACCCCACCACTCCCCCGGGATCACCCTTCCCGTGTAGGTGACCAGGTTCGACACGGCGCGTCCGACCAGCCCGACCGGACCGATCGTGCCCAGCGCGGGATCGTAGGGATTCGCCATCCAGAACTCCGACTGGTAGGCGCCCTCGGCGTCGCCCCGAACCCGAAGGAACCAGAGGCCGCCGAGGAGCGCGGCGCCCCCCCCGATCAGCACCCCCGGCCTCCACCGGCGGGCCAGGAAGAGCGCCCCCACCAGGGCCAGGACCAGGGGCAGCCCGGCGCTCCGGGTGAAAAAGGCGAGGATCGCCGCCACCGCCGCGACCACGACCCATCCCGTCCCGCCCGGCGGCCCGTCCGTCCCGGAGTCGCCCGATTCCGCGGACTCGGGTCCGGTCGCCAGAGCCCGGTCGCCGGCCCAGAGCGCCAGGACGGCAAAGACCAGGAAGAGGGGCTCCGAGAGGATCCAGCGGCTGGCTTCGAGCCATCCGGCCGAAAGCAGGGTGAGCAGTGCGACCGCGAGCCCGGCCACCGCACCCCGCCGCCCCCCGGCCCAGACGAAGACCAGGATCCCCGCCAGCGAGACCAGGAGCCCCGTCACCACCTTGAAGGCCCCCCAGCTCGCGGCCCCCCCCAGGATCAACAGGGCCAGGAGCCCGGGAAAGACCGGGGGATACTTCGTGTGCGGCGGTGCTCCGGGCACCCAGAGTTCGGTGTAGCCCAGCCCCTGGCTCAGGGCGTACCCCAGGGTGAGGTAGCCGAAGTTGTCGCCTCCGGGGTGCGGCGCGGGGGTGAAGAGCGCCGCGATCAGCCCCGCCTGCACCAGCACCAGGAGCCCCCCCGCGAGCCACCACTCGAGCGCGATCCCCGCCGGGGCACCACGCGACGGCGTCACAGCCATCGCACCATCCACGTCCGGCGGGCGCGCCCCGCCCACTCCGGGTCGCCGGCGATCCGGCTCATCGTCACCGCGGCTCCCCGCCGCCAGCCCGGCCCGGGGTGAAGCTCCCCAGGATGCGCGGGGCGTCGGCCCCGGTCGCCGAGGGCAGGTTCCCCGGAATCCCCTGCAGGTGGGCCCAGGCGAGCAGGGCGAAGGCCGCGGCCTCGCGCGCATCGGGATCGATCCCCAGCGCCTCGCTTCCCGTGATCACCGGCAGCGGGTCGACCGCCCGCTCGATCCGGCGCACGAGGGCGGAATTGCGCGCCCCACCCCCGGTCAGGACCACCTCGTCGAGGCCCTCGGCCGGGAGAAAGTCCCGATAGGCACGAGCCACGCTCTCGGCGGTCAGCGCCGTGAGGGTCGCGAT